>DAOTXK010000372.1:0-26753 GCA_034435395.1 Anaerolineae bacterium | reverse complement strand
CCATGGACGTGTACCCGCAGGAAGTAGTTGTCATCTGCGGGCCATCGGGATCGGGCAAATCGCCCTTCATCCGCTGCATCAACCGCCTGGAAGAGCACCAGGAAGGCACGATCATCGTCGACGGGATGGAGCTGGGCCATGACGTGCGTAACATCGCCGCCATCCGCCGCGAGATCGGCATGGTCTTTCAGCAGTTTAACCTGTTCCCCCACCTGACGGCGCTGGAAAACGTCACCCTGGCCCAGCGCTGGGTGCGCCGCCGCCCCAAGGAAGAAGCCGAGGCCCGCGCCATGAGTCTGCTGGAGCGGGTGGGCATCCCGGAGCAGGCGCACAAGTATCCGGGCCAGCTCTCCGGCGGCCAGCAGCAGCGCGTGGCCATCGCCCGCGCCCTGGCCATGGACCCCAAGATCATGCTGTTCGACGAGCCGACCAGCGCCCTCGACCCGGAGATGATCAAAGAAGTGCTGGACGTGATGAAAGAGCTGGCCCTCAGCGGCATGACCATGCTGGTGGTCACCCACGAGATGGGCTTCGCCCGCGAGGTGGCCGACCGCATCATCTTTTTTGACGAGGGCCGCATCGTGGAGGCGGGCACGCCGGAGCACTTCTTCCAGAACCCCCAGCACGAGCGGACCAAGCTGTTTTTGAGCCAGATATTGTAGGCCGTTCCCCCGCTTAGACAGCCCGGCCCCCCGCGGACCGGTGGAAGCGCGCTGGCAGGCTCCTCTGGACAGCACACCCGCTGCTTTCCCGGCCTGAGTTTGTGGATTCTAACCGCCAGAGGCCAGGCCCGCGTCCGATCATCCGCCTGGACCAGGGGCGCGCTGGCGGCGAAAAAAATTCGCGCTGTCGCCGCCGCTGCCAGAGCGGCCGCGCTCCAGGCCGGGGATAACAGAACAGCGTCCCCACCGGGTGGAGACGCTGTCGGAATCCAGATGATGGGAGGAACGACGAACTAACCCTGGGCGGCGGGCGGCTCTTCCATGTCGTCGACTTCGCCCTCTTCCAGGCGCTCGATGACGATGGTCACGCGGGCCACCGCCGCAGCCAGCGCGGCCACCGCCGCCAGGATGACCGCCGACCAGGGGGCGAAAATGGCCACCGCGCCCGCGCCGATCACACCCAGCGTCAGCGATACTTCCAGCAGCACCTTGTCGTCCTGCTTGATGATCAGGCGGCGGACATTGCCCTCGTTGATCAGGCGCTCGACTTCCTTGACCAGCTGATTCCCGGCCACGTTGAGTTCCTCCGCAAAGGTCTTCTTGTCTTCCTGAACCTCAGGATTCTCTTGGTCAGACATGGTTCACTCCTTGTCAGCCATCAGTATTCACCGCTCAAGCGCGATGAATGGTCACTGGTATCTACCATTATAATACGTTGTTCAGGCGAGAAGGTTTCACCATAAACGCGGGTCTCCGGCGACTCCCCGCTGGTCGCGCCCATATCCCAGCGCGCCCCGGATGGGCAACTATGGTACAATGCCGGTGGTGTGCGGACGGTTCGCGGAGTCGGCACGGTGAACACGGAAACCCCGAACATCTGGCAGTTGCAGGCCCGTCGCGATATTGACGGGTTGATCGAGGCGCTTACCCACCCCGATGCCGATATCCGTCGGCGCGCGGCAACGGCCCTGCGCATCCTGGATGCCGCCAAAGCCCTCCCCGCCCTGCAAGCCGCGCTGGCCGTCGAAGACGACTGGCCAGCCCAGAACAGCATCATCGAAGCCCTCAAATATCTCACCCGCGACGACCGCCTCCAGGAATTGATTGAGGCCCGGAACATCAGCGAATTGCTGGTCATGCTCTACAGCCCCCGGCTGGAAGACGTGCTGGGAGCGGCGGAAGCCCTGGGCCGGCTGGGCGATCGCTCCACGGTGGAAGCGCTGATGGCCATCTTCCGCGATCCGGCCATGCCCGACGACGGCAAGTACGCGGCGGCCAAAGCGCTGATCAAGCTCAAAAGCGCGCCCGCCGCCGTGGCCCTGCTGGCGGCCCTGCACCGGGACGAATGGCAGGTGCGCCGCAACGCTGCCGCCGTCCTGGGCCAGTTAGGGGCCACCTGGGCCACGCGCGGCCTGATCGAAGCGCTGGAAGACGCCCACCCGCAGGTGCGCCGGACGGCGCTGGCCGCGCTGCGCCGCTTCGGCACTCCCACCGCCCTGCAAGCCGTCGCCGAGGCCGAGAGCCAGCTCAGGCCGGAAGAGGCCCCCAGCGCCGCCAGCGGTGAGGCCGCCCCCCGGCAAGGCGACGGCTGACCGTCAGGTCCCAGGCCGCTCCCCCCCGCTGGCCTCCCGCTTAGGAAGCCCACTGTTCATCGATGCGCCTCAGGAGCGCCCAGCCAAACGCGCCGGCGGCCGCCAGGCAGTCCCGTTCGATCTGGTCGAAGGTATCGCGGGGCTGGTGCCAGTAGCCCAGGTACGGCGTCGCCGGGTGGCCGGGCGGCAGCTGGGAATCGATGACCAGCCCCCGGAAGCCCCGCTTGATGATCACGCCCATGTCGGTATAGGCTCCGCCCTCGTGCTCCCCGGCGATGAGGCCCGGATACTGGGCGGCGACTTCCCGCGCCATTGCCAGGAAGCCCGGATCGGGCCGGTAACTCCGCAGCAACCCCTCCCGCGTGAGCAGAGTCGGTCGCCCCAGGCCCACCATGTCAAAGTCCAGGAAGTAAGCGTCGCGCAGGGCCGGGCCGTGGGCGTCCAGCAAGGCGCTCGCCCCATAGGCCCCCAGTTCCTCGCAGCCGGTGTGGACAATCCACACCTCGACATGCTGCAACGGTGCCTGGACCAGGCGCTCGCCCAGCGCCAGGATGACCGCCGCGCCGGAGGCGTTATCGTGAGCGCCAGCGGTGTACGGCGTCGTCTCGGCCTGGAGGGTCAGGGCCAGCGCGAAAGCCTGGCAGGCCGCGCCCAGCCGCCCGATCCAGCCTGCCGCCGGGCGACCCCGCCAGTAGCCGAGGCCAGCGGCGACCCCGCTCACCACCAGGCTGGCGAAGGCCGCCCCGACCAGGGTGGAAAACAGCTTCAGCCAGATGGGACTCTGGTAGACGAGAGGAGTGCGGTGGGTGTCCAGGTGAGCCAGCAGCACCACCCGCTGCTTCCGTTCGCCGACGGCTGGCACCACCCCCACCACGTTCTGACTGGGGCCGGTGGGCAGCAACCGGCGCATCCAGTTGTCGTCGAAGTTGGCCTCGGCGTAGAAGCCGCCCGCCCCCAGCCCGTTGAGCAGCGCCGCCGCCAGCATCCCACACCGGCCCGGCCTCCGCCCCGTCAGCAGGTTTCCCAGCAGGCCGAGGCCGATGGCCAGGCTGTACGGGGCATAGGTGGAGCGTCCGCTGCGGAAGGGTTCCAGCCGCACGTCCCGCAGCCCGGCCCCCTGCAGGACGCGGGCGCAGTACTCGGCGGCCCGGCGCTCGCCCGCCCGCGTGGACGGTCGGGGGCCGATATCCACCGCCAGCTGGCGCAGGTGGACCAGCGCCCGGTCGACGATCTCCCCGGCCCCTTCCGGCATCATCGGTTAAACTCCCCCCTTCGCAACCACTGGTCGGCGCTTGCCATACCCTGGCGGAATCCCCTACTCGGTGATGAACGGCGGCGCGCTGGCGGCCGGCCCGCCCTTCCGCCGCTTGAAGATGGCCACCTTGCCCCCCACCATCTTGTTGTCCAGGAGCGTTTCGTCAACGGCCACCAACTCCCAGCCCTGCGATCCCAACTCCTGGAAGTAAACGTGCCAGAGGGGCCCTTTTTCCCAGTTCGGCAACACGCGCTCATTCACCTGGTAGGGCCGCCAGCTGGCCCCATGAAAGCCCCCGGCATGGCCGATGTGCACGAACAGGTATTCCCACTGTTGACTGGTAGCCATGAGCACCTCCCCAAGGACACTTGCCAGGCCGCCGGGCGTGCTCGCCTCCGGCAGCCAGAGGAAAAAAACCGGATGCGGCAACGCCGCCCTCTTTAATCCCCCGCGCACGGCCCAAAGCAGGTATAGCGCAGGATGTAACCGCCCGGACGGCCCTGGGCATCCCGGATCACAATGCGCCAGTCGCCGCCGCTGCCCGCCAGGGAAGCCGTATAAACCTCCACCTCGCCTGGGCTGCCGTCGTAATCGGCGGCGTACACGCCCCAGGTGGCCGACTCGATGGTGAGGACCGGGTCCCAGCCGCCCAGCGCCTGCACCTCGAAGGAGTCATAGGAATCCGGAGCCAGGCCAACCGGCTCAAACACCCAGGCGTCGCGGCCATCCGCCGGGATGCTGCCGGTGACGGTCTGGCCGGGGGTGATCCGCTTCCCGCTATAGGTCCGGATGCCGTCCGGCGGCGTGCCCTGGAAGGGGACAGCAGGCGTCGGAGAAGGCTCCTCGGTCGGCACCCCCGGCAGCTGGACCTGGCCGCCAGCGGCGGGTCCGGTGGGCGCGGCTGCCGTCCGGGGGATGGCGGTCGGCTGAAGCGGCGGGCCGATGGCCACCGTCTGCGGCAGGGCAGCCAGCGGCAGGTAGGCGATCTGGGCGTTGTTGAGCGGCACCAGCGCCAGCGGACCGACCGCGGCGAAGCCCGTACCCCCGCCCAGCGGCGTGTGGACTTCCGCCCCAGCGGGCGCGGTCAGCGATGAGCCATCGGGGGCGGTCACCTGCGCCTGGCCGGACAGCACCACCAGATGCATCTGCCCGTTGGCCTGGGCGCGCACCAGGACCGTCCCGGTGAAGCGAGCCGCCAGGCCGTTGATGGTCAGCCCGGCCTCCTGCCCGGTGCTGTTCTGGAAGATGACGGCGGGCAGCGGCGCGCGGGCGCACTGCGAGTCCTCATAGCCGGTCCGCACGATCATGTCCTGGAAGGGGGCCGTTCCCGCGCCGGTATCGGTGATCGTCGCGTCGCCATACATCACCGCCGTCACCCACTGCCCCGGCGCGACCCCCGGCGGATCGGCCGGCACCCGGATCGTCGCCAGGCCCCAGGAATGGCCGGCAGGGTCGTAAGCCAGCGTGTAGACGCTGCCCACCAGGGTGAGCGGGGCGCGGTCGCCGGGCGCGACGAAATCCACGGCCACATTGTCGGCGCGGGCGCTGGCCCCGGCCCGGACCGCCACCAGGCAGGCCTCCCCGATGCCCGCCTCCTGGCACGTGGGGGCCGCCGCCGCGGCTGCGCGGGCGATCACCTGGTCACAGGAAGGCGGGGGCGGGGGCGAGGGCGTCCAGGTGGGCGGCAGGGCGTGCGGGGTCGGCGTGGGCGGGACCGGCGTCGCTGTCGGCAGCTGGGCCACCGTGGGGATGACGGGCGGGAGGCGGTTGGTGCAGCCGATCAGAAGCAGTACAATCAGGCTCAGAGCCAGCAAGACCTTGCGCACAGGCATGACGCTCTCCTGCCAACAGACGCCACCGAAACGGCGCTCAAGGGCACCACTGATAGTGTACGATACATTTCCCCTTATGCGAAACTGGCACGGCTTCCCGGCCACGCCGCCGTCGCCCATTACCCAGGAAAAAGGAGGACCCCATGAAACAGGCAGTGATGACCGCCCCCGGCCACATCGAATTCCGCCAGGTGGAGAAACCCAGCCCCCGCCCCGACGAAGTCCTGATCCAGACCCGGCGGATCGGCGTGTGCGGCTCGGACATCCACGTCTGGCACGGCGTGCACCCCTACACCAGCTACCCGGTGGTGCAGGGTCACGAAGTCTCCGGCGTGATCGCGGCGGTGGGCCGCGACGTGACCGGCTTCGCGCCCGGCGACCCGGTGACCTTCATGCCTCAGGTCACCTGCGGCCATTGTTACCCCTGCACGCACGGCATGGACCACATCTGCGAATCGCTCAAGGTGATGGGCTTCCAGACCGGCGGGGCGGCGCAGGAATACTTCCCCATCCCGGCGGACAAGGTGCTCAAGCTGTCGGCGACTGTCTCACTGGACCAGGCGGCCATGATCGAGCCGGTCTCCGTCGGCGTGCACGCCCTGCGGCGGGGCGGCGGGGCGTCCGGCAAAAAGGTGCTGGTGCTCGGCGCGGGGACCATCGGCCAGCTGACCGCCCAGGTCGCCAGGGCGTCCGGCGCGCAGGCGGTTATGATCACGGACATCAGCGACTACAAGCTGGACATGGCCCGGCGGTGCGGTTTGGAGTTCGTGGTCAACCCCCAGCAGGAAAACCTGGAAGCGGCTATTTTGCGCGCTTTCGGCCCGGCGCGCGCCGACCTGATCCTGGAATGCGTGGGCGTGGAAGCCACCATCACCCAGGCCATCGACTACGCCCGCAAGGGCACCACCATCGTGGTCGTCGGCGTCTTTGGGGAGAGGCCGCGCGTCAACCTGGGGCTGGTGCAGGACCGGGAACTGAGCCTGGTGGGCACGCTGATGTACCAGCGCCCCGACTACGAGCGGGCCATCGAGCTGGTGAGCAGCGGGGAGATGCAGCTCGACCCCCTGATCACCAACCGCTTCCCGTTCGATGACTACGCGGACGCCTACCACTTCATCGAGGGCGCGGGCGGGAAGACGATGAAGGTGATGATCGAGCTGGATTGACCGGCCTGTAAGCGGGAGCGGCAACGTGAATCCGCCGTCGCGAAAAGGAGCAAAACGGAATGGACCTCGGACTGAAAGATAAGGTGGCCGTCATCACCGGCGGCAGCGTGGGGATCGGGCTGGCCGTGGCGGAGGGGCTGGCCCAGGAAGGCGTGCACCTGGCCCTCTGCGCCCGCCAGGAGGAGCGCGTCCGGGAGCGGGCCGGGGCGATCGCCGCCCAGTACGGCGTGCGGACCATTGGCGTGCGGGCGGATGTGAGCCGGGCCGATGACGTGGACCGCTTTGTGGCGGCGATCCAGGCCGAATTCGGCGGAGCGGACATCCTGATCAACAACGCCGGAACGGGCAGCGAGGAAAAAATCCTGGACGCGCCGGACGAGCGGTGGCAATACTACTGGGACCTGCACGTCATGGCGGCCGTCCGCCTGTCGCGGGCGCTGGCCCCGGCCATGATCCGGCGGGGCGGCGGCGTGATCCTCAATAACGCCTCGATCTGCGCCACCCAGCCGCTCGGCTATGAGCCGATCTACAACACCACCAAAGCGGCGCTGGTCATGTTCTCCAAATGCCTGGCCAACGAGCTGATCCCCCATAACATCCGGGTCAATACCATCAATCCGGGCCTGGTCCTGACGCCGGACTGGTACAAGACCGCCACCCTCCTGACCGAAGGCCAGGACATGACCCCCCAGCAATACCTGGACCAGATCGCCAGAGACAACGCGCCCATCGGCCGCTTTGCCACGCCGGAGGAACTGGCGCACTTTTTCGTCTTTTTGTGCTCGGAGAAGGCCAGCTACTGCGTCGGCGCGACATACTACGTGGACGGCGGCTGGCTGAAGGTGATCACGTGAGGTCAGGCCCAGGGCCACTGCATCCAGGGCGATGGGCGGGTGAGGAACGGTCGTTTCGGCGTCGCCGGCGACTGTTGCAGCGAGGCTGGTGTCCCTTGCCAGAATAGCACATCTGTTCTATTATAGGTCAAATGATCGCCGGCAGGAGGGATTATCCGATGGCGCTCGAACCGCTGGCTGGTTTCCAACATTTTGAGACCCATCACTGCGTGACCGGATCGTTTCGCCATGTCTACGCCTTTAACGGCCACGACCTCAGCGAGGACCTGCTGCTGGGGCTGGACGGCGGCGTGGGCTTCAGCTACTGGCATTTTAAGGGCCAGCCGCCATTTTTCGGCGGGCGGCGCGTCTCGCGGGAGCTGGCCTTCGGCGTGTTGGCCGGACGGCGCACCGGCGTCGTCGTCGCGGATCATTACACCTCCAGCGCCCGCAAGGCGGAGAGGGCGCTGCTGGACATGCTCCAATCGGGACAGCCGGTCGTGCTCCAGGTGGATATGGGTTTCCTGCCCTACTTCGATTTCGGGGGGACGGACTACCACTTCGGCGGACACGTGATCGTGGTCTGCGGTTACGATCCGGAGATGCGCCAGGTGTTGATCGCCGACCGGGAGGCGGACCTGCACCCGGTCTCGCTGGAGGCGCTGGCGCGGGCGCGCGGCTCCACCCATAAGCCCTTCCCGCCCAGGCATTGCTGGTTCACCTTCGACTTCAGCGGCAAGCGCCTGCCTACCCCTGACGAGGTGCGGGCCGCCATCCGCGAACAGGCGCACGACATGCTGCACCCGCCGATCCGCAACATCGGCGTGGCCGGCATCCGCAAGGCGGGTGAGGAGGTCGTCAGATGGCCGAAGCGGATGGACCGGCACGGCCTGAAGTGGGCGCTGTTTAACGCCTACATTTTTATCACGCCGGTCGGGGGGACGGGCGGCGGGGCCTTCCGTTATATGTTCAGCCGCTTCCTGGGCGAGGCGGCGGACCTCACCGGCGACGCCCGCCTGAAGTCCAGCGCTGACGAGTTCTGGGGCATCGCCGACGGCTGGGAAGCCAAAGGGCAGTGGTTTAAGGAACTGTCGGAGTTGGATGACCCGGCCCCGCTGCTGGACGACGAGCTGCGGGCATGGTTCGCGGCCCAGGCCGACTGCGAACAGGCCGCCTGGGAGCGGCTGCTGGGAATGGTCGGTTGATCATCGCCAGGGGCGACCGCCCGTCGCCCCGATCATCTTACCGCCCGGCGCTGGTGACGGCCTGGGTCTCCGTCTCCGGCTCCTCACATTCGTCGGCGAAGACATGGCCCCGGCAACGCGCCCAGTCCTCGTCGTTCTTGAGCGTGATCACGCGGAACGTCTCGGCGAAGGCCATCTCCTTACCTTTGGCGCGCTCAGCGGCCCACTGCCGGATGCGCTCGGTGGGGTCCCAGTCGCCCATCTGGCTCTTGTGCTCCTTCAGCGCGGCGACCTTGAGATCGATGGTGTCGCTGATGTCCACCCAGGTATCGCTGTTCTGCCAGGTGGTGATGTACACCTTGCGCGTCTCGTGCGCCTGGAGGCCCTCCACCTCCAGTTCCTTAAACAACGCAGGCATGCCCGCCGCCGGGAAGACGGCGTCCAGCGCCGCCCCGGCCGCCGCCCGGTGATCGGGGTGATTGATGTAACTCTCCCCGACAAAAACCGCCGTCGGATCGCCCGTGATCAGCACCTCCGGGCGGAAGCGCCGGATCTCGCGGACGAGCTGGCGGCGCAGCTCAATGGTGTTTTCCAGGATGCCATCCTGGTGACGCAGGAAAACCAGATCATTCACGCCCACCACCCGGGCTGCCGCTGTCTGCTCGCGCTCGCGAATGGCGGCGGCCTCCTCCAGCGTGATGGTCGGGTCTTTGATGCCCACCTGGCCACTGGTGCAGAGCACGTAGCGGACCACCGCCCCCTCGCGGACCCAGCGGGCGACCGTCCCGGCGCAACTGAACTCAATATCGTCAGGATGGGCGACGATGACCAGCACCCGTTCGGGCGTGTAACGACTGTTCCCGGCAGCCGAAGCCATTGCCAACTCCCCTCAAGCCCGCATACAATAGATACATTATGGCTCCACAATTGCCGGCCAATTGTATCACGACAGCATCGGTTTGCCACCGACCTGCCGCCCTTCTCATTTTTCTGCTATTGCCTGGCCCTCGCCAAAGAATTTAGACTTGTTTTAGAATCGTAACTGTCGCCATTTTAGTTTTGTGCTAAACTAATGGTGATCAGTGCCCTGTCCTGCGCTGTCACTGGGAGCAGTTCATGAGCGCACGAATCCTGTACATTGAAGACAATCTGTCCAATCGCACCCTGGTTCGCCGCATTCTGGAAGCCGACGGCCTGGAAGTCGTCGAGGCCGGGGACGCGGCGGAGGGTATTGAGGTCGCCCGGCAGTTGGTGCCGGACCTGATCCTGATGGACCTCAGCATGCCCGAACTGGACGGCCTGACCGCCACGCGCAACCTGCGCCAGATTCCGGCGCTGCGACACGTGCCTGTCATCGCCATTACGGCCAACGTGATGCACGATGACCGTCGCCGCGCCCTGGAAGTCTGTGATGGTTATATCCCCAAGCCCATCGACGTGGACAGTTTTCCGGCTGAGGTACGGCGTTACCTGAGGAGCTGACACAGATTATGCCCGAATCCTCCCCCCAACGTGCAACCGATCCCACCGAGGCCTTCGTCCTGGTGGTGGAAGACAACGTCCCCAATTTTGTGCTCATGGCGCGCATGCTGACCTTCATGGGCGTGTGCAACTGTGAATGGAAAACCAGCGGCTGGCAGGTGGTCCAGTTTGCGGATACTTTGCCCCGCGTGGACCTGATTCTGATGGACATCCGCCTGCCCTACGAAGACGGCTACCAGGCGCTGCAAAAGCTGCGGGCCAGTCCGTGCTTCCAGGACACCCTGATCGTGGCTGTCACCGCCGAGGCCAGTGAAGCCCAGATGCGTAAGGCGCAACAGGCGGGCTTTGACGGCTTCCTGGGCAAACCCCTCAATCCGGACCGCTTCCCGGACCAGATCAGACGCATCCTGGCCGGCGAGCCGGTCTGGGAATGGCGCTAGGCCCCACCATCGAGGAGAGGCTGGCCATGGCAAACGAGTCTTCCCCGGCAGCGCTGCTCCAGGTGATCACCGCCCTCCACCAGACTGCCCGGCGAAGGGCGGTTTCCCCCCAGCTGGCCTCCGACCTGCTGGGCACGCTGCTGGTCGAACTGCCGGGCCTGGGTGGCGCGGCGCTTTACCGGCGTCATGCCGGGGGAGTTTCCTGTCTGGCCCAGGCCGGAAGTCTGGCCGATGCCGCCCCCGACCTGCCCGCTGCCGAGTCATCGGTGCAGGAGGTTTTGCTGGCGGACCAGGCCACGACCGTCCCCGCCCCGCCGCCGCTGACCGGCCAGCTGGGATGTTTTCCGTTCGCCGCCGGGCACCCGGACGAGACGAGCACGCATGCCCTGCTGGTCCACCTGCCCGCTGGCGAGATCATGGCTGAGGCGCTTTCGTCAGCGCTGCCAGCGGCGGCGCAGGCCATGGCCCTGCCGCTGTACCACGCGGACGCCATGGCTGAGCGCCGGGAAGCCGAGGACGCGCTGCGCCACGAAAAATCGCTTCTGGATGCCCTGCTCGGCAGCAGCGCTGACAGCATCTACTTCAAGGACCGCGAGTGTCGCCTCATCCGTATCAGTGACAAGATGGAGCAGGACCTGCGCCTGATGGGCCACACCGAGTGGCTGGGCAAAACCGACCAGGACCTGTTCGGCATGGCCTTCGGCGAGCAGACCATGATCGACGACCGGCGTGTGATGGAAACCGGTGAGCCGATCATCGGCCTGATGGAAGCCCGCGAACTGGAGAACGGGGAGGTTAACTACACCTCAACCACCAAAGTCCCGCTGCGCGATCCCGACAGCGGCGCGATCATCGGCCTGGTGGGCATCACCCGCGAGATCAATGAGCTTAAACGCTCGGAAGCCGCGCTGGTCGAGGAACGTAACCTGCTGCGCACGTTGATCGACAACCTCCCGGACTACATCTTCGTCAAAGATGCCGAGGGCCGCCTGCTGATCACGAATCTGGCTCACGTGCAGCTCATGGGCGGGACCAGCCCGGACGACCTGATCGGCAAGACCGACTTTGACTTTTATCCGAAAGAAATGGCCGAGCGGTACCGCGCCGACGAGCTGGCGCTCTTGCAGTCCGGGGAGCCGCTGATCGCCCACGAAGAGCCGAACCTCGGCCCAGATGGTCGGGCCACTGCCTGGACGCTCACCACCAAGGTCCCCCTGAAGGACAACCAGGGGAAGGTCATCGGCCTGGTGGGCATCGCCCGCGACATCACCGCCCAAAAGCAGCAGGAGGAAACGCTGGCCCAGGAGCGCACGATGCTCCGCACCCTGATCGATACCCTGCCGGACAATATCTTTATCAAGGACGCCGCGAGTCGCATCGTCATCGACAATATTGCGCACGCCCGGCTGCTGAGTAATTCCACCCCGGAGGAGGTGGCCGGCAAGACCGACTTCGACTTTTTCCCCCGCGAGATGGCGCAGAAATATTACGACGACGAGCAGCGCATTCTCCAGACCGGGGAACCCGAGATCAACATCGAGGAGCAGACCATCGACCCGGACGGCAACATCCACTGGCTGCTGACCACCAAGGTGCCGCTGCGGGATACAGACGGCAACATCGTGGGGATCGTCGGCATCAACCGCGACATCACCGCCCAAAAGCAGCAAGAGGAAACGCTGGCCCAGGAGCGCACGATGCTCCGCACCCTGATCGATAACCTCCCCGACTATATCTTCGTCAAGGACCGCCAGAGCCGCATCCTGCTGAACAACATCGCCCACGCCTATCAGATCTCCGGCACCCTGACGCCGGAAGAAGTGGTCGGCCTGTCGGACTTCGACTTCTTCCCGGAGGAAATGGCCCAGAAGTTCTACCACGACGAGCAGCAATTGATGGCCACCGGCGAGCCGCTGATCGGGATCGAAGAGCAAACCCAAAACCAGAGCGGTCAGTTGATCTGGGTGCAGACGACCAAGATTCCGTTGCGCGATGCCGAGGGCCATATCATCGGGCTGGTCGGCATCGTCCGCGACATCACCGCCCGCAAACAGGCCGAACTGGAGCGCGAACGGCTCCTGGCCGCCGAACGCGAACAGCGCGCCCTGGCCGAAACGCTGGCCGAAATCTCGCTGACGCTCACCTCGCGGACCGACCTGGAGGCGATGCTGGACGAAATAGCGGGTTACGTCCGACGGCTGGTCCCGGCGAGCCGCACGGCCAGCATCGCGCTGCTGGAGGGGGACAGCCTGCGGGTGGTGCGCTGGCAGGCCGCGGCTGATCCGGCGGCCAGGCCGGACTTCTTCAACCGGGCGCTCCCCTTGGAGACCTTCCCGGCGCTGGCGGAAGCGGCCCGCGCCCAACAGACCGCCGTCACCCCCGACGCCCAGGGCGATCCTCGCTGGCCGGGGCTGGACGGGATGCCGGGGCAACGCGCCCAGCTGGTCGTACCCATCGTTTTGCGGGATCGCTGCCTGGGCCTGCTGTGGGCGGCCAGCGACGCCCCCGCCACCTTCTCGGACCAGGAGGCCAGCCGATTGCTCCCTCTGGCCAATGCCGCGGCCATCGCCCTGGAGAATGCCCGCCTGCTCCAGGAAGCGCAGCAGCGCGCCCGACGCCAGGAACGGGTCAATGTGATCGCCGCCCAGCTCCAGCAGCAGGCCGACATCACCGCCCTGCTCAACACCGCCCTGCAAGAACTGGGGGAAACGCTGGGGGCGCGGCTGGGGCGGGTGCGCCTGGGCGTGCCGGGACAGGATATCCCCTCCGCCGGCCCCAACGGCAATGGCGGCCCGTCCGACGGTTGAGCGCCCATCGCTGCTGACCGCTGGTGAGGCGCGCGGCTCCAGGCCGCCCCTGAAGGAGCGCTGTTATGCCAGAATGGGTATCACGGATATTTAATCTGACTCCCTATCCAGGGCTGATCGAACGGCGGCAGGCCATCGCGGCCTATGCCGTCAGCCTGGGGACCCTGTTGTTGAGCCTGCCGCTCATCTGGGCCTCGCTGATCTTCAGGACCTACGGCTCGACTGAGTTAGAGCCAGCGGACGTGCTGCTGGTGGCCGCGATGCTGGGGATGATTCTGGCGGCATGGTGGCTGGTCCATCAGGGCCGGTTGAACGCTGCCCGCTGGCTCTTACTGGCCAACAGCCTGCTGGTCGGCGTTTTATCCAGCGTGGGATCGGGCTGGGTGGCTCCGGGTGACGCCGTTGGCCCGTCGCTGCTGATCGTGGTGGCCGCGCTGCTCACCAACGAGCGGGGGGTGCTCGTCGCCACCGCGATAGCCATCGTGGGAATCGGGATCGTGTCGCTGAGCGTGCAGGAGACGGTCGGCGTTGGCCAGACGCTCTCAGATATCAGCAGCCTGTCGCTCGTCACCCTCGCCGTGGGGGGCTTGAGTTATCTGCTGGCTCAGGGCTGGCAGCGCAGTCTGACTCGCCTGGGGGAACAGGCGAGCATGCAACGGCTGCGTATGGTCGAGCTGAGCCACGAAGTGGCCCAGCGCATCTTCCGCCGCACGGATGAAGATACCCTGCTGGCCGAGACGGTCAACCTGGTGCGCGACCGTTTTGAGGACATCTATCACGCCCAGATTTTCCTGATTGACGAAGAGGGCCGGGATGCCGTCCTGCGGGCCAGCACCGGCCCGGCGGGGCGGGAGTTGCTCAAACGCGGGCATAAGCTGGCGGTCGGCAGCCAGAGCGTGATCGGACAGGTGACGCAGACGGGCAGGCCGGTGCTGGCCCGCGATACCAGCCGCGACCCGGTCCACCGGGCCAACGAACTGCTGCCCAATACCCGCGCCGAACTGGCATTGCCCCTGGTCTCCGGCACCCAGATCATCGGCGCGCTGGACGTGCAGAGCACCCGGGCCGCCGCCTTCACCCCGGACGACGCCAATGTCCTGCAAACCCTGGCCAACCAGATCGCCATCGCCATCGACAACGCGCGGCTGTTCACCGCCCAGCAGCGCGTGATCGCCGAGAACCAGCGCCTGGTGGAACAGGCCCAACACCAGCTCGCCCAGATTGAAGCGCTGAATCGGCGGCTGACCCGGCGCGCCTGGCAGGATTACCTCCAGGCCCAGGACCTCAGCCCGGCGCTGACCATCGACTTCAGCAGCGGGTCGATGACGCCCAACGCCCAGTGGACGGACGGCCTGCAAACCGCCGCCGCGACGGAGGCGCTGGTTCAGGCGGATGGGCCGGACCAGCGGAGCGTGGCCGTGCCCCTCCGGCTGCGCGGCCAGGTCATCGGGGCGATGGAACTGGAACTGGACAGCGAGTCCCCGCTGAGCGCCGACGAAGCCGCCCTGGTGCAGGATGTGGCCGATCGGTTGTCCCTCTCCCTGGAAAGCGCCCGCCTGTACGAAAACGCGCAGCGGATGGCCCGGCGGGAAGCGGTGATCAACGCCATTGGCGCCCGCCTGCAGAGCGCCGCCGGGATGGATAGCGCGCTGGCCATCGCTGCTCAAAGCTTACAGACCGCCCTCAACGCGCCCCGGGTGGCCATTCGACTGGGTCGACCACCGTCCCTGGAAGCCAGCGCGGATGGCCCTGAGGAGGAGGCAACCCCATGATCGCCCGCATCCGCCGCTATTATTCACGCCTGGCCGAACGGTACCCGGAACGGATCGATTACCTCCGCGCGCGCACCCTGATCAGTCTCAGCGCGGGGATGCTGATCGCCGCCACGGCCCTGCTGCTGGTGGAGGTGCTGGTGCGAATCCGGGGCGTCCCCGTCCCTATGGTGGCCTACTGGTTCACCGGGGGGGCAGCCCTGCTGATCGGCGCCGTCCTCTACCTGGGCCACACGGGCCGGATGTTGCTGGCGCAGCTGCTGTCCACGGCGCTGGTCTACGGGCTGGCGATTCTCTCCCTGTATACCGCCGGTGCGGTCAGCTACGGGGCGGCCCTGTTGCTGCTGGGCATCCTGATGACCGGCATGCTCTTTGGCAAGACCGGCGGCCTGCTGGCCACCCCCTTTTCCCTGATTCTGTTCCTGGCCATGATCTACGCCGAACTCAACGGGCTGGCCGGCCCTGCCGGGCCAGTTGATCCTCAGGTATTCTCGCCCGGCGCGTCGGCTATTGGCGTAATGATCATCACCACTGGCCTGATCCTGCGGTTGTTTTCGGGGAACCTGGAGGATGCGCTCAACAATGCCGAGCGCGTCGCCCATCAGTTGCGGGCGGTGGCCGACCTCGCCCAGATCGCCAACACCAACCTGCGCAGCGAGTCCCTGTTGCCCCGTCTGGTCGACCTGATCCAGGAACGGCTGAACATCGACCATGTGCAGATTTTCCTGGCGGACGAACAGGGCGAATACGCCCACCTGGTCGCCAGCACCGGCCCTGCCGGGCAGCAATTGCTGGCCCGCGGCCACAAGCTGGCGGTTGCTTCCCGCTCGGTGATCGGGCAGGTCATGGCGCGCGGCGAGCGGGTCTACGCCGCCGATACCAGCACCGATCCCATCCACCGGACAAACGAATTCCTCGCCGCCACCCGCTCGGAGCTGGCGCTGCCCCTCCGGGAAGGCGACCGGGTCATCGGCGCGCTGGACGTGCAGAGCACGCGCCCCAACGCCTTCACCGACCAGGACATCGAAACGCTCCAGGTGGCGGCCGGTCAGATCGCCGCTGCCGTGAGTAACGCCCGCCTGTTCGGCGAGATTCAGGCCAGCCTGGAGGACAACCGCCGCCTTTACGAAGAGGCCCAGGCCAACCTGGCCACCGTGGAACGGCTCAACCGGCAGCTCACCGGGCGGGCCTGGGAGGATTATCTGGCCGGCAGCGCGCGCGAGTTCGGCGTCACCGTCGAGGGCGCGCACCTGCACCGCCGCACCGATTGGACGCCGGCCCTGACCCAGGCCGCCCAGGCCGCGCGCCCGGTGATCCAGGACGAGGACCAGAACCCGGTGATCGCCGTCCCCATCGACGTGCGCGGGCAGGTGCTGGGCGCTCTGGAAGTGACGCTGCCCGCCGGCATCAGCCCGCAAGATGCCCAGGACATGATCGAGGTCGTGGCCGCCCGCCTGGCCCTGGCGCTGGATAACAGCCGACTCTTTGACGAAACGCAAACGCTGGCCCAGCAGGAGCACGCCATCAACGAACTGGGGGCGCGGTTGCAGGCTGTGGGGGACGTGGACGAGATGCTGCGCGTGACCCTGGCCGAACTCAGCCGGGTGCTCGGCGCACATCACGCCTCGGTCCGCCTACAGGCCGCGCCGCTCCTGACGCCAGCGGGCCACGGGCAGGAACCCTAGGAAGTGACGCATGGACGCCCTGAGACAGATTTTTGCCATTCGCTACCCGTACACCGATCCGCTCGCCCAGCGCACGGCGGGGGTGCTGGCCAGGCTGAACGCCTCCGCGGCCATCCTGGCCGGGGCGCTCATCCTGGGCGTCATCGCCACCTGGACGGGACCTATCCACGTCGCGCCAGAGCTGGCCGCCCTCATCATCTTGTTGATAGCCCTGGCGGCCCTCGTGACCATCCTGCTGAACCACGGGCACCTGGAGGCGGCAGCCCGGCTGTACGTCGGTTATACCCTGGGGTTGACGCTGGGCCTGACGTTTTACTACGGGCTGGGCACCGCCGCGCCCCTGAGCCTGGCGTTGCCGGTGGTAGCAGCCGGGATGCTGTTGGATCGACGGGGGGTGGGGGTCATCACGCTGCTGGACCTGGGAGGGCTGGCGCTCCTGGGAATCATCGATGTCCACGGGCTGGGTCGCCTGCCGTCCTTTGGGGCGGGCGTGCTGCCCCCGGCGCTGCTGATCGGCGTTTATGGGGCGGCTCAGGCCATGGCCGCGGGCGAATTCCGGGCGTGCTTCCGCCGAGGGCTGGACGCCGAGGACAAGCTGGGGACCGTCGTCACCCTGAGCGAAGACGTGATCCGCCAGGCCGACCGGGAGACCATCATGGCGGAGTTCGGCGCGCTGATGCACGCCACCTTCTCCCTGCAACAGGTGTTGATTTACCTGCAAGACCCGGATAACCCCGGCCTCCTGCACCTGCGCAGCGGCACCGGCCTGGCCGCCCAGCGCGCCCAGATGGAGGGGCGGCGCGTCTCGGCAGGCGCTGACCTGCCGCTGGCCCAGGCCTTCCGCGAGCGCCAGCCGATCCTGGTGCGGGCCACCGACCTGGCCCACCTGCGGGCGGGTTTCCTGCCGGGCACCTATGCCCAGTTGCTCCTGCCCCTTCAGTTCGGGGACCAGACGTTTGGGGTGGTGGACCTGCAAAGCGCCAGTACAGAGGCTTTCACGCCGTCAACGGTCGAGTTGCTGACCGCTCTGACGCGGCTGTTCAGCGCCAACATCCACACCCGCGAGCTGACCAGCCGGCTGGAACAGCACGCCGCCGAACAGGAACAGCTCTACGCCCACATTCAACGCCATGCGGAAGAACTCCAGCAGCTGCGGCGGCAGGCGGCGGGCGTGGTTTGGGGCCGCTTCTTCCGGGAACGCGGGGCTAACGTCCTCGGCTACGACCTGGACCCGGCTTCTCGGGAGCCAATCCCCAGCGACCAGATGCCGCCGGCCCTGCAAGAGACCTTCGCCAGCGGGAAGGCGACGGTGACCCCGCAGGACGGCGGTTACCGGCTGAGCCTGCCCATCGTCGTGCGCGGGCAGGTGTTGGGCGCGATGGCCTTCGACATTACCCGGGAAGGGGAACTGCCCGGCCACCTGGTCGATCTGGCCTCCACCATCGCCGATCGGCTCTCCCTGGCTCTGGACAACGCCCGGCTCATGGAAGAAGCCCAGACCTTTGCCTACCGGGAGCAGCAGGTGGGCGCCATCTCCACCCAGTTGCAGCGGGCCAGCAACCTGGAAGAACTGCTGGCCATGGCCGCCGAAACGTTCAACGCAGCCCTGGGCGGCAGCCGCACCCGCGTCCGCCTGCAATCCTCTGATATGATTTCCCGGCCGCCAGCCAGAGAACCGTCTACCACTGGTGAGGGAGGTGCCGCTTGACCCCGCTCTCAGCCATCCGCCGATATCTGGCAATCGGGAACTGGTCGATCCGCCGCAAAGTGTTGATCGGGCTGCTCGCCATTGCCGTGATTCCGCTGCTGACCTTCCTGGTGGTGGATACCTACTTCCGGTACCTGTCGACCATCGAAGGGGCCGAGGTGGCGCTGGCGCGCGCGGCCCGTGGCGGGGGCGTCCAGATCGAGCACCAGATCGACACCGCGTTGCACGAGGTCGATAGCGCCCTTCAGGAAAACGCGCTGACCCAGGCGGCGACCCAGCTCGCCCGACTGGCCTATAACTTCCCTGGCGCTCCCCTGGCCACCAGCGCCGTGGACCGGCTGGTTAACGCGCTGGACGTTCAACTCAACCGGCACCCGGACTTCCAGGCCATCCGCCTGCTGGGCGCAGATGGCCACCTGCTGGCGCAGACCGGCCTGGCTGACCACCTTTCCAGCATCCTGGCCGGGGATCAGCGCCAGCACCCGGCCTACCTGGCGCTGAGCACCGAGGCCCTGGAGCCGGACCATGCCCACCTGCTGGGGCCGTATCCCGACCCTGAAACCCAGGCGATCGCGCTGGAGGCCGGGAGCCTGGTCGTCGAAGACAACACGCTGCTGGGATATCTGATCGTCACCCTGGACGCCGACCGCCTGCTGGAGCAGCCGCTGGCCCAGGTGACCGGCGAGAATGAGAGCGCCGCCGACTACGTCTTCCTGCTCGACGACGCGGGCTGGCTGCTGACCAGCGTCCAGGGGGCAGCGCCTTTCACCCGGCAGCCCCACCTGGCCAGCGTGACCGGCGAGGAGGAAGAAGGGCCAGCCCTCCAATTTTACGAGCGGGACTGGGGGGGCGGGCCTCGCCTGGTCATGGGCCGCCACTACACGCTGGAAGGTCTGGGGTGGACGGCGGTGGCCGAGATCGAACAGGTGGCCATCGTGCAGCCGCTGGTCGCCGCACTGATCCGCTCCAGCCTGCCCACCCTGCTGGTGGCGCTGGCGGTGGTCATCGGCCTGCTGGTCGTCTTCCACCGGATGCTGGTCCGCCCCATCGTCCACTTGACCGCGGCGGCCCGGCAAATCGCCGGCGGCAACCTGGAGGTCGTCGTATCTTCGGCGGCCCAACCGGCCCGCGCCGACGAGATCGGCCTGCTGGCCGAGGCCATCGCCACCATGACCGAGCACCTGCGCCATTCCATCCACAACCTGGAAGCGCGCGTGCGGGAACGCACCCGCGAACTGGAACTGACCACCACCATCATCCGGCAGGCCTCCACCCTGCAGGACATCCAGGGGATGCTCGACCACACGGTGAACCTGATCGTCGAGCATTTTCCGCAGATTTATCATGCCCAGGTCTTCCTGGTGGATGAGGCCGGCGAGCAGGCCATTCTGGTATCCAGCACCGGCGAGGCGGGGCGCGAATTGCTCCGGCGCGGGCACCGGTTGCCGGTGGGCAGCGTCAGCGTGATCGGGCGCGTCACCGAACTGGGGCAGTCGGTCGTCGCCCGCGACACCTCCACCAGCCGCATCCATCGCCATAACGAGTTTTTGCCGGAAACCCGCGCCGAGATGGCGGTGCCCCTGATGATCGGCGATCAAATCCTGGGAGCGCTGGATTTACAGAGCAAATCCCCCGACGCCTTCACCCCGGAAGAGCAAGGCGTCGCCGACACGCTGGCCGGGCAACTGGCCATCGCCATCAGCAACGCCCGCCTCTACCAGGATTTGCGCCAGCAGGCCGAGGAGGCCACCAAACTCAACCGCCTGCTGACCCGCACCGCCTGGGAAGAAATCCTCACCGCGGCCCGGCGTCAGGGACGGGTGGAGGCCGTCGCCGGACCCGCCGCCGGGGAAGACAAACCGGACTCCTGGGGTTACTGGCAGGCCGAGGCGGCCCGGCAGCGCCGCCTGGTGATCAGCCCGCCAGAGGAAGACGGCCAGCGCACCCTGGCGGCCCCGATCATCGTGCGCGGCGAGGTGCTGGGGGTGATCGACTGGCGAGTGCCTGCCGGGCAGGTGAACGACAACACCCTTCAGACCGCCGAAGAGCTGGCCTCCCGGCTGGCCATCACCCTGGAAACCATCCGCCTGCTGGAGCACAGCGAACGGCTGGCTGAGCGCGAGCGCCTGGTGAACCGGATCACCGGCCAATTGACAGCCGAGCCGAACGTGGCCCTGATTCTGGAAACAGCCGTGCAAGAGCTGGCCGCCATCCTGCAAACGCCGAACGTCAGCATCCAGCTCAAGCGTCCCAATGGCGCTCCGCCAACCGGGCGGACGGAGAGCGCATAATGGCTCACCTCAAGATTCTCCCCTCCCTCAACCGGCGTCTCCGGGCGATGACCATGCGCCAGCGGTTGCTGGCCGCCCTGTTGCTGCCCATGCTGTTTGGATTCGCCGCGCTGGTGCTGCTGGGCCGGGGTCAGATAAACGCTTCCGAGGTGCGCCTGATCGCCAGCCGACATCAGGAGGTCGGCCAGTCGCTGGCCAACCGCATGACCACCTTCGTCCAGGCGCTGCCCAATATGGCCCTAACCCTGCGGGACAGCGTGGCCCTGGAGACGCTGCTGGCGATTGAGCACCAGTTCGCCGACCCGGCTGCGCCGCCGGATGTGCTGTGGCAGGCCGGGCGGGAACGGGCGGCGGCGCTGAACAACCTGGCCCGCGAAATCTTCGACCTGATGCGCCGCTCGCCGTACCTGGCCGTGGTGCGCATCTTCGACGAGGAAGGGACGGAGTTGCTGCGGGCCGAGCGGGGCGCCGACGACCTGCCGCAACTCGCCCCGCCGCTGGAACTGGCAACCATCGGGGATCGGGACTTCATCCAGCGGGCCGCCGATCTGCCGCCGACCGGCGTTTACATCTCGCCGATTGAATTTGACGCCACCCGCCGACGGGCCGTGATCCACCTCACCACCAGCAGCCTGCGCCGCGAGAACACCGCCCTGGGCCTCTCCCTGGATGTATCCGCCGACGCCATCCTCGACTTTGTCAGCGGCGAGGCCGGGCGGGCGGCCCTGCGGGAGGGCCAGTCCTTCCTGCTGCTGGACAGGGCTGGCTATTACCTGGCGGATACCCGCGATCCGGGGGATATCGCCGAGCCCGGCTACAGCGGCCACCGGTTGGGCATCAACGGGACCGACGACCGCCTGCCTCTGCGGGAACGCGACCTGCTGCCCGCTTTTCAGACGAACGTCTCCGGGATCACCATCGGCGGCGATTTCGTCACCTCCCTGGCTTTTTCGCCGTTCCCCACCGCTGTCGAGGGCACCCCCTGGCGGCTGATCATCCTGGAGGACCGGGCGGTCGCCCTGGCCGACGTTGAGCGCTTTGGCCTGCTGTTCACGCTGGCCGCGCTGGGCATCATGGCCGCGCTGGCGGCCATCCTGTGGCGGGCCAGCGACGCCCTGATCCGCCCGCTGGACGAGGCCGTCCAGGTTGCGGGCCGGGTGGCCGCCGGTGATCTGACGGCTCGCCTTCCTGTCCGCCGCGAGGATGAGATCGGGCGGCTGGCCGGGGCCATCAACCGCATGACCGCCCGGCTGCTGGCCAATATTGCCACCCTGGAAGAGCAGTTCACCGAGCGGACCCGCGACCTGGAGGTCGCCGGGGAGATCGCCAGCGTGGCTGTCGGCATCAGCGACGCCGGGGCGCTCTTTAACCGCGTCATTGACCTGATCCGGGACCGCTTCGGCTTCTATCACGTGCAGGTGTTCCTGGTGGACGAGGCCGCCGGGGAGGCGAAACTGGTCGCCAGCACCGGGGAAGCCGGGCGCAAGCTGCTGAGCCTCGGCTGGGCGCTGCCCATCGGCTCGGACTCGGTCATCGGCCAGGTGACGGCCACCGGCCAGACGGTCATCGCCACCGACACCGGCGAAGTGGGCACCATCCACCGCCCCAATCCCCATTTGCCGGACACGCGCTCGGAAATGGCCCTGCCGCTGCGCTCCGGGGGCCGGGTGATCGGGGCGCTGGACATCCAGAGCGTCCATCCCAACGCCTTCCGCGAGTCCGACGTGCGCATCTTCGAGGTGCTGACCAATCAGCTCTCCATCGCCATGGACAACGTCCGCCTGCTGGAAGAAACCCGCCGCCAGGTGCGGCGCGTGGAGGAGCTGAACCGCCGCCTCACCCGCCAGGGCTGGGATGACTTCCTCACCGCCCAGGAAGCGGAACTGAAGACGTTCTACGGGCCGCCGGACATGCCTGACGACGACCACGCCACCCCGGTCGATGGCCGCGTGGTCGCTCCTATCCAGGTGCGCGGCGAGGTGATCGGCCTGCTGAACGCCACCCGTCCCCCCGACCAGGCTTTTGGCGAGGACGAAATCGCTATCATCCGGGCCGTGGCTGAGCGCGTCTCGCTGGCGGTGGAGAACGCCCGTCTCGTCACCGAAACGCAGGCCAGCCTGGCCGAGACCGAACGTCTCTACCAGACCAGCCAGGCGATCACCAGCGGGTCCTCGGAGCGGGATATCCTCCGGGCGCTGGTCGACAACTTCGGCCTTCCCAACCGCTCCCTCAGCCTGATCATCTTCGGCCAGGAATACGGCCCAGAAGGCGTCCCCCTCCGGGTCCGGCGGCTCACCTGGGGCGCGCCGGGCATGGCGCGCAGCATGATCGCCGACGAGGTCATCGATGACCCGCATGGCGATCAGGAGTTCTACGAGCAGATGCGGCAGGTGACCATCCTCCCCACGCCGCAGACCGTCCGGGAGGCCCACCCGGCAGAGCTGGCCGCGCCGGCCCAGCCGTTCACCATCCACGCCATGGCCAGCTTCCCCATCGCTGCCGGGAATCTCTGGCTGGGCCGCCTGGTGGTGACGCATTACGCGCCCTACACCTTCACCGAGCGCGAGCGGGAGATATTCGAGGCGCTGGCCGGACAGATCGCCACCGTCCTGCGCACCAACCAGCTCTTCCACGAGGTGGAAACCGAGCGCCAGACGCTCCAATCGGTGCTGGAAGCCATGCCCACCGCCGTCGTGGTGATCGATAGCGCCAGCCGACAAGTGACGCTGGCCAACCGGCAGGCCGCCGCCCTGCTGGGACAGCGGATCGATCTGTCCCGGCTGGCCGAGGAGAACCGTCTGCGGCGGGCCGACAGCGACGAGCCTTACCCGCTGGAAGAAGTCCCCGCCATGCAGGCGCTGCTCACGGGAATCCCCAGCTTCAGCGAAGACCTGGCCATCCTGCAACCGGACGGCTCCACCATCGACGTGCTCAGCAACGCCGCTCCCATCCGGGACGCCGAAGGTAAGGTCACGGCGGCGGTGGCCGTCTTCCAGGACATCACGGAACTGCGCGAGCTGCAAAGCGCCCTGCAGGATACCCTGCGGGAAACCACCGCCATGTACGAGTCGAGCAAGGCGATCTTCGCCGGGCAAGACCTGCCTACCATCGCCCAGACCGTGCTCGAACACGCCATGATCAACCTCCTGCCGGACATGGCCCATCTCATGCTGCGGTCGCCGACCAGCGACCCGTCGCGCCATCCGCTTGAGATCGCCGCCGCCTACCCGGATACGCTGCCGCCGGGCAGCCCCTACCCGCCCAGGCTGTTTGACCCGGAACATACCATCCTGGTCGCTGCCGTGGCAGCTGACCGGCGGCTGGACGGCGACGACCGGGCCATCCTGGCCAGGCACGGCATCGCCGCCATGGGCACCGCGCCGCTGGCGGTGGCCGGTGAAACGATCGGCTGGCTGGCCTTCGGCTTTGACCAACCGCATGAGCTACGCCTCGACCAGCAGCGTTTCCTGGAAGCGCTGGCCGACCAGGCCGCCGTCTCGCTGCAAAACGCCCGCCTCAAGCAGCAGACGGAAGAGGCGCTCAGCCAGACGTTGCTGCTCTACAACGCCAGCCGCGAGATCGTCCGCGCCAACACCATCCAGCACATCCTGGATACGTTTGTGTCCTTCACCCTGCCGCCGGAGGCCACCCAGGCGGCGGTGTTGCTGCTGGCCGGCCCGCCGGAGGCCCGCCGGTTGGAGGTTGCCGCGTGCTGGGACTTTGGCGGCGCGGACGTGGCGGCAGAGCTGCAAACGCTGGCCGATAATCTGACCCGCGCCCTGCCGGCGGATATCTGGCAGCAGGACCAGCCCACCATCATCGAGGACGTGGCAGGGGCCGCCAGGGAGGACCCGACGTGGCAGCGCAACCTGCCCGCCGCCGCGCTCCCGGCCACCATCGCCCTGATCCCGATGGTCGTCGCCGAGCGCATCCTGGGCGCCGTCCAGATCAACTACGGTCGGCCCTTCCGGCATGACGAGCCGCTCCTGCGCACCTATGGATCGCTGGTGGACCAGGTGGCCTCCGCCGTGGACAATCGGCGGCTGCTGGAGCAGACCCAGGCCAGCCTGGCCGAGACCGAGCGCCTGTACCACGCCAGCCAGGCCATCCGCGACGCCGGTTCGACCGAGGAAGCGTTGCTGGTGCTGCAATCGCTGCTCCTGGCCCACGACCCGTGGCAAATTCACGTCTACTGGTGGCAGGACGAGGGACTGACGCGCATCCACTACTGGGATAACCAGAATGGCAACGATCCGGGGCGGGTGGGCCAGGTGCTCACCGCCGATCCCGGTCAGATCGCCGAGTGGCTGCTGCGCCCGCCGCTGTACCACACCAACGCCGACGGGGAGATCGACGATCCGGTGACCCGGAACTTCCTGGAGGAGACGGACGCGCAGACCCTGGTGTCGATCCCGCTCCAACTGCGCAACGAACCCCACGGGCGGCTGGTGATGGCTTTCGCCACCACCGTGAACTTCCCCAAAGCGGACCGCGACTATCTGAGCGCGATCAGCGACCAGACGGCCATCGTCCTCAACAACTGGCAGCTGCTCCAGCAGACCCAGGAGTCGCTGGATGAAACGCGGGTGCTCTACGAGACCAGCGGCGCTATCGCCGACGTGAACGACGCCCAGGGCATCCTGCGGGCGGTTGTCGAGCACGCCGCGCCGCCCGCCGTCACCCATGCGCAACTGGTCCTGCTCCGAGGTCCGGCCTGGGATGCGCCCTCGGCTGCGGTGGAGGTCGCCGCCACCTGGTCGCGGGAGGGCGGCCCCGATCTGAGCGGCATGCGCTTCACCGCCGACCAATACCCCGCCTGGCAGGAGGTGGCCACGCCTGAGCTGCTGGTGGTGGACGACGTGAACAGCGACCCGCGACTCTCCGAGGAAAGCCGCCTGAGCTACACCATCATGGGGGTGCAGGCCCTGGTCGTGGTGCCGCTGGAGAGCGGGGGCCGCCCCACCGGCGCGCTGGTGTTTGGCTCCGAAAAGCCCCGCCTCCACAGCCCGCGCGAGCGGCGCATCTACCAGAGCCTGGCGGAACTGACCGCCATCGCCCTGGAAAACGCCAAGCTGCTCCAGCAAACCCAGAGCCGCGCCCGCCAGTTGCAGACCTCGGCGGAGGTCAGCCGGGCCGTGACCTCCATCCTGGACATCAACGAACTGCTGCCCCGCGTGGCCGACCTCATCCGCGACAACTTCGCCTATGACCACGTGCAGGTCTTTCTGGTGGATGAGGCGGGGGAATACGCCGTGCTGCGCGCCAGCACCGGCCAGGTCGGCCAGACGCTGCTCGGCCTGGGCTGGAAGCTGGCCACCGGTTCCGAATCCGTGATCGGGCAGGTCACGGCCACCGCGGAGCCGGTCATCGCCCTGGACACCGTCGACGCCAAAGTGATCCACCGTCCCAACCCTTACCTCCCTGATACCCGCTCCGAGGCGGCGGTGCCGCTCATCTCCCGGGGCCGGGTGGTGGGGGCGCTGGACGTGCAGTCCAACCGGTCCCAGGCCTTTTCCGAGGAGGACGTGACCATCCTGGCCGCGCTGGCCGACCAGATCGCCGTGGCGCTGGATAACGCCCGCCTGTTTGAGGAAACCCAGAGTTACACGCTGGCCCTCTCCGAGCAGGTGCTCAATCTACAAAGCCTGTTGGAAGCCAGCCAGAGCTTCACCACCATGCTCCAGGCGGACGACATCCTCAACGCCGCCGCCCGCTACATGGCCGACCTGATGCGCGTGGACCACTGCGCCATTCTCCTGGCCGACGAAGGGGGTTACACCGGCCATCTCCACACCGAATTTCCAGCGCTCGGCCAGGTCGGCCAGCTGGTCGACCTGGAGAACGAATGGTGGGCCTCGGCCTACACCCAAATCAAAGGCCCCGTCATCATCCCGGATGTCGAAGCTTCCGACCTGATGGACGAAAACAGCCGCGCCGCCCTGCGAGCGCAGAACGTCCGGGCCGTCGCCTTCGTCCCCTTCCTGGTCACCGGGGAGGAGATCGAAGGCGTCATCCGGCTGGATAGCTTCCACCAGGTTCGCGAG
>DAOTXK010000371.1:0-17529 GCA_034435395.1 Anaerolineae bacterium | reverse complement strand
CCCCCATGGTCGGGGCTACCAGCCGGGCCCCCCTACCGACTCATGGACACGCGAACCAAAAGGAGATAGTCACGTATGGTTACGACCGTTACCCAGACCGACGCGCCGGCGGTCATCGACCTGGAACAGCAACACGTCGTCCAGTCGTATGTGCGCGCGCCGTTTGTCCTGACGGGCGGCGAGGGCGTTTACCTTTATGACGCCGATGGCCACCAATACCTGGACCTGGTGGCCGGGCTGGCCGTCAACGCCCTCGGCTACGGCGACCCGGAGCTGACCGCCGCCATCGCCGACCAGGCCGCCACGCTGATTCACGTCAGCAACCTCTACCACACCGCGCCCCACGCCCAACTGGCCGCCCGGCTGTGCGAGCTGTCCTTCGCCGACCGGGTATTTTTCTGCAACTCCGGGTCGGAGGCCAACGAGACGGCCATCAAGTTCGCCCGCAAGTATGCCTATATGCGCCGCCAGCCGGACCCGGAGCACCTCGATACGCTCTACATCCGCGCCCACCACGTGGTGGACAAAACGGACCTGGTGACCTTCACTGGCGCTTTTCACGGGCGCACGGTGGGGTCGCTGTCCGTCACGCCGCGCGCCAAATATCAGGACCCCTTTCGCCCGCTGCTGCCGGATATCAAGGTCGCCCCTTTTAATGATCTGGACGCCGCCGCCAAAGTGATCTGGCCGGGGACCTGCGCCGTCATTGTGGAGCCGGTGCAGGGCGAGGGCGGCGTGCACGAGGCCACGCCGGAGTTCCTGCAAGGACTGCGCGAACTGTGTGACCGGAACGGCGCGGTGTTGATCTTCGATGAGGTGCAGTGCGGGATGGGCCGGACCGGGACGCTGTGGGCGCACCAGCAGTACGGCGTGACGCCGGACATCATGACGCTGGCCAAGCCGCTGGCGGGCGGCCTGCCCATCGGCGCGGCCCTGGTCACGGAGGAAATCGGGCGCGTCATCCAGCCCGGCGACCACGGCAGCACCTTCGCTGGCAGCCCGCTAGTGTGCACGGCGGCCCAGGTGGTGCTGAATCGGGTTGCGGACCCGGCCTTCCTGGCGCACGTGGCGGAGGTCGGCGGCTACTTCAAGGAGCGGCTGGAGGAACTGAACTCCCCGCTGATCACCGAGGTGCGGGGGCGCGGCCTGATGCTGGGCCTCCAGGTGACCGTCCCGGCGACGGACATCGTCAGGGCCGGGTACGCGCGCGGCCTGATCACGGTCATCGCCGGGCCGGATGTGGTGCGCTTCCTGCCGCCGCTGATCCTGGAGAAGTCGCACGTGGACGAAGCGATCGACAAACTGGCGGATATTCTGTCATCCCAGAAAGGATAGGCATTTTCTCCCATGACCATGACGATGGAAGGGGCTGCTGAAACTGAGGTTATAGGTGGTGGCGGTGGGGGGGCGGCCATCGGGCCCGTGCCCGGCTTCCGCGTGGCTGGCGTGGCCTGCGGCATCCGTAAGTCGGGCCACCTGGACCTGGCCCTCATCGCCAGTGACGGGCCGTGCGCGGCGGCGGGCGTCTTCACCACCAACTGCGTCAAGGCCGCGCCCGTGCGGCTGGATCAGGCGCGGCTGGAGCGGAACGCGGGCGGCATCCGCGCCGTGGTGGTCAATTCCGGCGTGGCCAACGCCTGCACCGGGGATCAGGGCATGGCCGATGCGGTGGAAACCGCCGTCAGCGTCGCCGGGGCGCTCGGCTGCGCGCCGGAGGACGTGCTGGTGCTCTCCACCGGGGTGATCGGCGTGCCCCTGCCGATGGCCCGGATCAGGGCCGGGATTCGGGCCGCGGCGATATCGCTGACGCCCCACGGCTGGGCCGACGCCGCCCAGGCCATCATGACCACCGACACGCGCCCCAAGCAGGCGGCTGTCCAGGTGGAGACGGCGCAGGGGACGTACACCATCGCCGGGATCGCCAAGGGGGCGGGCATGATCGCGCCTAACATGGCGACCATGCTGGCCGTGATCGCCACCGACGCCGCCCTCGACCCGCCGACGTTGCAGGGCGCGCTGCGCGCCGCCACCGCCGTCAGCTTCAATCAGATCGTGGTGGATGGCGACATGAGCACCAACGACACCGTGCTGGCCCTGGCGAGCAGCGCCAGCGGCATCCCGGTGACCGGCGGCGCGGCGCGGGAGACCTTCACCGCCGGGCTGACGGCGGTCTGCACGGCGCTGGCCAAGGCCATCGTCCGCGACGGCGAAGGGGCCAGCCGCTTCATCACCCTGCATGTCACCGGCGCGCCGGACGAGGAGTCCGCACGGCAGGTGGCCATGGCGGTCGCCACCTCGCCGCTGGTGAAAACGGCCTTCTACGGCGGCGACGCCAACTGGGGCCGCATTCTGGCCGCCGCCGGACGGGCGGGCGTCCCGCTGGACGCGGACCGGCTGGCGCTGTGGTTCGCCCCCGGCGAGCAGGGCGTCGGTCCCGGCACCAATGGGGCGGGCGGCTGGCTGGGCGTGGTGGCGGGCGGCGTGCCTACCAACTACCGCGAGGCGGACGCCGCGGCGGCGCTGGCGGGCGGGTCAGTCAGCGTGCGGCTGGACCTGGGGCTGGGCGAGGCCGCCTCGACGGTGTGGACCTGCGACCTCAGCCACGAGTACGTGACCATCAACGGCCACTACCGGACGTAGGCGGTTTGCAGCGGCGGCTTGAATCCGCCGCCCTGATCGGTGACCGGACGCCAGGGGTTCGACTCTGGCGTCTTTGTTTGGGGCGGGTGGCGGCAACCGGCGGGAGGCGCGTTATAATAAAGCCAGAGCCGAGGAGGGTCGTGGCCATGGCCATCCGGGAAAAGCTTTTCACCGCTGACGAACTGCTGGCGATGCCCGAATACGACAAGGGGTATGAACTGGTAGCAGGGGTGATCATCGAGATGGCACCGGGTGGCGGGGAACATATGGTGGTATCCAGCTGGCTCAGCCATTTGCTCACCGCGCACGTGGAAGCCCACGACCTGGGCCTGGTCACCGCCTCGGAAGGCGGCTACCTCCTGGCCACCGACCCCGACACCGTCCGCGCCTCTGATATTGGCTTCATAACCAGGGGTCGCCTGCCTTCACCCATCCCGCAGGGTTACTTCGAGCTAGCGCCCGACCTCGCCGTGGAAGTGGTGTCGCCCCATGACCGGGCCAGCGACATTCATGACAAGGTGATGGATTTCCTGGCGGCGGGCACGCGGCTGGTCTGGGTGGTTTATCCCAGCTCACGGACCATCGTCGTGTATCGGCCCGGCGGCGGCTCGATGGTCCTGAGCGCCGACGATACGCTGGACGGCGGCGATGTGCTGCCCGGCCTGCGCCTGGCGGTGCGTGAGGTTTTCCGAAAGCTGGGTGAATAGCGTCTGGCCGCGACGGATCATTGGTGTGGCCTGCGACCTCAGCAAGAGGGCATGCGTGAGTGAGCGGAGGGCTGAGCGCCGAGCGCTGTTTGGGGAGGAGAAACCATCATGGAACTGACCACCGTGGCCATCGAAAAACCGGAGCCAGTGAACTTCATCCTGGGCCAGAGCCACTTCATCAAAACGGTCGAGGACATTCACGAGGCGATGGTCACCGCCGTGCCGGGCATCAGGTTCGGCCTGGCCTTCTGCGAGTCCTCCGGCGAGTGCCTGGTCCGCTGGACGGGGACCGACGAGGCCATGATCGAGCTGGCCAAAAAAAACGCGCTGGCCCTGGCCGCCGGGCACAGTTTTATCGTCTTTCTGGCGGAGGGCTTCTACCCGATCAACGTGCTCAACGCCATCAAAAACGTGCCGGAGGTGGCCCGCATCTTCTGCGCCACCGCCAACCCGACCGAGGTCATCGTGGCAGAGACGGCCCAGGGGCGCGGCATCCTGGGTGTGATCGACGGCTTCAAGAGCAGGGGCGTCGAGGACGAGTCCGGCGTCCAGTGGCGGAAGGGCTTCCTGCGGATGATCGGGTACAAGCTGGCCTGATCGCGCCAGCCGCGGCCTGGCCGGTCATTTGCCCAGGGCCTTTATGCCCGCCTGGATCACCGCCACGATCCGGTCCACGTCAAAGATGCAGCCCGCCCACGCGCCGCCGCTGGCCGCCTGCAAAGCCGCCCACAGGCGGGTGTCGTCCGGCAGGCGGGGGTGGGGTTTCAGGCCGGGAGCGGTCGGGCGCTGGGCCAGCACGGCGGCGGCGGCTCCCGGCGGCAGGGCCTGCCCGTCCACGCTGACCAGGTTGATCCGCCCCGCCAGCTTCTCCCGGTCGATCACAATCTCGATGATGTCGCCATCGCGCACCTTGCCGATGGGGCCGCCCGCCAGCGCCTCCGGGCCGATGTGGCCGATGCAGGGGCCGGTGGAGACGCCGGAGAAGCGCCCGTCGGTCAGCAGCGCCACGGTCTTGCCCCAGGGCACAAACTTGAGCGCCAGCGTGATCTCCAGCGTTTCCTCCATCCCGGTGCCCAGCGGCCCGCTGCCGATCAGCACGATCACGTCGCCGGGCTGGATGGGTGGCTCGGTCTGGCCCTTGATGGCCCGGATGGCCGCCTCTTCCGAGGTGAAGAGGCGCGCCGGGCCGCGATGCCGGTATACGCCATCCTCATCGATCATGTCGGGAGCGATGGCCGTGGCCTTGACCACCGACCCTTCCGGGGCCAGGTTGCCCACCGGGAAAACCAGCGTGCTGCTCAATCCGGCGCGGTGGGCCTGGTCGGCGGACATGATCACGTCGTCCGGGTTGATGCCTGCCTCGGCCAGCCGGGCGCGGACCTGCTGACGGCGCTGGCTGGTCTCCCACCAGTCGAGGTTGGCGGCCAGGGTCTGGCCGGTGGCCGTCATGGCGTCCAGGTTGAGCAGGCCCATGTCCCGCAGATGGAGCATGACTTCCGGCACGCCCCCGGCCATGAAGACATGAGCGGTGGGATGGTGGCGCGGGCCGTTGGGCAGCACGTCCACTAGGCGGGGCGTGCGGCGATTGGCCCGGTCCCAGTCGGCTGCCGTGGGCGGTTCCAGCCCGGCGGCATGGGCGATGGCCGGGAGGTGGAGCAGCAGGTTGGTGGAGCCGCCGAAGGCCGCGTGCAGCAGCAGGGCGTTTTCCACCGCCGCCGGGGTCAGGATATCGGATACCCGGATTCCCTGGGCGAGCAGCCGCAGCAGGGCCAGCGCCGCCCGGTGGGCCATATCCAGCCAGATCGGCTCCCCGGAGGGGCAGAGGGCGCTGTGCGGCAGGGCCAGGCCCAGCGCCTCCCCCACCACCTGCGACGTGGCCGCCGTCCCCAGGAACTGGCAACCCCCGCCCGGCGAGCCGCAGGCCCGGCAGGCCATCTCCGCCGCGTACTCCAGGCTGATCAGGCCGTGGGCGAAACGCGCCCCGACGCTCTGCACGGTGCCCAGGTCTTCGGCGTCGCGGGTGGGCAGCGTCACACCCCCGGGGACCAGGACGCCCGGCAGGTCGCCGCAGCCCGCCAGGGCCATCATCATGGCCGGGAGTCCCTTGTCGCAGGTGGCGACGCCGAGCACGCCGGCCCGCGTCGGCAGGGAGCGAATCAGGCGGCGCAGCACCTGGGCGGCGTCGTTGCGGTAGGGCAGGCTGTCGAACATGCCCTCGGTGCCCTGGGTGCGTCCGTCGCAGGGATCGGTGCAGTAGGCGGCGAACGGGATCGCCCCCTGGGCGCGGATGGTCGCCGCCGCCCGCCGCACCAGCAGATTGACCTCCCAGTGCCCGGTGTGATAACCGAGCGCCAGCGGGCTTCCGTCCTCGGCCCGCAGGCCGCCGTGGGTGCTCAGGATCAGGACCTGGTCCCGCCCGATTTCATCCGGGTCCCAGCCCATGCCCACGGCTTGCGTCAGGCCGAAGATATGGCCGCTCGGCTCGTGCCGCAGCATGTCCCCGGTCAGGGGCAGCCGACCGGCGGGGCCTTCGCCGTAGAGGCGCGTGTCGGCGACGGGGTCCGCCGAGCCGAGGATGTCGGTTAAGGAAGGGATTGTTGGGCCAGTCATCATCTGCTCCTGGTAGTGATTGTGAGCGAATTCATCCGCGGTGTGGGGGAAGAGGTTCCCCGCCCCTCCGCTGAGGGTTAGCGGGGCGTGACCCGCGCGTACTCCGGCCATGCCAGCTCAAAACCGAGCGCCGCGACCAGCACCCTCTGGAAGTCCCGCAGATGGGACTCGGCCTGGTGGACCTGGCGCGGCGTGAGGTCTTTTTCCAGGCAGCAGGCGGTCAGCGCCGCCGCATAACCGCCGACCCCGCCGCCGACAATGAGGATGTCGGTCCCTCGTTCCTGCATCGCTGCTCCTCCACCCACGTCCCAGCCGCCGGGCACGGGCGCGCGTCGCCGCTGTCCTGTCTGCCGGGCGGGACTCTTAGACAGCCCTGACGCCGTTTTAACATTGTTCTTATATCACGCCGACGTTATTCATACAAAGGCGTCGTTTCATTATAGCTAGAAACCCCATGAACGGGACGAATGAACTTAGGAGGTACGCCATGAGCCTGATTCGGTGGAATCCACCCCGTGTGTTTGATGTGTTCCGTCCGTTTGAGCAGTTGATGGACGAGTTCTGGCGGGACTGGCCTGGCCGCTTCGAGACGGACACGGTCGCGCTGTTGCGCCCGGCCATGGACGTGATCGAAAACGACAATTCCATCACCGTCCGCGTCGATCTGCCGGGGCTGTCGCCGGATGACGTGAACGTCGAGCTTCAGAACGACATGCTCACCATCAGCGGCGAGATGGGCGACACCATCGAGAAAGAAAATGACCGTTACCACTACCGCGAGCGCCGTCGTGGCTCCTTCCGTCGCAGCCTGCGCCTGCCGCAGACGCTGGACACCGACAAGGTGGACGCCAGCTTTGAGAACGGCGTGCTGACCGTCGTCCTGCCCAAGCTGCCGGAGGCGCAGCCCAAGCAGATCGCGGTCAAGCGGGGATAACGTCAGCGGCCGGCTGACCGCCGCCAACCATCAAACCTTATTACGTCGCCGGGTTGTTACCACCCGGCGATTGTTGTTTGGGCCTTCACAGGCTTTCCGGTCAACGGATGTTTTCTGCCCCGGGGCGGCATTATTCCTGCCGGAAGGGGATCATCGGCGGCCGTCAGCCCTCCATCAGCAGCAGGGCCAGCGCCGCGTAAGCGGTTTGACGCCCGCCGTCGGGTCCAGCTCCCGGAGGCGGTACCTCTCCCGCCAGTCGCGTCCCGGCGGCATCACGCGGGCAGGATGATCTGGCCCGTATCCCGATCCATCCACCGAATCTTATCCGCCGGAAAGCGCACCCAGATGTCGGTGTCCGGTTGGGCCGGGAAGTCCGGGTGCGTGGCCAGCTTGATGATGTCCTCGTGAATCTGGATGGTCAGCAGGTTCTGCGATCCCAGCGGCTCCACCACCAGCACGCGGACCTGGAGGGCGTCCTCGGCGGGCTGGCTGAGCGCTTCCATGTTTTCGGCGCGGATGCCGATGACCACGGACTGGCCGTCGTAGCGCTTGAGCGGTTCGGTGTAGACGGGGGCGGGGATCAGCTGGAAGCCGCCGACGTGCACGGTCAGGCGGCCATTTTCCTGCCGGACCTGCCCTTCCAGGAAGTTCATGGGCGGGTTGCCAATGAAGCCGCCCACAAACCGTTCGGCGGGTATGTCATAGACGCGGGTGGGGGTGTCGCATTGCAGGATTTCGCCGTCCCGCATCACGGCGATGCGGTCGCCCATGCTCAGCGCCTCGATCTGGTCGTGCGTGACGTAGATGGTGGTGGCCTTGATGTCCGCCAGCAGGCGCTTCAGTTCGGCCCGCATCTCCAGGCGCAGCAGGGCATCCAGGTTGCTGAGCGGCTCGTCCATGAGCAGCACTTCCGTCTGCACGGCGATGGCCCGGGCCACCGCCACCCGCTGCCGTTGCCCGCCGCTCATCTGGCTGGGGTACCGGTCCAGCATCTCGTCGATGTGCAGCATTTCGGCGGCCTCCCGCACCCGTTTGTCGGTCAAGGCCCGGTCCGTGCGGCGCATCTTGAGGCCGAAGGCGATGTTGTCATAGACCGTCATGTGGGGGAAGATGGCGTAGCTCTGGAAGACCATGGAGATGCCCCGCGCGCGCGGCGGCAGGTAGGTGATCTCGCGGTCGCCGATGGCGATCCGGCCGGAGTCGGGCAGGCCCAGCCCGGCCACGGCCCGCAGCAGGGTGGTCTTGCCGCAGCCGCTCGGCCCCAGCAGCACCACGAACTCCTGATCGTGGACGGTCAGGCTCACGTCCTTCACGGCCACCACTTTGCCGAACGTTTTAGTCACGTGTTCGATGACTATGTCTGCCATTGTCTGGCCTCACTTGGTGATCTGACCCCACATGTTGAACAGGTAGCGGCGGATGAAGAAGATGAAGATCAGCGAGGGGATCAGCATGAAGAACCCCCCGGCAAACCGGTATTCCAGCGGCGACGTGCCCAACACGGTCAACACCTGGGCCGGGAGCGTGCGGTTGCGGATGGTGAGGATCACGGCGGCGAACACCTCATTCCAGGACATCACGAAGGTGAAGATCGCCGAGGCGGCGATGCCCGGCGCGGCCAGCGGGAACACCACCCGCAGGAACGCCTGGATGGGCGTGCTGCCGAAGACTTGCGCCGCCTCTTCCAGTTCGCGCGGCACGCTGGCGAACACGCTGGACATCACCAGGATGGTGGTCGGCAGCGTCAGCGCGGTGTGCATCAGGGCCAGGCTGTAGAGCTGGTCACGCATGCGCAGCTGAATGAACATCACCGCCAGCGGCACCGCCAGAATCACCACGGGGAAGGCGCGCACCGTCAGGATGGCCATCCGGAAGGCATCCCGTCCCCGGAACATATAGCGCGAGATGGCATAACCCGCCGGGGTGGCGATGATCGTGGCGAAGACCACGGTGATCAGGGCCACCACGATGCTGCGCCCCGTCGAATCCAGCACCCCCTGCGAGTTCAGAAAAAAATTCATCGTCTCAAACGAGATCGGGTTGGGGAAAAAACTTTTGGGGAAGGCGCGCACGGCGGCCACCGTGCTGAAGGCCATGTTGGCGATCAAAAACACCGGCAGCAAAATCCAGGCCGCGATCAGGAACGCCAGGGTGTAGGTCAGCCCCCGGTTGAGCCGTCGCCTACGGATGGCCCGGCGTTGCAGGGCCTTCATCTCTTCGGACATCGGGAGCACGACATTATCCGCCACTGAGCGCCTCCTCTTGAGTCCGGATCGAACGCAGGTAGAAGACGGCGGTGACCATCGAGATCAGCAGGATGAACCCGGCGTAGGCGGCGGCCACGTTGGGGTTGCTGTACTCCACGTACCAGCGATAGGTCTCGTTGGCCAACACGGTCAGGCCACGCCCGGCGATGGCGATCACCACCCCAAAGACCTGGAAGGCCAGGATGGTGCGCAGGATGAGCGCCACCTGCAGGCTCGGCTTGAGCAGGGGGATGATCACGTGGCGCACCCGCTGCCACAGCCCGGCGCCAAACAGTTCGGCGGCCTCCAGGTAATCCTGCGGCACGGCTTGCAGGCCCGATACGATGATGACCATCACGATGGAGGTCGCCCGCCAGACTTCCGCCAGCACCACCGCCAGGATCATAAAATGTTTGGTCTCGTTGGAGAGGAACACAATCGGGTGGTCGATCAGGCTCAGTCCTTGCAGCAGACTGTTCAGGAAGCCGGATTGGGTGAACACCGACGACCACACGATGCCGACCGCCAGGTCTGAGGTGGCCAGGGGGATGGAGTAGATGTACAGGAACCAGGTATTGCCCCGCAGGCGGGATTGCAGCACCAGCGCCATGATGAAGGCCAGCAGGAACTGGATGGGCAGGATCAGCCCCAGCAACAGGAGCGTGGTCTGCAACGCCGGCATAAAGTCCCGGTCGTTGACCATACGCTCAATGAACCGCAGCGTCCACTCGCCCGCGTCGCCGCCCTTGACCAGGCCGGTCACGCCGTTGTCGGTGGCGGAGATGATGTCCACGAAGCCGCTGCTGGCCCAGCCCATCACCGTCTGGCCGCGGTCGTCCGTCCCCTGAAGCTGGAACCAGATTTCGACGCGGACCCGATCGAGAATCTCAACCGGGGAACCCTCCAGCACCTGGGTCGTAACCGGGCTGATCGGCCCTGGCTCCGCCCGCACCTCCCGGTCGCGGCGGCGGACGGTCCCGCTGGTCACCGGCCCGCCTCCGGTCGCTGGCTCGTCCTCCCGGATGTAACCCTCCGGCACCCAGCCCTCAAACGCCTGGCCATTGGGGTCCAGGCCGCGAATCAGGTACCAGCCCTCGCCCCTGGTTTCCTCGCCTTCCGCCTCTTCCGGGGCACCCGCAGGGGCTTCCACCGGGACGCCCCGGTTGGCCAGCAGGGCGACCTGGGTGCTCTGCCGCAACTGGCCGACCGCCGGGCTGTCCGCCGCCGGTTCGGCGCGGATGGTGAGGATGGTGTCATCCGCCCGGAAGGCCAGCACCAGCGAGCGCACCATCGGCCAGGCGAAAAAGATCGCCAGGAAAACGGTGGAGGGGAGCAGCAAGAGGAAAGGCGCCCAGTTGCGTGTATTTTTTCGTGGTTGACTCACCGGCCTTTTCCTTCATTCCTAGCCAGGCGGGGGAAGCGGGCCTATCTGCCCTGCTTCCCCCAGCCATTTTACCGAGCGATAGCGCTACTGGATAGCCGCCGCTCACTCCACCTGGCAAATCCCCTCGCTGGGCGGGTCGGGCGGCCAGCAGGCCGCGCCGGTGTCGTCCAGCAGGGCCTGCAAGTTGGCGGCTTCCTCCTCCAGCACGGTTTCGATGTCCTCGCCGTCCAGCACGATGCGCGAGAACACCGCGCGGAAGATCCCGTTGATCTCGCCACCGCGCTCGCCCAGGCCGACCGGCAACAGCGCCGGCAGCGCGTCCTCAGCGGTGGCCTGCGCGTTCACCGCGCCCGCTTCGATGGCGACCTCGACCGGCAGCTCTTCCACGTCCACCCCGGCCACCACCGGGAAGAAGGCCAGGTCCTGCAAGACGCGGGCCTGGACCTCCGGCGTGGTCAGGAAGTCGATCAGTTCCATCGCGCCTTCGGGGTTGGGGGCGGTCTTGGGGATGGACAGGCCGACGATCACCGGCATGAAGCCGCGACCGGCTGGCCCGGCGGGGGCCGGGAAGGCCACAAAGTTATCGGGTTCCTCGCGGAAGGCATTGATCAGGCGGGCGGTGTGGTCGAAGGCCACCCAGACTTCACCCGCCAGCAGCGGCTCCTGCATCTGGGAGTAGGTGATCGACTGCTCGTGCACGTAGGGCCACAGGTCCACCAGGAACTGGAACATCTCGACGGCGGCCTCGCTCTTGAACTGGGTCACCATGCCGCCGGTGTACGACGGATAGATGTACCCCTCCATGAAGCGGTGCCACAGGCCGCCCTCGCCCACCGGGAAGCCGAGGCGGGCCTGGCCGGTCTCATCTTTGATGTTCTTGGCCCACTCCGCCAGCTGATCCCAGGTCAGGGCGTTGAGGTCGGCCCCTTCCGGCAGGTAGTCCAGCGCGTCGACATGCGCGGCCATGATGTAGGTGGCCTGCATCCAGGGGATGTAATACTGATAGTCTTCGGAGCCCATCAGGCCCAGCTCGACGAAGGCATCAGCCAGGTCGCGGTCGGCTTCCAGCTCCTCCAGCAGATCGGTGAGGTCCACCAGCAAGTCGGCTTCCACCAGAGAGGGATAGCCGCCATGCAGGATGCCGACCAGGTCGATCTCGCCTGCGCCCGCTTCCGCCTCAGCCTTCAACTGGTCAATCAGCTGGCCTTCCTGTAACTGGCTAAAGTATTCTACGTCGCCGAAGTCGGCCAGGATGGCGCGGAACTTCTCACCTTCCTCCACCGGCGAGAACTGGGTGCCGAAGAAGTTCACGCCGCCCTGGGCGCTCGCCAGGGACACGGTCAGCAACAGGGCTACGATGGTCAGCAGCAGCATCCGACGGTTCATGTTTTTCCTCCCTCAAGTAACGCTAATAAACTGTTGGCTAGAGAGCGGACGGGGGGCTCGTCGGTCAGGCTCGATAGGCACCTCCTTGGCTAAACCCGGTCACTTCACGAGGCCGCCAGGTCCGGCCCGCTCGATTCCCGCACGATCAGCGTTGGCTCCAACAGATGCTGAACGGGGGTAAACTGCGCGGACCGAATCTGCTCGATCAACAACTGGCAGATTTGCTGCCCGATGGCAAAGATCGGCTGGTGAACGCTGGTCAGGGGAGGGTCGGCGTGGCGGGCCAGCGGCGTGTCATCGTAACCGCCCACGGCCACATCCAGGCCGACGCGCAACCCTCGCTGGCGAACCGCCATCATCACGCCCAGCGCCATCAGGTCATTGGCGGCCAGGATAGCCGTGGGGCGCGGCTCCTGTTGGAGCAGTTGCCGGCCGCCTTCCAGGCCGCTCTGCTGCGTCATGTCGCCGGTGACGACCAGTTGCGGGTCAAACGGCAGGCCGTTAGCGGCCAGCGCCTGCCGGTACCCGGCCAGCCGGTGCCTGGCGAACATAAAGTGGTCCGCCGCCGATACATAACCGATCCGCCGATGGCCCCGGTCGATGAAATGCTGGCTCAGCAGCCGCAACCCCAGTTCGCCATCCACGTCCACGTAACTGAACGGGAAATCGGTCTCGCTGCGGCCAAAGGCGACGAACGGCAGCCCCGCCTCATGCAGGTACAGGATGCGCGGGTCGTGCCGCCAGGTGCGGATGACGATCATGCCATCGACCCGGCCCCCGCCGACCATACGCTTGTAGACGGTCAGTTCCTCCGGCTCGGCGACCTCGGTGGAGAGCAGCAGATCGTAGGACAGGTGGTTGGCGGCGCTGCCCACGCCCGCCAGGAATTCACAGAAAAAAGCGTCGGCGAAACTGGGGCCGTAGGATGGGAGCACCAACCCTAAAGTGTCGGTGCGGCGGCTCTGCAACTGGCGCGCCAGCAGGTTGGGCTGGTATCCCAGACGGCGCGCCGCATCCAGGATGACTTGGCGGGTGTGAGGGGAGACATCGCTATACCCGGCCAGCGCCCGCGAAACAGTGGTGATCGAATAACCGGTTTCCTCCGCCAGGTCCTTTAGGGTAACCCGCACAAAAGGACTCCGCTCCACAACAAACAACAAGATATAGACTTAAACTGGCCGCGATCCGAAAGGTTTTGGGTGTATTCTAAGGATAATCCAAAACATTTTGGAAGTCAACTGCCGGGTCTGGCTTGTCGATCTACCGCATCTGAATCGGCAATATGCCCAAAGCCGGGCCGGTGTCCAGCCAGGCGAGGGAAAAACCAGGGGCGACCCCCCAGCGGTCGCCCTCATATGTCTTTCTGGCTGTTGTCAGCGCCTACCCCCACAGGCGGTTCAAAAAACGGACCTTCTCCAGCTGATGGTGGTCGCGCCCGCCCTCGTGCTGGTTGTAGGTATAGACCTTGATGTCCTTGGGCGCGTTCAGATGGTTGTAGGCGGCGAAAACCGTGGAGGGTGGGCAGGTCATGTCCATCAGGGCCGTGGAGTACAGCGCCCGCGCCTGGGAACGGGCGGCGAAGTTCACGCCGTCGAAGTAGGACAGGGTGTGAAACACCGTGTCCAGCTTGTCGCGGTGGATGGCCAGGTACTGGACGATCTCCTGGTAGGGATGGCGGTCGGTGATCTCGGTGGCGCGGCGGTAGTGGCAGAGGAAGGGCACGTCCGGCATGGCGACGGGAAGGTCCGGCACCAGGCTGCTGACGGCCAGGGTGATCCCGCCGCCCTGGCTGCCCCCGGTGGCGGCGACGCGCGCCGCGTCCACGGCGGGGTGGCTGCGGGCGGCCTCGATGGCCCGCACGGCGTCGGTGAACACGCGGCGATAGTAGTAGGTATGGGGGTCGAGGATGCCCTGCGTCATAAAGCCGGGATAAAACGGATTAGCGCCTTCCGGCAGATCGGGCGTGTCGCCGTGCAGCCAGGCGCTGCCCTGGCCGCGGGTGTCCATCACCAGGGAGGCGTAACCCATGCTCGGCCAGAACAGCCAGTTGGTAGGGAAGCCGCGCCCGCCGCCATAACCCAGGTACTCCACCACGCAGGGCAGCGGACCTTCCGCCCCCGCTGGCAGCAGGAACCAGCCCTTGACCGGCTGGCCGCCGTACCCGGCGAAGGTCACATCGTAGGCGCTCACCGTTTTCAGGCCGTAGTCAACCGGCTCAAACGTCGCCTGGAGGGGATGCTGGCGGGCCTCGGCCAGGGTCTCCGCCCAAAAGGCGTCGAAGTCGGGCGGCTCCTCCCGCTCCGGTTTGTAGAAACGAAGCTCCTCCAGCGGCTTGTCAAAGAACGGCATTGTTATATCCTCCTGGTTGGGAACCGTAGCAAAGGTGATTGATAGTGGTGATTTTAATGGCGTTCTTCATTGGAACCTGGTTCGGTTGCGAATATCGTATATTGTAGGCAAACTCTAACCACACCCAAATCGATCGGCTACCCTATATATAGAGGATGGTCAACCATCATGTACACGATCGGCATCGACTTTGGCACCGAATCGGGACGGGCGGTGCTTGTTGATACCCGCGACGGGCGCGAGGTTGCCACCGCCGTCCATGAGTACCGCAACGGCGTGATCGACGAACATCTCCCCGGCAGCGACAAACCGCTGCCACCGGCCTGGGCTTTGCAGGACCCGATGGATTATATCGAGGTCTTTAAGCAGGCGGTGCCGGCGGTGCTCCGGCAGAGCGGCGTCGACCCGAAGGAGGTGGTCGGCATCGGCATCGACTTCACCGCCTGCACCATGATGCCCACCAAGGCCGACGGCACACCCCTGTGTGTGCTGCCCGAATGGCGCGACAACCCTCACGCCTGGGTCAAACTGTGGAAGCACCACGCCGCCCAGCCCATGGCCGACCTGATCAACGAGACCGCCCGTAAGATGAATCAGGAGTGGCTCAAGCGATACGGCGGCAAAATTTCGTCGGAGTGGTTCTTCAGCAAGGCGCTGCAAATCCTGAAGGAAGCGCCGGAGGTTTACGCGGCGGCGGACCGCCTGATCGAAGGGGCGGACTGGGTGGTCTGGCAGCTCACCGGCGTGGAGACCCGCAACACCTGCACCGCCGGTTACAAGGCCATCGTCCAGGACGGCCAGTACCCGCCGCGCGAATACTTCGCCGCCCTCGATCCGCGTTTTGCTGATGTGGTGGACGAAAAAATGAAGCGCGAATTTGCCGAGCTGGGCGATAAGGCGGGCGAGCTGACGGCTCAGGCCGCTGCCTGGACCGGCCTGCCGGAAGGCATCGCCGTGGCCGTGGCCAACGTGGACGCGCACGTCACGCCGCCGGCCGTCAAAGTCACCGGCCCTGGCAGCATGGTCATGATCATGGGCACGTCGATCTGCCACATGATCATCGGCGAGGACTTGCAGGAAGTGGACGGCATGTGCGGCGTGGTGAAGGGCGGCATCATCCCCGGTCTGTACGGCTATGAGGCCGGGCAGAGCGGCGTGGGCGACATCTTAGCCTGGTTTGTGGACCACGCTGTGCCGCCGGAATATCACCAGGCTGCCGCCGCCGCCGGGATGGACCTGCACCAGTACCTGGAGAAAGAAGCGGCCCGCCAGAAACCGGGCGAGCACGGCCTGCTGGCCCTGGACTGGTGGAACGGCAACCGCTCCGTGCTGGTCGACGCCGACCTGACCGGGCTGCTGCTCGGCGCGACGTTGCTCACCCGCGCCCCGGACATCTACCGGGCGCTGATCGAGGCCACCGCTTACGGCACGCGCATCATCATTGAGGCCTTTGAGGAGCGCGGCATCTCGGTCAACGAGCTGGTGCTGGCCGGCGGCCTGCCGGAGAAAAACCAGCTGCTGGTCCGGATTTACGCCGATGTGACCGGCAAGCGGCTCAAGTTTTCCGGCTCGGCGCAGGCGACCGCCCTCGGCTCGGCCATGCACGCTGCCGTGGCTGCCGGCGTATACCCCGACATCCAGGCCGCGGCAGTGAAGATGGGTAAACTCCAGGACCGGGTGGAGACGCCGATCCCGGCCAACCAGGCGGTTTATGACCGGCTGTATGCCGACTACAGGATTCTGTACGATTACTTTGGGCGCGGCCAGAATAACGTGATGAAGCGCCTCAAGAAGATCAGGAGCGAGGCGCGGGGAGAGTGATCATGAAGCTAAAGGCTCTGCGCGAGGAAGTTTGTGCATTGCACCAGGAGCTGCCCCGGAACGGCCTGGCCGTGTGGAGCATGGGCAATGTCAGCGCCCGCGACCCGGAGACCGGCCTGGTGGTGATCAAACCCAGCGGCCTGCGCTTCCCGGAACTCACCCCGGCGAGCATGGTGGTGGTCAACCTCGACGGGGAGGTGGTTGAGGGCGACTACACGCCGTCGTCGGACACCGCGTCCCACTGTTACATTTACCGCCACATGCCGCACGTCTGCGGCGTGGTGCACACCCATTCCCGTTATGCCACCGCCTTTGCCGCGCTGGGCCGCGAGATTCCGTGTTTTCTGACCGGCATGGGAGACGAGTTCGGCGGGCCGATTCCCTGCGGCGGCTTCGCCCTGATCGGCGGCCAGGAGATCGGCCAGATCGTGGTGGAAACGCTGACCGGCCACCGCAGCCGGGCCTGCCTGTTGCAGAACCACGGCGTGTTCACCATCGGCGAGACGGCAGAGGCGGCGGTTAAGGCGGCGGTGATGTGCGAAGACAGCGCGGCCACCGCCTGGCTGGCGCTGCAAATGGGCCAGCCGATCCCCATCTCGCCGGAAAACCTGGACCGGCTGTTTGACCGGTACCAGAACGTCTACGGCCAGCGCGGCCCGGCGTGAGGGCGTCCTGGAAAGGATGAGTCGTATAGAGTCAGGCTTCAGATTTAGCGGGAGAATGGCGGGATGGAGACCATTGAGCTATCAGGACGGATTACGCAGGAAGGCAAGCTGGAGGTCGATCTGCCGGCAGGGTTGCCCCCTGGCGAGGTCCGGGTGCGCATAGAGCCAGCAGCGGGCGAGCCGTTGACCGATGAAGAAATCGAGCGCCTGATGCAGACGCAACCGACGGCCGGTGCGGCGATTGTGGCGGACGGGTTGACTGGCAGCTGGCGCGATCTGGACATCGTTGACGGCCAGACCTGGGTCGAAGATCGGCGTCGCCAACGGAAAGAACGACGCTCGTGGTAGTGGCCCTGGTGGATACGGCGATTGTCGTTGATTTGCTGCGCGGGTATCCGCCCGCCGAAACCTGGTTGTCCCAGCAGGGGCAGTTAGGCGTCTCGGCTATCGTCTGGCTGGAGATCATCGAAGGTGCCTCCAACCGGCGTGCGGAACGGGCGGCGCTGCGTTTGTTACGCCGCTTCGAACGGATCGACGTGATGTCTCAGGATGTCGATTGGGCGATCCGCCAGTTGTTGCGTTTTCACCTGAGCCGCGACCTGGAAGCGATGGACTGTTTGATCGCCGCGGTCAGCCATCGTCTGGGGGTTCCGCTGTATACCTGCGACCTGAAACATTTTACGCCGCTGCTGGGCGATCTGGCCCGCCTGCCGTATTAGCGGGCGGCAGCGGTGATGTGAGGCTAAACCATGCGGACCCCGTGTAGCGTCGGACCCCAGTCCGACGG
>DAOTXK010000370.1:0-4329 GCA_034435395.1 Anaerolineae bacterium | reverse complement strand
GGCCAGCGGCGCGAAGGCCGTCAGCGCCGCCGCCACCAGACGCACTCCCAGCGGCCAGCGGAACGTCGCGCCTACCGCCGCGCCCAAGGCCATCCCCAGCCCGCCGAACAACACCACCGGCAGTTTGGGATCGGTGAAGGACAGCGCGATCACCTGGAAGTTCAGGTAGGCAACCGTGCCGACCAGGCAGCCCAGGATCAGGCCGACCAGCAGCCGCGCCCACCAGCGCCAGAGCGTCGCGCCATCCGGTCGGCGGGCGGCGCTCCCGGCCAGCCGCAGGGGCAGCGCCGCCGCCAGCGTCAGGCCCAGACCGGCCACCAGGCCAAACGTCTGCGCGTTGCCGATCACGCGGTACAGGTGCAAGAGCTGCAAGATCGAGGAGGAAGGGAACATACGATCGATATACAGCCCTAACCCGATGCCAGAGCCGAGCAGCGCCAGGAAGTAACGCAGTCCCAGCCGCCCCATATCCGCTGACAGGTAGCGGACGGTCAGCCGCGTGAAGGCCCGTGCCCGCAGGCCAAAGGGCACTTCCGGCGGCAGGCTGTCCGCCTCATCTCTGATCCAGGTCAGCGCCGCCCGCGCCTCCCTGATGGACCAGCCCTCCAGCGACGTGATGTGCATCACCGCCGCCTGGGAACGCAACTGGCCGATGGTACGGGCCGCCAGCTCGGCCACCTCCGGCGCGTCCTCGCGGACAGCCTGTTCGGCCAGCAGCAGGTCGGTATCGCGGTTGAAGGCGTAGGTGCGCCAGCCAGCGGGGCGCTCGCCGCGATGGGCCAGCAATTCCACCACCGCCCGCCGCACCTCGACGCTGGTTTCGGCGTGCAGCAGACGCCCCACCGTCAGCGCGACATTGGCCATCTCGCCGTCCGGGACATCCCGCAGCAGCCGGACCGCCAAGGCCCGCGCGGCTGCCAGGTCGCTGCGCAGGGCGTGCAGGAAGATCACCCGCCGCCGGTCAATGCTGGGCACCTGAGCCAGCCAGAACTCCAACTCGTAGTGGTGTTCGATCGCGCCGCGCAGCATGGCCTCCCGACCGGCATCATCAATGGACAGGCCATGCACGTCCGGCTGGCTGTAATAATCGTGGATGGTGGCGAAGTGCGTGGCCCCGGTCAGGAAACGCCCCTGCCCACGCGCCCAGGCGCGCACCATGCGCTGGAACAGCTCCCGCACCTCGCGCATGCCGGGGACCTCGCCCAGGGCCCCTTCCCCCTCGACGATACGCTCGAACAGATCATCGCCGCTGTCGGGGGGCACACGCTGGAAGTACCGGCGAGCGGCTTCCGTGGAATCAACGCGATGGGTGGCCAGCAGCTCCTCGCCGACCACGCCGTGCATGGTCACGATCAGGTCTTCGTCCACCCCGGCGTGAAGGTCCGTCTCGGCGCGGTACGGCACTGCTTCCGGTGCCGGTCCTGTTGGCTCGGCTATCGGTTCACCCTCCGCCACCCGGCCCCGCAGGGCAACCGTCACTTCGTTCATCAGCAGCCCGGCGCTGTCGTAGCGGGCACTCACGTCCATCGCCGTGGCCGTGCGCAGGACGAAGGCCAGCTCCTCCGGTAAATCGGGTCGATATTCCCGGGGGTCGGGGAGCTGGTCATGGAACTGAATCTGCCGCAGGCACAGGGCCGTTTGCCCGTCGAAGGGGAACTCGCCGGTTAACATCTGAAACAGCATGACGGCAAAGGCGTAAACGTCCGCCCGGTGATCGACCGCCCCGCCCATGACCTGCTCCGGCGGCATATAGATCAGGGTGCCCGAACTGCCGCCTTCATCTTCCCCGACCCCGGCCACCGCCGCCAGGCCGAAGTCCGCCAGGTAGGGCGTGCCGAAACGGTCGAGCAACACGTTGGCCGGTTTGAGGTCGCGGTGCACGATGCTCTCGGCATGGGCCCGTTCCAGGGCGCGGGCGATGGCACCGCCAATATCCAGGACGACTTCGTCCGGCAGCCACCCCTGGTCGATGATCCGGTCCATCAGCGAGCCACCGGCCACGTAGCGCATCACGATGTATAGCTGGCGCTGGTACTCGCCGAAGTCGTAGATCGGCAGGATGTTGGAATGCTCCAGAGCGGCGATCGTCCGGGCTTCGTGCTCGAACTGCGCCCGCGCCCGCTCGTCGGTCAGGTCCGCCATGATCGTTTTGACGGCCACCGTCCGGTGCAGCCGCTCGTCGCGCGCCGACCAGACATCCGCCATGCCGCCGCGCCCGATATGCTCGATAATGGTGTAATGCTCAATCTGTTCGCCAACCTGCATCGGCTCACCATCCGCTGCTCACCCACACCTTCAAGTATACGAGTTTTGCGCCAGTTTGAAACCCCACCCAGGCCGGACACCGCCCATCCTGCCCGCCGATGTCCACCGGCAAGCCTCATGAGAGACACGCCTCGCCCGCTGCCGCGAGACCCCAAACGGGTTACAATCGGTGCGCGGCAGGGGCGGCCTCCCTCTGATCGGATACGCTGGCGTTCCGTCGGATGTCGCCGCTGGCCTGCGGCTGATTTCGCATCTGGGAAGGAGCAACATCATGCGCCGGAGTCGCTGGTGGCTGCTGGCGGGCGTCACCCTCCTGGCCCTGGGCATGCCCGGCGGCCCGATCGCCGCCCAGGAAAACCGCAATCCTGAGGTCTTCACCATCGGGGCCATCACCTACACCTCCGATTATCCCCAGGGCATGACCTTCACCATTGAAGCGACCAGCAGCGCCGGCCCGATCACGCGGGCCACCGTGTTTTATAACTTTGATTCGCCCATCTCCGGGCGCGTGCTGGCCGATACTATCGACAACGCGCGCGGCCTCATCACCGCCACCCTGCTCCGGCATGAGGCCGGCGGCCTAATCCCCTGGCTGACGGTCCACTACACCTGGCGGCTGGTGGACGCGGCGGGCAACGCCATCGAGGTCGGCCCGCAGACCGACATCTACGCCGACCACACCCGCCAGTGGCAGCATGTGGAGAACGACCTGGTGCGCGTTTACTGGTTCGGGCTGCCAGATTGGGTCGGCGAGGAGGCGCTGGACGCGGTCAACCAGGCCCGCGAGCGCTGGCGGCTGGGCTTTCCCGGCGTGGAGCTGACCTCCCGCCCGCTGGTGGTGATCTATCCGGACCTGGACTCCTTCCTGGAATGGCGCGGGGAAGTCGGCGGGGACAGCCTGCGCTTTGTCGGCACGCTGCGCCCGGAGTGGAACGGCACGGTCCAGCGCGTCCCCGACCAGGCCCGGCTGGATCGGGAATGCGGCGGCCTGGACCTCCAGCGGGACTACGATCACATCGTGCGGGCGCTGGCCCGTTCCACCGTCGTGCACGAGCTGACCCACTTCCATCAGCAGGCCATGGGCGTCGACCGCGGCCCGGCCTGGTGGGTGGAAGGGCAGGCCACCTTCTTCGAAGACCCCGTCCAGTCCTATGACCCCGCCGCCCGGGTGAGGGGCCTGGTGGCCTTAAACGCCCTGCCCTCCCTGGCCTATGGCGACTCGGAGGGCGGCAGCGCGGGTACGCTCGGCCCGGATGGCTGCACGCACCTGCCTTACGACGTGGGCGCGTCCTTCCTGGCCTTCCTGCGCGACCATTACGGCGGCTACGAGGCGCACGGCGCGATCACCCGGCTGGTCGCCGCCAACGCCGGCCTCTACCAGGCCATCGAGACCGTCACCGGCCGGCCGTTCGCGGCGCTGGAAGCCGAATGGCGGCAGTCATTGGGCGCGGGTCCGGCCCCCACGCCAGTCCCCACGCCCACCTTTGCCTTCCCAACCTTCCCCACGCCGGTCTTCAGCCTGCCCACGCCGACGCCCTGACGGCTGTTCACCGCCAATGCCAGACGCCCGGTTGGGGCCTGGGTGCCCGCCGGGCGTGTGTTTTTTTCCTGGCGACAGCCAACAGGGGAGTCACCCCGCGCGGGCGAACCCGTCGATCCGCTGGCGCAGGTACGGCTCCGGCAGCGCGCCGACGATGCGGTCGGCGATGTGGCCCTCCCGCACCAGCAGCAGCGTCGGGATGCCCTGCACGCCGTAATGCCCGGCCCACGCCGGGTTCTCGTCCACGTTGACCTTGGCGATCTTGACGCGCCCGCCCATCTCCGCCGCGATTCGCTCCAGCGCCGGGCCGATCATCTGGCACGGCCCGCACCACGGTGCCCAAAAATCTACCACCACCGGGACCGGTCTGTCCAGCACCTCCCGCTGGAAGGTGGCATCGGTCACGGCGACCGGGCGGGTCAGGTCCGGCCCGCCGCCCGCCGAGGCACCGTTCCCGGCGTTCCCGCTGGCGGACCCGGCGGCGCGGCCCGGCGGGGCTGGCCGCGGCCCCCGCCCCAGCAGAT
>DAOTXK010000369.1:0-9513 GCA_034435395.1 Anaerolineae bacterium | reverse complement strand
GGTTGGCGGCGGCGTGTCCGATGGCGTGATCGTCCGGGTGTGGATGAGGGTTTCGGAAGGTGTGTAGTTCAGGGACGGGGTATAGGTCGCCACGATGTTGATGGGCGTCCAGGTGGGCGTTGGCGTGAAGGTATCGGTCGGCGTAAGCGTATCCGTCGGCGTGGTGACCGGCGTCCAGGTGGGCGCGCCCGGCCCCTGGGCCGCGAGATCAAAGGTCGGGCTGGGCAGTTGGGCGACCGATTGAACCGCCAACGGTTGGGGAAACAGCAGCGGCGGCAACACCCAATACCCGCACGCAAAAGCCGCCAGCAGGATCACGACCAACACCACCAGCGCCATCACCAGCGCCCACCTTGCCGGGAACACCGCTCGCATGGCTCTTCCTCCGCACAACCCAGTTGTCCTAGCGCCATCATATCACAATTACCCATTATACATTTGTTGGAAAGTTGCTAGAACCCCGGTACAATGCGGGATCGGTACGCGGCCTGGCCGTAGCCAGCCGGTTCCCATCTGCGGGGGCTGCGGGGAGTGAACGGCTCCGATGACGGTTGACAGACGGCTGCTCATCCTGGCGCTGGGATGGCTGTCGGCGGTGATCATGGCTGCTCGCCTGGCTGGCGCGCAGGGCAACGGGCCATGCCCGGACAGCGCCCTGGAACGGGGCATGACCGTGATCGTGGTGTCGGAGACCGGCGTCCAGGTGCGCCGGACGCCTGCCGGGACGCCGGTTGACCGGCTGCCGGCGGGCAGCACGCTCACCGCCCTGGGATGGCCGGTCTGCCGGGAGGGGTTGTTATGGTGGCAGGTCGCCTACCGGCGGGTCGATGCCTGGAGCGCCGACGGCCCGGCCCCAGAAGAGCGCACCGGCTGGGTCGCGGAGTACGCCGCCAACGGCCAGCCGCTGCTGATGTCGCTGGCAGCCTTCGTGCTGACCGCGCCGACCGAAACCCCTCTGCCAGCCGCCACGCCCACCCCGACGCCAACGGCCACGCCGTCGATCACCCTCACTCCCACCCCGACGGCGACCTTCACCCCCTCGCCGACCTTCACCCCCTGGACGCCCGCCCCCAGAGCCACGCTCAACCCCACGGTCTGGTCACAGCCGTTCACCGTCTGGGCGCGGTGACGGCGCGCGCCTGGGCATCACCCGGCAGGGAAAAGCGGGGGACGACAGCCGTCGCCCCCCGTGTTCAGCGATATATGCCACTGGGCCATGGCCAGCCTGATTCGCTGGCAGAGGCCCCCTGTTTATCGGCTCAGGCGCTCACTGCCGTGGCGGCATGGTGAGCGTAATCCCGGCGGGGATATTGTCGCGGTCAGCGATTTTATCTTTGTTCAAGGCGACGATTTGTTCGACGATAGGCCCGATCTGAGCCTCGCCGACTTTGTATTGCTCCCTGACGATCTGATATAACCGGTCGCCCTGTCGGACCTTGTACTGCCAAGTTGCCCCTGGTGCTGGACGGGGCTGGGAAGGCGTTTCCGTCCAGGCTCCCCCCTTGGGCTTCCAGTAAACGGTGCCATTTTTGTTGACACACCAGACAGTGCCGTCAGGGGCGACGGAGATCGCCTTTACATCCTTGGCAATCGTATCGGGGCCTTTCCAGGTTTTACTCGCTCCATCCCATTCACTTATCTTGCCGGCAGGGTCTACCCGCCAGGCACTGCCATTCGTACCGGCAGCGATGTCGATGGCCCGGTCAGCAGGGTTGCCTGGCTGACTCCAGGCGCTGCCGTTCCAATGAAATATCCTGCCCTCGGCATCCAGATGCCAGACATCGTTGGCCGTTCCCACTGAGAGTCTGAAATAGTCAGCCATGATGGTTCCTCCATGAAAAAGTCCGATGCTGATCTGCGCACTGCGGAGAATGTGGCCTTCATTACCACCAGCGTAAGTTACCCAATAAGGTTAAAATTGTCAAATAACATCTCGCTCAAAACCGCGTGGAGGAAAAAGCGTCACGCGACCAGGCTGCCCCGCCGCTGTCAGCCTGACGGCGCAGGGCCAGGCCGGCCCGCCGTCAGGCTCAGGGTATAAGGGCCGCCGGACCGCCCGTTGAAGCTGCGCACCACGATCGCGTATTCGTCGTCGGTGGGCAGGCTGAAGCCTGCGATCAGGCTGTTGAGGTCGCCGCCGCTATCGTCATCGAGGGCGATCTCGCGCCCGGAGCCATCCCGTAAGGACAACACCGGATCAAAATAATCCCCGGCGGCGGTGACGGCTATCGAGATCACCTGCCCGGTCTCGCCGGTGAACGTCCAGGTGTCCTCCGCGCCGGAGGCCAGCGCCGCCGTGACCGTCTCACCCACTGTTATCTCGCGGGCGCGCCCGCCGGATGGCCCTCCCTCTACGCTGTACATCTTCAAGGCATAGGAGCCAGCCTGGTAGCCCCGGACCACCAGGTAGTACAACCCGGCCTGGTCGAAGAAGGCGGGAGCGCCCGGCACAATGGAAAGATAGGTTTCCCCTCGCGCGTCCAGCACTTCCACCGAAACGTCTCCGGCGTAGTCCAGCGCCAATGACTGCCCCGCGCCCGCCTCAAACGTCCAGACGTGCGTCAGCCTGCCCTCATCAAAGCGGCCCTCCACCGCCTGGCGGACCGGCAGCGGCCCCTGCACCCAGGACTCAGGGAAGACAAAACGCTCGCCCGGCATGACGATCAGTTGATAGGGACCGCCTTCCCGCCCGCTGTAGCTGCCCACGCGGATGGTATAGGCCCCATCCGCCGGGACGGCCCAGCCGCGCAGCATGCTGTTGAGGCCCGTTGCGCCGTCGTCATCGAAGGCGATCTCAACGCCGCTCGCGTCCACAATCCGCAACACGGTGTCGAAGCGGTCCCCTTCGGCGTAAACGGCGATGGTGAACACCTGCCCGGCCCGCCCGACGAACGTCCACTCGTCTTCCGCGCCGGGTGCCAGCGACACCCCGATGGTCTGGCCGGGTTCGATGGCCCCGGTGTTGATAGGCGGCGGCTCGGTTTCGGACAGGGTCAGGGTGTAGCCGCCCGGCTCATAACCCTGCACGAACACGTAATACGTCCCGGTCGCGTCGATGGGCAGCAGCAGGCCGGGTTCCATGTAGCCGAGGTCTTCGCCCCGTTCCCCCATGATCTCAACATACAGGCCGCCCAGGCTGTCCGCCTGGTAGTCCAGCGTCAGCCACTGATCCGCCTCCGCCTCAAACAGCCAGACGTGATTCAGCTGCCCGGCGGCGAAGGTCCCCCGCTGGGGGAGGCCGAAGGTCAAATGGCCTTGCAGCCACCCTTCCGGCAATACCCGCTGGCGGCCCGGCTGCACGGTCAGCGCGTAGGGGCCGCCGCTCTGCCCGCTGTAGCTGCCCACGCGGATGGTATACACGCCGTCCGCCGGGACGGCCCAGCCGAGCACCATGCTGTTGAGACCCGGCCCGCCGTCGTCGTCGTAGGCAACTTCAGCGCCGTTGGCGTTCACGATGTAAAGCACCGTATCGAAACTGTCCCCCTCGGCATAGACGGCGGCGCTGAAAATCTGCCCTTCCCGCCCGACGAGCGTCCACTCATCCACCGTCCCCGGCGTGAGCAACGCCTCCACCGTCTGGCCCGGCTCGATCACGCCGGTGTGGCCGGCCGCCGGCCCGACCTGGGGTGGAGTCACCGCGCCCTCGCTCAGGGTGAGGGTGTAGGCCCCGGTGGTGGTGCTGCCCCAGGACCGCGCCACGATGGTATAGGTCCCATCGGCGGGCAACACCAGGCCGCTGATCAGGCTGTTGGTGCCGCCGCCGTCATCGTCGCTTTCCGCCAGTGTCCGGCCGTCCGGCCTCCGCAATTCCAGCAACGGATCGAGCGCTGAAGCGGGCGTATGGTTCAGGGCGATGCTGATCACCTGCCCCGCTGTTCCGGCAAACGTCCAGCGGTCGGCCTGCTCCGGGGCGGCGATTTCGCCGTAGACGGTCTCGCCGAGGCTGATCGGCTGGCCTTCGCCGACTTCCGGCACGGCTGCCGCCCGCCGGGTGGCCAGCAGCGTGTACGCCCCATTCCCCCGGTTGCCATAGGACCGCGCCAGCAGGGTGTAGACGCCCTCCTCAACCAGCGCCACATCGTCCAGCAGGGCGTCCCGCTGGCCCATCGCCGCATCATCATTAAACGCCAGCAGCGCGCCGTCCGGCCCGTAAAGCTCCAGAATCGGGTCGAGGGCGGCGGCACCCGCCGTCATCTGGATCGTGATCGCCTCGCCGCCGTCGCTGCGGAAGGTGTAGGTGTGGGTCGCGCCCTCGGGGAGCACCGCTTCCACTGGCGTGCCAAACGGCAGCTCGCCACCCTGGGCCTGGGCGGGCCGCCCGGCCAGCAACACGCCAGCGAGGACCAGCAGCGCCGCCACTCGATAATAAGGTCTTTTGCTCATGCCGATGCCATCCTTGGCGGGCGACAGGCGCGCCAGCAGCCCCGGCGGCCCCGCTCCCCCGCCTGATCAGTCGGACAGGAATAACTGCAAGCGATACTGGCCGAACGAGTTGCTGCCAAAACTGCGGGCGACGATCGTGTACTGGCCGGTGGTCGGCAGGACGTAGTCAATCCGCGCATCGAGCGTGCCGGGGGCGTCGTCATTGCGGGCCAGCTCCCGGCCGGTGGCATTCCGCAGCATCAGATAGCTGTCCAGGTTATTCACACCGTTCATGATGATGATCACGCGGTCGCCAGCCCGCCCCTCGAACGTCCATCGATCTTCCTGGCCGGGGTACAGCAGTTCCCCGCTGACGCCCTGGCCGTAGCTGATCGGGCCGCCGGTTTCCATCATGGTCTCGCTCGCCGCTATCGAAAATACATAATCGACGGCGTAGTTCCGGTAGTTGAGCACCCGGAAGATGTATTCGCCGGTGGTCGCTAATACCACGTTGGGCAGCAGGATCGCGGCGGTCGGACTGTTGTAGTCGACCAGCGTTTGCTGCAACCCGTCCGGATCAAACATGTCCAGGTACAGGGTGGACTGCCAGTCACTGCTGTGCAGCACGACTTCCACCACCATCGGTTCATCCGCCCAGAAGATGTACCGATCACCCTCGCTGTTGGGATGGACCATTCCTTCCACCGACTGGCCCAGTTCGATGGTCCGCTCGAAAGGGGTGGGCGAGGGTCCAGGCGTGGGTGGGGCAGGGGTCGGCGTGGGCGGGACGCCAGCGGCGATCACCAGTTCGTAGGAGCCGGTGGAGCCGCCCAGGCTGCTGGCCTGGACGCCATACACCCCCTCCTGTGGCAGGATGAAATTGGCGATGCGCGGGTTAAGGTTGCCGCCGCTGTCATCGTCCATGATCAGCGTGCCACCGTCAGGGCCGACCAGCTCCAGAAACAGGTCCAGGTAACTGCTGCCCAGCGCCCGCAGTTCGATGGTCACCACCTCCCCGGCCTGCCCGGCAAACGTCCACACGTCAACCTGGCCGCTGGTGTTGATCGTGCCGGTTTCCACCGCCCCAATCGACGTGGGGCCGCCGCCTGCCTCCAGCGTCGGGGTGATGGTCGGCGTGGGCATTGGCGTGCCCATGACCATGGACAGCGAGTAACTCCCCTGGCTGGCGTGGTTGTAACCGAACGCCACGATGGTGTAGTCGCCGGTTTCCGGCAGGATGAAGTTGTCAATGCGGCTGTCCAGGCCGCTCCAATCGTCATTGCGGGTCAACTCGTTGCCATGGGGGTCGCGCAGGATCAGGTAACTGTCCAGGCCGCTTTGCGGTCCGGCCTGCATATCGATGGTCACGGCCATCCCGGCCTCGCCGTGGAAGGTATAGTGGTGTTCCTCCCCGCCGGCCTGGATGACCGCGCTCATCTGCCCGCCAGGCTCAATAGCGCCGCCATTGCGGACCGGGGTGCCGGGCGGGGGCGGCGGCGTCGGCGCGAGGACGGTGGCGGCCACGCCTGCGGAAGCTGAGAGATCGCAGGCCAGCCCGCTGACGATCACGATGGCCATCATCAGGCTGAGGATCAGCAGAGATTGACGCGCCATCGGCTCACCCTCCTGCCGGTCAACGGAAGTGATCGCATCCACCCTTTCGCCATCTACCACCGCGCCTGATCCCCGGTGCCGCCAGTAAACCCAACTTCAGGGTAAAAGTCAAAACATTTCTGGCCGCGAGGGACCTTCAGGGCCAGGGGGCGGCCACCGGCCAGCAAGAACCGGGCCGCGCGCCCGGTTTGAATCCTGGTCGGGCCGCAGAAGAGGAGCCGCCTACAGCAGCCGGGCGAACCGCTGTTGCAGGTCGGCCACTTCTAGCGCCTGTTTGACCTGCATCTCGGCCACCACCGCGCCTTCTTTGTCCTGCATCCGTTCGAGGAGCTCTTCGTCAGCGCTGATATCGGCAAACTCGGGGTCCAGTTTGCGCTGTTGCCACTTCAGGATGGCATAGTAGCCGATCCATATCTCGTAATTCTGCACAAACTGCTGGGCCAGGCTGGGCTGTTTTTGCAGGACTTCGTCCAGCCATTTCCGATAGATGGCGAACGCCTTGGAATAGTAGACCACCAGGCCGCCCCTGGTCTCCACCACCTTGTAGGCCACCGAGGTGATGTCATCTTCGGCGGGGTCCAGGTAATCCCAGACCATAAAAAACTGATCCGGACTCTCGGCGGGGTCCAGCCCCTGAATATCGAAATAGGGCACGTATCCCCTGGGCGTTTTGATCTGCTGCTCGCGGGGGGGCAGGATTTCGTATGGCAATCGTTCCACCAACTGCGCGCCATTGGGCAGCGTCAGCGTCACGATGACCTTGCCGATATCCCCCGGCTTGGAGTCGGCGCGCGGTCGCAGCCGCCAGTTGATGCGCCCGCCGATCAGAGTCCCCTTGGAGACATCGACCAGATGGTTGGGCACGGCCCGGATTCGGATCGCGCCTATCCGGTCGTAATAGGCATCGGCATCGGTCTCGACCTTCACGAACCGGCTGTCCCCCTGGTGAATGCGGAACACCTTCTCCGGGCTGACGATCCGCAGCCGCGTGACCTGGGGATAGGGCAGCGTGGGCAGCGGCTGGGCCCGGCCCAACCGGCGTTGGGGGCGCGCCAGCGACGACTGGGGGTCTTCCAGGTTGCCCATGCCGGGGAAGTCGGCGACATCGCTGAAGTCCAGCTTGATCTCCCGCAACAACCGGGTGATCCGACGCCTCACCTCCTCGTTGGCCTGCGAGCCGTCGCTGTCCAGGAGTGCCTCCTCCAGCTCGGCTTCGATGGCATGCAGGTATTCATCGTCGCGGAAGTGGTCCTGTAAGATGCGCACCACTTCTTCCAGGGCCTCCCCTTCCTTGAACCCTTCCCGCGTGGACGACAGGAGCTGGCTCCTGGCCCGTTTGCTGACGTAGGTCAGGTCCAGATGCACGATGATGTGTTTGGCGACCTGGGGGAGCCGGGCATCGCGGATGATGCGGGCCGTCAATTCGCCATGATTCTGGCCGTTGAGCGTGCCGATGATCGGGTGGGCGGGGTCCACAAACAGGTCATGAGGCCGCATCCGCTGGCTGGCTTGGCTCCCGTTCTGTTTGTTATGGGACGAGAACACGACCCAGTATTCGACGGCCAGCGACGGTTCCTCGCCGGGAAACGGGCGCAGCCAGAAGCGGGGCTGATGATGGCGGATTTCGGCGATGCCCACTTCCGCCAGCAGTCGGTTGCGCGAGCCGATGACGATCTTGCGGCGGTAACTGCCCGCCCGGCGCAAATCGACCACCCGGAAGGGCAGCAATGGGTCAAACAGCAGGTGTTGCAGGAGGTGGTAGACGTTGCCAGGGCTGGTCGAGAGCGGGCCTTCCAACCCCTTGAGCTGATAGCCATAGTGCCGGACGACCGTGCCGCAGGAGACCGCCGGCGGCTTGTGCGGGCCGGACTGGACATCCGGGTAGGGGTCAAGCGCGTCCTCTATGGCACAGCTCGGCACGGTGATCCGGCCGTCGGGCCTTTGAACGGCCAGGTAGGCATAGGCGTTCTCTTTGTAAGTCTCCTCCAGGTCCAGCTGTTTGACGAGGGTGAAGCCGACAATATGCTCCGAGCGGATATGGCGCGACACGATCAGGGTGTATTCGCTGAAGGCGATGGTCGCCGAGCCGCCCTGCCCGAAGGCGCCGGCCAGGTAGTGTTTGTGGATTTTGTTGCCCCGGTGAAAGCTGAGGATGGTGGTGGTGAACTCGTCCGGCTCGATGCCGATGCCCTGGTCCACCACGTCCACGGTGGGTTTGCTGGGGTCGTCGCCGGAGGTCAGCACCACGTGAATGAGCCGGGAATACTCGTCGATGCGTTCAGGGTCCAGATTAAACAGTCCATCCTGGGCGGCTGAACGCGGTCTTCCAAACCACACTTCCCCCGCTTCCATCGGGGAGCGCGGCGGATTGGCCGGATCGCCGCGCAGCAGCATCTTACGCTCAAAAATCGCGTCAATGGCGTTGGTCACGCGCTCGGTCAGGCTGCGCCCTGGCTTTGATCCCAGGTTGATGGTGGACAGGTTGGACGGGTTGTCGTCAAAGAAATGCCACTGACAGCCGAGCGGCCCAAACGGCTGATCGACAGAGATGGCGGGATGGTCGCCAATCGCCGCCAGGATGTCGCGCACCTGGCTCGGCTGAGTGGCCTGGAGCAAGGCTTGCAGCAACTGATACACGCTGGTGATACTCATACCAATCGATCCTACCCTTGATCACTCACCACAAAGCGCTCGCCAGTGGATCGCTAACGCTCAACCACTGCCAGTGTAGAGCGATTTATTCCGACTGGCAAGGCCGTATAAGGACAGCGGTCCTCCGCTCGACGTATCAGGTCGCCGGGCCCAATCGGGCCGCCGACCGGAACCACCGATTATAACCCATCCGCCCGTTTGATCCACCGTGATATGAACTTATGTTCTATTCTACCATAAAAAAGCATCCGGCGCTACGGCAGGACCTGGGCGGACGGGTGACGTTTTGGATGCACATGCTGGTTTGAACCGTCAGGCGCGCTTTGGACCACCAGGCGCGCCAGGAACTCCCCGGAAATCTTGTAGGGGGAACCTTCGTGAACGTTGCGGCCTTTGCGGTTCAGCGCGCTCACCTCGCCGCGGTGAGCGCCGACGCGGACTGGATGTCCAGAAACAGCGTGCAGTCCCCGTGCCGCCGCAGCGCCGAGGCCGGGCACCAGGGCGAGATATCCCCTTCCAGAGCGCAGCGGACAGCCGCCGCTTTGCGCGCGTCCGGCACCACGCAGGATATGGTCCGCACCGCCAGGATGGCCGGGATGCTCAGGGATAGCGCCTGCGTCGGCACGTCGGCCAGCGTCGGGAAGTGCCCTTCCCCCACCTGCTGACGGCGGCAGGCTTCGTCCAGCGTGACCACCCGCACCAGCTCCCGCGTGGCGAAGTCAGCGGGGGGATCGTTGAAGGCCAGGTGGCCGTTCTCGCCGATGCCGACGCAGGCCAGGTCGATCTGCCGCCCGCGCAGCAGCGCCTCATAACGCGCGCATTCGGCCCCCGGATCGGGCGCGTCCCCCGCCAGCAGGTGGACCGCGCCGAACGGCAGGTGATCAA
>DAOTXK010000368.1:0-5207 GCA_034435395.1 Anaerolineae bacterium | reverse complement strand
CCGTCGGCCAGGGATAACGCGGCCTGCCCCCCTTACCCCACAATTTCGATGAACTTCAGCACCAACAGCATGCCGAATACGAACAACAGCGGCGGGATGGTGAAATTCAGCGCCCGTCTCAGCAACCTGGCCTGAGGCGTCGGACCAGTGACCACAATCTCTTTGTTGATGAGCAGGAGCAACAGGGTCACAATCGCGATCAGGCTGAGGGTCGCCGTCATGCCCGAAGTTAAGGTCGATATGGTGAACGCGGTGACCGTTGAAGACATATCCCCACAATCCGAAAACTAGTACCTAATATCTCTTTGTAATAGGTGCGTCTTATGCGCTACAACATGAGCACAAATGATCATTCACCTGTATCATACCTGATCCCCTGGCCAGCGTCCAGACCTGGCGGACTGGTTTTACGCTTTTTTCGCGATTCGGTAAGCCACGGGTTAAGATCACCCTGACCGGCGACTGTGCTGACCTCCGCTGACAGCTGGGGAAAGTCCTTTATAAGTTTTTCGGGTTTCTGTAAGTTGTTAGCTAAGATAAAATGACATACAATCACGCTGAAATACTTGATTGGTGCTTGTTGTTTGACGGCAGGGGTGGGAACCTCCCGGCCGGAACCAGCGGGGCGACAGTCGTTGGTAGAGATTGCTGACCACGATGCTGCTGGACCGACGAGATGACATTGACGGTTGCCTTTTTATCATCAGCAGCAGACACTGGGTTGGGGCGTAATAGACATTCATACGATCACTCCCTAAGTTTCTCCTTGTCCTGATGTCCCTGGTACCCAGTCATCCGGCAACTCTAAAGTACACCCGCCCCTGAAGAAGCAGGTGGCCGGAGGGGCGTCGCCTGCGCCAAGCCGAGAGAGGTTAAGATCGCTTTACGGCTCGTGGACCTTGTTAGTATAGCTTTAATGTTTAACCGGTGTTAGGGGAAGGATGAAGGCCATCGCGCAAAGTGGACGTGGGCATCCAGTCCGGTGGCGGCAAAGTGGCGCGGTCAACCGGAGCGTTGGGGAGTTTATTGTCAAGCGACAGGGGGTAGGTAGATGGAGATAGCGCAGGACACAGCGGTCAGGCTGGCACCTTTAGGGACGGATCGCCTGCTCAGCGCAGTGGCCACGGCTGACCAGGCAGGCGCGAATTATCCGTTCAACGACCGGGTGGTAGCCGTCATCCCCGCTTACAACGAAGAACGGTTTATCGGCAGTGTGGTCTTGCAGGTCCGCCAGTATGTGGACGAGGTTATCGTGGTGGACGACGGTTCCACCGATCACACCGCCGCGATCGCCCGCCTGGCCGGGGCCAGCGTTGTCCGTCACGAAGTAAACCTGGGCAAGGGCGCAGCCCTGAACACCGGCTTCCGCAAGGCCAGGGAACTGTTCCTGCCGGGGGTGGTGGTCATCCTCGACGGGGACTGGCAACACCGGCCCGAAGATTTGCCCAAAGTCATCACGCCGGTGCTCGCCGGGGAAGCTGATCTGGTGATCGGCTCGCGTTATCTGAAGCAGGAAAGCGATGTCCCTGTGTCGCGTATTCTCGGCCACTGGGGATTCACCACGCTGGTCAACCTGTTATCGGGCACGGCGTCCACGGACTCGCAGAGCGGTTTCCGGGCCTTCTCGTTGCGGGCGGTGGAGCGCATCACCTTCAGTAGCAGCGGGTTTTCGGTGGAGTCGGAGATGCAGTTCCTGGCGCGGGACTACAACCTGAAGGTGGTGGAAGTGCCGATCACCATCCGTTACGAGGACAAGCCCAAGCGCTCGGTGGTGGCGCATGGCCTCAAGGTGTTGAACGGCATCCTGCGCCTGATCGGTCAGTCGCGGCCGCTGGTCTTTTTCACCACGCCCGGCTTTTTGATCTTGATGATGGGCCTGTTCGTCGGCCTGTGGGTCGTGCACACCTATAGCGTCTATCAGCAGCTGGCGGTGGGCACCGCTTTGTTGGCCGTCTTGTTTTGTTTTATCGGTACGCTCGCCCTGTTCACCGGGATCATCTTACATTCGTTGCGCGGACTTTTACTGGAATTCATGCGGATGCAAGGAGCACAACATGGATAGCCAAATCCTGGAGGGAGTTGACCAGACAGTAACTGAATATGGGCCGCGGGGTGCCGGCGCGCCCCGTGTGAGCATTGTTGTCGTCAATTATAACGGGGCCAAATACATCGAGGCGTGTCTTTCCTCCTTGCTCAAACAGCAGTACACCGATTACGAGATCATTGTGGTCGATAACGGCTCGGAAGACGGCAGCGCGGATTACGTGGAGCGGCACTTTCCGGGGGTGCGGTTGATTCGCGCCGGGCAGAATCTGGGTTTCGGCGTCGGCAACAACCTGGGGGCGCTGAGCGCCACCGGCGAATTCCTGGCCTTCCTGAACATGGATACGGTGGTTGAACCCGACTGGCTGGAGCCGTTGGTGCAGACGCTGGAGGAAAATCCGGAGGTTGGCCTGGTCACCGGCAAAATCCTGCTGCTGAACGATCCGGACCACATCAACACCTGCGGCAATGACATCCACTTCGCTGGCTTCGGCTACCTGCGCGGCTGGCTGGCTCCCAGCCAATCGGCGGACCAGGCGGAAACCGTCAATGCGGTCTCCGGGGCGGCCTTCGCTGTCTCCCGGTCGCTCTTTCTCGAGCTGGGTGGCTTTGACGATGCCTTCTCGCCGGCTTACGTGGAGGATACCGATCTGTCATGGCGCGCGCGCCTGATGGGGTATCAATGCCGCTATGTGCCGGAGTCGATCATCTATCACGATTACGCCGCCAGTTTTAGCCCGCAGAAGTTTTACCTGCTGGAGCGTAACCGTTACCAGATGCTGCTCAAGAACCTGCGCTGGCGCACCTTGTGGCTGCTGTTGCCCGTCCTGCTGCTGGCGGAGATCGTGAGCTGGGGCTTCTCCCTGCTGAGCGGCCCGGCCCACATCCGGGCCAAGATGACCAGCCACGGGTGGCTGATCGCCAACTGGTCCAACATTCTGCGGCGGCGGCAGGTGGTGCAGCAGTCGCGGCGGGTGTCGGACCGCGAGATTTTGAGCACCGCCTCGCTCAAGCTGGCTGCTGGCCAGACCGGCGACGGGTTTGAGGTCAAAGTGTGCCGGTGGGTCCTCGATCCCCTGTTTTATCTGTGGCATCGCGTCTATCTGGGGGTGACCCGTCAGATCCCAGAGCCGGCCGCGGCCCGCCTCAGCGAACGGGTGCTCCAGGATGTCACCGGGTAGGCGGGCCCGGTGAAACGACGCCCGGCGTGGTGAGCGCCGCAGGCTCTCCGCCCTGGACGCCGATTGGGGCCTCGAGACGTGGTTAGCTGAGGGTCCCGCCGCGCCAGCGCGTCCGACCTGTGCAGGTGGTTATCGGCAGAACCGACTTCCACGGCTTCCGGTGGAAGTCACTGGCCAGGCTTCACAACAGCGCTTGGGGAAGCCTGGTTCTCATGTCGGGCATTAACCGTCGGTTGTCGATGTCCTGGCGGCAAGGGTACCGCGCTGATCCGCCTCTGGCTGGCAGGGAGACTCTGGACCAGACGTTTATGAGAATCGCGCATGTGACCGCAACTTTCCCTCCCTATCTGGGCGGCACAGGCAGGGTGTGTTATCAAAACGCCATCGGCCTGGCGGGACTGGGGAACCAGGTGGAGGTGTTCACCGCCGATCATCCACCGGGGGACCACGCGTACCCCAGCGAGCTGGTGGTGCACCGCCTGCCGGTGGCGTTTCGGGTGGGTAACGCGCCGTTTATGCCCGAACTGTTCCGGCGGCTGCGGGGCTTTGATCTGGTCCATCTCCACTATCCTTTCATCTTCGGGCAGGAGATGCTGTACCTGCAATCCTGGCGGCGCGGCGTGCGGTATGTGATCACCTATCATCAGGATGTCATCCTGGATGGCGTGATGGGCGTGGGCATCAGGGTTCATCATGCGGTGCTCGGCCAGGCGATCCTGAGGCGCGCCTGCCGGCTGATGGTCACGTCCCTCGACTATGCCCGGTCGGCCCGCATCGCGCCGTTGGTGCGGGCGATGGGGGAACGCGTGGTGGAGATGCCCAATGGCGTGGACCCCGATCGCTTTCGCCCGGACCTGGACAGCCGCGATCTGCGGGCGGCCTATGGACTGGCCCCGGAGGACCGGGTGGTGCTGTTCGTCGGCGGGCTGGACACACCCCATTACTTCAAAGGGGTGGACGTGCTTATTCGTTGTATGCGCCTGATCGATGAGGCGGACGTGAAGTTGCTGGTGGTCGGCGACGGCGACCTGCGCCCCCGGTATGCGGCCCTGGCTCAGGAGTTGGGGCTGGGGGGGCGGGTGATCTTCTGCGGTCGGGTTTCCGATGAGCAGCTGCCGGCGCACTATGCCTTGTGCGATCTCGGCGTGCTGCCCTCCACGACGATGGGCGAGGCGTTTGGCCTCGTCTTGTTGGAGGCGATGGCCTGCGGCCGGCCCGTGATCGCCAGCAACCTGCCGGGCGTGCGTTCGGTGGTCAGCGATGGGGAAAATGGCCTGCTGAGCACGCCTGGCGATGGGGACGAACTGGCCGCCAAAATCCGGCTGCTGCTGGGCGACCCGGCGCGGCGGCAGGCCATGGGACGGCGCGGTCGGGCCAAGGTCGAGGTTAAGTACGCCTGGCCCCGGATCAACGCCCGGCTGGAACAGGTTTATCGGGAGGTGCTGACCTCGTCGACGCCCTGATGGCGGGGGATGATCAGACCGATGTCCCGGCGGGGGCTGGATCACCCTGACCGGCTGGCGCGCTCATATCCGGAGTCGAGGAGCGACTCCTTGCTGGCATCGATGAAGGTGAGGCTATGATACCAGAATATCACGTGGCGAAGCCCATGATACAGGACGGTCCAAAGGTTGTCAGGCGAGTGTGGGATCATCTTCAGCCTCTGGTCCGACAAGGCGCAGAGGGTGGTGTTCTGTTCTTTATGACGGGGCCGGCGAGAGTGGTTCACTGGGGGTTGCCATCATGATGAATGACGTCAGAGGGCTGTCTCGCCTGCGCATACTGATGTATCACAGTGTGTCCGATAATCCGTGCGACCCGTTCGCCATTCATCCGGAGGTTTTTGCCCAGCAGGTGTGCGATCTCGTGGTGCGTCGGTGTCAGGTCCTCCCCTTGGATGAAGCGGTCGCGCGGCTGCGGCGGTGGGGGATACCGGCTCAGATGATGGTCCTGACCTTCGACGACGGTTACCAGGATTTTTTG
>DAOTXK010000367.1:0-6394 GCA_034435395.1 Anaerolineae bacterium | reverse complement strand
GGTCCAGGCGGCGCTGGCTGCCGACCTGGCGGCGCAATGGTCGCAGTTAGGGATTCAGGTGGCGACGGAGAATGTCCCCCTCCCCCGGCTTCGCCAGCGGCTGGAAGCAGGCCAGTTCGACACGGCGCTGGTGGAACTCAGCCTCGCGCCGCACGCCGACCCTGATCCCTACACCTTCTGGCACCAGGGCCAGTATCCGGACGGGCAGAACTATGGCGGGATCAACGACCGGCGGAGCAGCGAACTGCTGGAATACGCCCGACGCGACCCGAACGGGCTGCACCGCGCCGAGCATTATGCGGAGTTCCAGCAGCTTTTCGTCAGCCGATCCCTGGCGCTGCCCTTTTACTACCCGGTGTATGCTTATGCCGTCAGTACGCGGGTGGCGGGCGTCCAGTTAGGCTATCTCAGCACGCCGGCTGATCGATTCCGCACCCTCAGGGATTGGCGGCTGCTGGATCATCGAACCGGCATTGACCCCCCTTAACCGCCATGTTATACTAACGCGACGGTGGGAGCTGCCGATCCGGAGGGATGGCAGAGTGGACGATTGCGACGGTCTTGAAAACCGTTGAGGCCCTTGTGGTCTCCGGGGGTTCGAATCCCTCTCCCTCCGCCAGCTATCGCCTCTCGGGGAGGTGCCAGAGTGGACGATTGGGGCCGCCTGCTAAGCGGTTGTCGGTGTTAAAGCCGACCGCAGGTTCGAATCCTGTCCTCCCCGCCAGCACGCCCAGCAGCCACGCGATGTGGCTGTTTTGTTCCCCTGCGGCCAGCCCTGGATAATCGACAGGGCAGCCACAGCATCACCAACCGCCGCCATCTGGCTTACCGGGAAAGCGCGCCAGCCCATGCAGTTAATGAGCAATCTCCTGCGCGGTGAGAAGGTCCGCCTCACCGCCATCACTGATCAGGACTTCCCCATGATGGCCCGCTGGTACGAAGACGCCGAATTCCTGCGGCTGTTTGATGCGCGGCCAGCCGTGCCCCGCTCGCCGGATTACCTGAAGCAGGGTATGGCGGACAGGCAAAAATCTGAGCGGGACTTCACCTTCGCCATCAGGCCGCTCAACGAGGAAGGCATCGTCGGCTACCTGGAGATCGACGGCATTCTCTGGGCGCACGGCGTTGGCGGCATGGCAATGGGCATCGGCGACCCGGCCCGCCGGGGACAGGGTTTGGGCACCGAGGCCGGGCAGCTCGGCCTGCGCTTCGCGTTTCAGGAGCTTAACCTGCACCGCCTCACGGCCACCGTGTTCAGTTATAACGTTGCCTCCCTCCGGCTGTGCGAAAAGTTGGGTTTCCGGCGGGAAGGCGTCTACCGCGAATTCCTTCAGCGCGACGGCCAGCGATACGACATGATCCTGTTCGGCCTGCTGCGCCACGAATGGCCGGCGTTGGGCCAGCAGGCTCCAGAGCAATAACCGCACCCATGCCCATCCGCCCTGCCCGCCAGGCTGACCAGCCAACCATCCGGCGGATCATACGGCAGGCCGGCATCAACCCGTTCGGCATCGACTGGCCGCGTTTCGTCGTGGCGGAAGAAAACGGGCAGATCGTCGGCGTCGGCCAAATCAAACCGCACGGCGACGGCAGCCGCGAACTGGCCTCCCTGGCCGTCATTCCGGAACGGCAGGGTGCAGGGATCGGGACAGCGGTCGTCCGGGCGTTGCTGGCCGGGGAAAATGGCCCGCTCTATCTGATGTGCGCCCGGCGAATGGAGGCGTACTACCAGCACTTCGGTTTCCGCCGGATACCGCCAGCGGAGATGCCGCCGTACTTCCGGCGCATGCACCGGATCGCCAACCTGGGCACATGGAGGCAGCCACGGTTGATCGTCATGCGGCGGCCAGGACAGGTAGGCCGGGCAGTCCAGGCCGGTTGAAAAGCCCGATCCGATGGTCTATTATAAGAGCGGTCACGCCAGCCAGCGGGCAGCGAAACGCTCCCCAATCGGACCGCCGCCGTGGTTTCACTGTCAGGCCCTCAATGCTGGCAGTTATGGTTTTGTCGTGGGTCCCCGGCGGCCTCTCCGCACGCCTGGCCGGCGGACGGGTCCCTTTCCAGCGACCAGGGCAAAACCCAGGCCGATTATCCAAGGAGCGACTGGGCAAGCATGAATTCAGCACAAGTCGACACGTCCCTCTACCCCGAACTCGACATGCCGCCGCGTATCCTGTTAGGCCCCGGCCCCAGCATGGTCGATCCCAGAGTGCTGCGGGCCATGGCAACCCCGCTGGTCGGGCACCTGGACCCGCGCTTCCTCGAATTGATGGACCGCACGCAGGGCCTGCTGCGCTATTTTTTTGAGACGCAAAATCCAATCACCATCCCCGTCTCTGGCACGGGCACGGCAGCGATGGAAGCTGCCATCGCCAACATGGTCGAGCCGGGTGACACGGTCCTGGTCTGCGTCAAGGGATATTTTGGGCTGCGTCTGGCGGAGATGGCCAGGCGCTACGGCGGCGCGGTCGAGACCATCACCCGCCCCTGGGGCGAGGTCTTCACACCGGAAGATGTGAAAGCGGCCCTGGACAAGCGCCCGGCAAAAGTGGTGGCCATCGTCCATGCCGAAACTTCCACCGGAGTCCTGCAACCGCTGGACGAGATCGCCAGGATCGTTCACGCCCAGGACGGCCTCCTGATCGTGGACGCGGTGACATCGTTGGGTGGGTTGCCGGTGCGCGTGGACGAGACTGGCCTTGACGTCTGCTACAGCGCCGCGCAAAAGTGCCTGAGTTGCCCGCCGGGAGCCAGCCCGATCACCCTCGGTCCCCGCGCCGTTGACAAACTGGAAAAACGGTCGGTCCCGGTGACCAACTGGTATCTGGACCTGACGCTGGTCCAGAAATACTGGGGTAAAGAGCGCACCTATCATCACACGGCTCCCATCTCCTGCAACTATGCCCTGTATGAAGGTCTGCGCATCGCCGCCGCCGAAACGCTGGAAGCCCGCTGGGCGCGGCACCGCCGCAACGCCGAACGATTGTGGGAAGGTCTGGAGGCGCTGGACCTGACGTTGCACGTCCCCGCGGAGTATCGCCTGCCCGCGCTGACCACCGTGCGCATCCCGGAAGGGGTGGATGACCGGCTGGTCCGCCAGAAACTGCTCAACGACTACAACATCGAGATCAGCGGCGGCCTGGGCGAACTGAAAGGCAAAGTCTGGCGCATCGGGCTGATGGGCTACTCATCCCGCGAGGAGAATGTGCTGCTGTTGCTGGCCGCGCTGGAGCGATTGCTCCATGGAACCTGAGGTGGGGTCGCCCGACTCGCTCCAGACGGCGCTCTCCGGGCGGTGGATGCCCTGCTCATCATAAACGCCAGAGGGATAATCACCCACCCCCGTATTGGCTTCATCACCTGGTCAGGATTGTCTGATGAACAACCCCCAACGGCAAAAACCACTGCGTGTGATCAACAGCGTGGCCCCCATCCGCATCTGCGACAACGGCGGCTGGACGGATACCTGGTTCGCCGGCCATGGCAAGATTTTTAACATCGGCGTTTATCCCTACGTCGAGGTGCAGATCGAGGTGTACCCCTATCACGGCCAGCAGGAGCGCATCGTCATCTATGCCGAAAACTATGGCGAACGGTACACCCTGCATCCTGAGACACCGGGCTGGGATCGGCACCCGCTGCTGGAGGCCACCATCGAGCTGATGAACGTGCCCCGCGACATGGCCTTCCAGGTGACGATTTTTTCCGAAGCCCCGGCTGGTGCCTCTACCGGCACATCGGCGGCGGTCACCGTGGCTCTGGTTGGCGCGCTGGATTGCCTGACGCCGGGTCGCCTGACGCCGCACGAAGTGGCCTACACCGCCCATGCCGTGGAGACGGACATGCTCAAGCGCCAGTCCGGCATCCAGGATCAGTTGTGCTCGGCCTACGGCGGAGTCAACTACATCGAGATGCACCACTACCCCCGCGCCTCGGTCTCCCAGATACAGGTCCCCAACGCGATCTGGTGGGAGCTGGAGCGCCGCCTGGCCCTGATCTACCTGGGCAAAACGCATGACTCGTCTCAGGTGCATGAGAAAGTCATCCGCGAGCTGGAAGATGCCGGCCCCGGCTGCCCACAGCTGGAAGACCTGCGCGTCACTGCCGAACAATCGCGAGACGCCCTCTATGCGGGCGATTTTGAAGAGCTGGGCCAGGCCATGATCAAAAACACGGAAGCGCAGGCCCGCCTCAACGCAGCACTGGTGAGCGAGGATGCCTGGCGAGTCATCGAAATCGCCCGCCAGTTCGGCGCGACAGGCTGGAAGGTGAATGGCGCTGGCGGCGAGGGCGGATCGGTGACGCTCCTGTGCGGCGCACAATCCCACCGGAAGCGGGCCATGATCCGGGCGATCGAACAGGACAACCCACTCTTCCAGAACATCCCCATTTACCTCAGCCGCCACGGCCTGCGCACTTGGGAGCAGTGCCCGCCAGATGACCAGCCGTAAGCGTCGGCTGCGGAGGTGATCCGTTCTACCCCACTTCAATAGCTACCGGGGGCGGAGCAGCTTGAACCGCAGGCTGTAACGGTACTCCTGAGCATTCAGCTCATACTGCGGCAGCACATCCGGGCCGCAGCTGGCGCTGCCCAGGCCGCGCTGCGCATAATCCAGGTTCAGCGTGATATCGGCCCGCCTGTTTAACTCATAGGTGTGGCGGGCAACGGTCAGGTCCTGGGCCGTGAAGTGATGAACGCTGACGTTGAGCAGCGGCATCCCGACGACCATCAAACCTGCGCCGTCGGCGTTGGTGAGCGTCGCCCAACGCACATCCGTCTTGTTCCCGTTTTCCTGGGGCACAATGTAGGGGACGTACTGATCATCCACCGTCCCGCGATACAGCCCCACCTTCGCGCCCAGCTTCCGGTCAGCATATGTCTCATGTGGCCCGCGCCCGTACCAGGTGAACGTGTCATATTCCGCCGGGAGCAGCATCCGCAGGCCGACACGGGGCAGCGGCGGCAAACCCCGGTCAGGCACCACGCGATGATCGATCACCACGTCCCCACTGCCGTACACCGTGTAGACGATGGTGTTCTCAAATCCAGCTTTCCGACCCGGCGGTCGGACCACCGACTCCACCCGAACGCCGACCGCGCCGGGTTTGGTCTGTTCGATCTCGACGGCCTTCACCTTTTCTTCCAGACGATCAAAACCCGCCTCCAGCCAGCGACCGGCGATGCCTCTTCCCTCCTGACCGAGGTCATTATCCGTGGGGGCGCGCCAGATGTTGAGCGCCGGCCCCTGACACACCAACTCCCGGCCATCACTCCGGAAAGACGTGATCCGGCCCAGGTCCCGGTCAAAGACCAGCTCAAAATCGCGCCCGCGCACGACGACCGCTGACCCTGCCTCCTCGACGGCAAGGCCGGGGATGTTGTCCGTGTCCAGGGTGGTCTCCTCAGGAACCGTGAATGGCAGCCGGAACTGCGCCCAGGCAACCTCATGCCCCCGCGCCGCCCACGAGGAATCTTGGGCCAGGGCAAAACTCAGCGTCAGCCAGTATTCCTTGCCCGGCATCAACGATGGCTCCTCGAAAGGAATCGTGACCAGAGCGCTGTCGCCCGCCGGAGTGAAGAGGGGCGGGAGATCGCCGGACTGAAGGATGCTGCCCTCGACATCCAGCGTCCATGACACCGTCAGATGGCTCAGGTCCGAGAATCGATACCGGTTCGTGATCCTGAACCTGCCCGCCGCCAGGTCAACCGGCTCGACTCGCACCGGCTCCAGGACTTTTTTGTACTCCCACAGGGCGGGATGTGGTTCGCGGTCCGGGCTGATCAGGCCGTTGATGCAGAAGCTGCCATCGCTCGGCCCGTCGCCAAAATCGCCGCCGTAAGCAAACCACTCCACGCCGTCATCCGTGAAACGGCGCAAACCCTGGTCAACCCAGTCCCAGATGAAGCCGCCCTGCAGGCGCTTATAGTGCTCGATGGCTTCCCAATATTCTTTGAGGTTGCCGGTGCTGTTGCCCATCGAATGGGCGTACTCACACATGACGATGGGGCGCGTCTCCCCCGGCTCCTGGGCCAGGGCGATAAGCGCGTCCAGGCGGGGGTACATCGGCCCAATCACATCCACGATGGGGGCGTTCTCCGCTGGATTGTAGTGAACCAGCCGGGTGGGATCGTTGGCGCGAATCCAGCGGGCCATCGCGTCGTGGTTGCGCCCATAACCCGACTCGTTCCCCAGCGACCAGACGATCACGCAGGGATGGTTCTTGTCCCGCTCCACCATGCGGATGCCGCGCTCCAGGAACGCCGCTTCCCAGGCCGGGTCGACGGCGAGCTTATCCCATACCCCATGCGACTCGATATTGGCCTCATCGTAGACGTAAATGCCGTACTGGTCGCACAGGTCATACCACCGGGGATCGTTGGGATAATGAGAAG
>DAOTXK010000366.1:0-12778 GCA_034435395.1 Anaerolineae bacterium | reverse complement strand
CCCAGACCGCCGTCGCGGCCCGACCGACGGCCACCCGCACGCCCGTGCCCACCGGCGCCCCCTGCGACACGCCGACTCCCACCCTCACCCCGACCGACACGCTGTCCCCCACCCCCACGGCCACGGTCACGCCCAGCCGCACGCCGTTCCGGACCAACACGCCGCGCCCCAGCCCCACCCAGCCCATCGCCGTCACGCCGACCAGAGCCGCCGGCGGCCCGATCAGCGGCCAGCCCAGCTGGACGCCCCCGCCGCTGGATCAGGCGCTGACCCTCAACGACCACTACTGGTTCGCCCGCCCGATCCCCGCCGACTACACCACCTGGGCCGCCCGCAACTACCCTTACGGCAGCACGTACAACGGCCTGCAGGTCCACCACGGCATCGACATCGTCAACCAGCCGGGCACGCCGGTCCTGGCCGTGGCCGACGGCACGGTCGCCTACGCCGGAGACGACATCGGCGCGATCTTCGGGCCGCGCCCGGACTTTTATGGCAACGTCATCGTCATCCAGCACGACTTTGTCACGGCGGATACCGGGGAGCCGATCTTCTCCTTGTACGGGCATCTCTCAGCCATCGAGGTGACTAACGGCCAGCGCGTCGTGCAGGGGGATCAAATCGGGCGGGTCGGGGCGACGGGGGTGGCGCTGGGGCCGCACCTGCACTTCGAGGTGCGCATCGGCGATCCAACCGACTACGGCCGGACCCGCAACCCGGAGCTGTGGATCCGCCCGTATTCCGGCTACGGCACGCTGGCCGGGCGGATCACCGACGCCAACGGCAACATCCTCTACAACGTGCCGCTGACCGTGGTCTCCGCCACCGACCCGGACTTCGTGCGCACGGCCTACAGCTACGCCGAAGGCTCGGTCAACGGCGACGACACCTTCCAGGAGAACTTCGTGCTGGGGGACCTGCCCGCCGACTACTACGACCTGGCGATCCGATCGGGGGTCCGGACCCTCTACCGCAACCAGGTGTACGTCTATCCCCGGCGCACCACCTGGCTGGAGGTCCGGCTGCCGTAGCGACGGCCCAGGCCGGAGGATCATTCAAGCGGCGGATGTCGCTTCGCTTACCGTCCGCCGCCACGTTCCCTACACGGCATGATGGAGCATCCCTCGGCAGGAGCGATGCGCCGCCAAGCCCCCAGACAGCCGCTCAGGCCACCCCATCCAACGCCCTGGCGACCGCCGCCAGCTCGTCCTCAGACAGCCGCCAGTCGCCCGCCTGGACGTTCTGCGCCACCTGGTCGGGCCGCCGCGCCCCGACGATGGCCGCCGTGACGCCCGGCTGGGCGTTCACCCAGGCCACCGCCAGGTTGGCGACCGTCTTCCCGGCCTTCTCCGCGATGGGACGCAGCCGGTCCACCAGCGCCCTGGCCCGCGCGAAATCTTCCTCGGTGAGGCTCTTGCGCCGCCAGTCGGTGGGGGCCAGGCGAGACGGGTTAAAGTGGTCGGTCAGCAGGCCGGAACGCATGGGGCTGTAGGGGATCACACCGATGCCCTGCGCCCGGCAATAGGGCAGGATGTCCTCCTTGATGTCGCGCCGCAGCAGGCTGTACGGCGGCTGGAGCGAGGCAATCGGATGGATGCGGCGGCACTGTTCCATTTGCGCCACATTGAAGTTAGAGACGCCGATGTAGCGGACCTTGCCCTCCCTGACCAGATCGGCCAGGGTGCTCCAGGCCGCCTCGACCATCTCGGCGGGTTTCGGCCAGTGAATCTGGTAAAGATCGATGACCTCCACGTTCAGGCGGCGCAGGCTGTCCTCCACCTCCCGCCGGATGCTGGCCGGGCGCAGATCGTTGTGCACCTGGCGGGCGCGGGGGTCGTCCCAGACCAGGCCGCACTTGGTGGCGATGATCACGGCATCGCGGCGGCCCTTGATGGCCTGCCCCACCACCTCCTCCGAGCGGCCCAGCCCATAAGCAGGGGCCGTGTCGATCCAGTTGATGCCCAGGTCCAGGGCGCGCTGAATAGTGGCCAGGGATTGGGCCTCGTCCTGCGGCCCCCAGCCCCATTCCCAGTCGCCGCCGATGGCCCAGGCCCCCAGGCCGACGGCGGTCAGCTCCAGATCAGTATTACCCAGTCTTCTTTTTTCCATGTAGAACCACTCCTCTTGCTGATGACTAAACAGGGCTGCCCCTACTCACTCGCCTCCCGCCCGCACCTGCCGGGAGAAAAATTCCCACATGACCTCGCCCGCGTTGATGTCCCGGTTGATGTCCGCCTCAAATTCGCCGGTGATGCCGTCCGGGCGGCCCGGCCACTGATGCCCACCCCCGATGACGCCGTAGAGGGCCACCTCGCCATCCTCCGGACAGCCGCCAAAGGTGATCACCCGCACCTGCGTGGCTGGCGACAGGCCACCCGGCGGGATGTCCATCCGCCGCACGTCCTCCAGATCACAGCCATTCCGCTCCGCCCAGAAGCCGATCACCTCCGTGACCGGCCAGACGGTATAGACCGCCTGCCCGCTGATGGTTTCCGTCCGGCCATCCCAGAAGACGTTGTTATCCTGCGTGCCGTGGATGATCAACAGGGGCACCGGCGTCGAGTCCTGGCAGCCGATCGCCATGCCCAGATACCCCGACCCGGCGACGGTGGCGAAGCCTGCGTACCGCTCCGGGTCGTGGCAGGCCAGGTGATGGACCATAAAGCCGCCGTTGGAAAAGCCGTTCACGTAGATGCGGGTGCGGTCGATGGCCAGGTCAAGGGTGAGATCGTCGATCAGCGCCGCCAGGAAGGCTGCGTCGTCCGGCCCCTCATCGGGGAAGTAGGGCACGCCCCGGAAGTAGTTCCAGCCGGTGTCGTAGGGGTAAGCCGCGCCGGGGTTGACCAGGCCGTCAGGATAAAGCGCGATGAAGCCGTGCGCCTCGGCCACCTGGTTCATGCCCGTGAAAGCCGCCGTGCCGGGGCCGCTGCCATACCGCCCGTGTAACGTGATCACCAGCGGCAGGGGGACCTCCGGATCGTAGGTGGACGGCACATAGGCCACATAGGTACGCGCCGGTTCCGCCAGCGGCTCCGGTTGGGGGACCGCCCAGTCGTCGTCCCCGGTCAGGAAGCCCATGATGATGGCAGTGGCGTCGATGCCAAAGCGGTTGAGGGCATAGTCGCCGGTGCGCGGCCAGGTCCGCTGCTTGCCGCCCACCACCCGGTACAGGGCGACCCGCACCCCGCCGCCGCAGGCATCATACACCCGGGGGTTGGCCGCCCTCTCCTGCCCCACGCCCGCCGGGCTAATCGGCTCCACGCACTCATTGCGCGCCACCCAGAAATCCAGCGTGTCGTCCGCGCCCAGGATCACGGGCCGCTCGCGGCGGAACATGGAGACATAGGGGTGGGTCTCCGGCGTGTAGAGGATGTCGTCCGTGCCGTACATCAGGAGCACGTTAACCGGCGCGGCGGGCGGGTCGGGGCAGGCATCAACATGGCGCTGCCACAGCAGCGGCCCCACCACAACCACCGAATGGAAGCGGTCCGGGACCTGGCAGGCCAGGCGGTAGGCCATCAGGCCGCCGTTGTCAAACCCCACCAGGTACACCCGCTCCTGATCGACGGCGTAGGTCTCGGCCAGGTGATCGATCAGCGCCGTGATGAAGCCGACATCGTCCGGCCCATCGGGATCGGTCGCATCCTCGCCCCAGACGGCCTCCGCCGTGTTGGGAAAGGCGGCCAGGAACCCAGCCCGGTCGGTGGCAGCTTCCAGGCCGGTCAGGGCGGCCATGGCTCGCCCGGACGACCCGGCGGCATGCAGGGCGATCAACAGGGGCGCGGGGCGCGTGTCCTCATAGGCGGCGGGCACGTGGACATAGTAGGTGCGCGCCACGCCGCCCACCACCAGCGTGCCGATAGTGGCGTCGGCGGCGGCGGGATCGGCGGGGATCAGGACCGGCATCAGCAGGCCGATGATCAGCGCGGTGGCCAATATCTTCAGACGGCGCATGAAATACACCTTCCCCCTCGTGGAGGGCACCTCAGACGCGGTAAGATCATGGGCGGCTTTGTCCAGTAACCGACGATAGGGATGAAGTATAGCCCGGTGCCGCCGATTCGGCAGCCCGGCGAGGCCGAAGCCGAGGTGCCTGATGCGTATCATCCGCTTTTGGAAGCCATACCACGTCCTCACCCAGTTCACCGACCGGCAGGGACGGGCGACGCTGGCCGATTATATCGACGTGCCGGGCGTTTACGCGGCGGGGCGGCTGGACTACGACAGCGAGGGGCTGCTGATCCTGGCCGACTCCGCCCGGTTGCGGGGCCGCCTGACCGACCCGGCCTCCGCCCACCCCCGCACCTATCTGGTCCAGGTGGAGCGCTTCCCGGACGAGGCTGCCTTGCAGGTTTTGCGCCAAGGGGTGGACCTCCCGGATGGACGCACCCGCCCGGCGCAGGTGGAGTTGCTGGCGGAGCCGCCCGACCTGCCGCCGCGCCCGGTCCCCATCCGCTACCGGAAGCGCGTGCCGGACTGCTGGCTGCGGCTGACCCTCACCGAGGGGCGCAACCGGCAGGTGCGCCGCATGACGGCGGCGGTGGGGCATCCCACGCTGCGGCTGGTGCGCTGGGCGGTCGGCCCGGTGACGCTGGAAGGGCTCCAGCCGGGCCAGTGGCGCGACCTGACGAATACGGAGCAGGAGGCGCTGTGGGCGAGCGCGTTCGGGCGGAAAAACGACTGACCGCCAGGGTCGCCAGGCGCGCAAAATCTATGGAAATCTCATAAGAAACCGTCGCGAACCTGGTGACCTCTGTGGTTCAAGCCAGAATTCCACCGAAAAAGACGCCGTGCCTCTCAGCGCGGCGCGGCCCATCCGGCGGAAATTGATGATGGCCCGTGCGCGCCAGGTGATGACGCCTTGAAGCCGCCCGTTGCCCCTGCTGCACGGCGGGCCGCCCAACCGATGGGCGCGAATCAGCCCGGTGAAGCGATCCCCCCTTGACATTCATCGGACTTCCCGCGTACAATTCAGGCGCTGTGACCGGGTTCAGGGCACCGGCTGTCCTGGCCGAGTCGGGAGGCGCAGGAATGGACACCACCAGCTCTGGCCGGGGAAGAGGCGTGCCGGTGCCGCCGCGGTGGGTCCGTCACTCTTGCCGGGTATCGTGAGGGATTGCTGTCCACTGGGAGAGAACGTCGGCGCTTCGGGCATGTCGCATAGTAGTCTATGCGATTTTTTATTTTCGGGTCGGATGGCGCTTGATATTGGAACATTCGTTCGGTATAATGGGAGGAGTCGGTGGTTGTCCGGCTGGGGGCAGCGTATGACGGAAAAAAGTGAGTTCACGGTTGAGAACGCCTATCGCTACAACCGCCGGGGGCCGGTGCGCTGGATACTGTCGCATGTCTGGCGCTACAAGTTCTTCTTCCTGGCGACAGCCACGCTGTATGTGGTCGGCTGGTTCTCCTATGGCTATGCCCGCGTCCTGATCGGCCAGGCCGCCGACGCCATCCTGAATCCGGCGGCCCGCGACGCCCTGCTGACGATCAGCCTGAGTGTGCTGGCGGTGCTGGTGCTGGATGGCGCTTCCTTCCTGGCGGGCAACCTGTCGCTGGAGACCATCGCCCAACGGCTGGAGCGCGACGCCCGGCAGGAGCTGTACATCAGCCTGCTGGGCAAGAGCCAGACCTTCCATAACCGGCAGCGGGTGGGCGACATCATGGCCCGCGCCACCGACGATACCAAGCAGCTCAACTCCACGATCAATCCGGGCGTGATGTTCATCCTGGAGACCTTCATGGGGCTGGCCATACCGATGATCTACATCGCGGGCATCAATCCGGAATTGCTGCTGGTGCCGACCCTTTTCATCGGCGCGTACATCGTCACCGTGCGGCGGTATTCGCGGCGCTTAAACCCGGTGGTGCGCAACCAGCGCGATTCCTTCGGCGTGATGAACGCCGGGCTGGAGGAAACCATCTCCGGCATTGAGGTCGTCAAGGCCAGCGCCCAGGAAAGCTTTGAGCGGGGCAGGTTCCAGCGTAATGCCCGGACGTACCGGGATTACTTCGTGGAGCAGGGCCAGGTGGAGGCCCGCTACCTGCCGACGCTGTTCTTCGCCTTCGCTTTCGGGCTGGTCTTCCTGCACTGTATGCTGCTCTTTCAGCAGGGGCGGCTGGCCATCCCGCAGATTGTGGCCGTGATGGGGCTGGCGGCCACCATGCGCTTCCCCATCTTCATCTCGATCTGGTCGTTCTCGCTGGTGCAGCTGGGCGTCGCCAGCGCCGAGCGCATCCTGCGGCTGATCAACGCCGAAACCGACCTGGACGAAAACGCGGGCGGCTATGCCGCGCCGATCCGGGGCAGCATCACCTTCGAGGCCGTCAGCTTCGGGTTTGAGGATGGTATGGTGCTGGAAGATATCTCGTTCGCCGTCCAGCCGGGCGAGACGGTGGCCATCGTGGGCCTGACCGGCTCCGGCAAAAGCACGCTGACCGAGCTGATCAACCGCACCTTTGACGTGACCGGGGGCCGCATCCTGATTGACGGGGTGGATGTGCGCGACTGGAACCTGGCCGCGTTGCGCTCGCAAATTTCCAAGATCGAGCAGGACGTTTTCCTGTTCTCGCGGACGATCGCGGAGAACATCGCCTTCGGCGCGCCGGGGACCAGCCAGGCGCAGATCGAGCAGGCGGCGCGCGAGGCCCAGGCCCACGCCTTCATCCAGTCCTTCCCCAACGGCTACCAGACCGAAATCGGGGAGCGGGGCGTCACCCTCTCCGGCGGGCAGCGGCAGCGGCTGGCGCTGGCCCGCGCTTTCCTGAGCGACCCGCGCATCCTGATCCTGGACGATTCCACCAGCGCCATCGACAGCGCCACCGAGGACGAAATCCAGAAGGCCATCCACCGGGCGCAGCAGGGCCGCACCACCCTGCTGATCACTCACCGGCTTTCCCAGATCCGCTGGGCCGATCACATCCTGGTGCTGGATGGCGGGCGGCTGGTCGCCAGCGGCACGCACGAGGAATTGCTGCGCACCTCGGAACACTACCGGCGCATCTTCTCCCGCTACGATATCGTCCTGCCGCCGCTGGAAGCGCCACCCCAGCCGGAATATGCCTGAGCCAGGCGGTGGAGGCCAGACCTTGCCTGGCCCGGCACGCCTGTGACCACCATGAGGAGATGAGCCATGGGCTTCATCATGGACGGCCTCGACGCCGAAGCGTATGACCGCCAGTACAGCGACCGTCAACTGGTCAAACGGATCGTCGGCTACTTCCGCCCACAGGCGCCGCGCATGATCGCCGTGGCGGCGGCCATCCTGGCGGACTCGCTGCTGAGCACGGCGCTGCCGATCGTGATCTCCGGCGGCCTGGACCGCCTGCAAATTGACTCCTCCACGCCCGCCCTGCTGACCGTGGCAGGCACGATCGTGCTGCTGGGCGTGGCCGCCTGGGGTTTTAATGCCCTCCGGCGCTGGCTGTCGGCGGCGGCCATCGGCAACGTGACGCTCAAGCTGCGCGAGGACGCCTTCGACGCCGTGCTCCGGCGCGACCTGTCTTTCTATGACACCTTCATGTCCGGCAAGATCGTCAGCCGCGTCACGTCGGATACGCAGGCTCTCTCCCAGGTCGTTGACCTGACCATGAACCTGATGAGCCAGTTGTTGCTGATCGTGCTGCTGATCAGCTATCTGTTCAGCGTCAACGTCCAGCTCACGCTGATCACGCTGGCCCTGGCCCCCTTCATCGTGGCCGCCGCCCTGGCCTTCCGGAAGATCGCCCGCCACACGGTCACCCAGTCACGGCGCATCAACGCGGTGGTCAGCTCCCACATCCAGGAGACGATCAGCGGCATCGCCATCGCCAAGACCTTCCGCCAGGAAGCCGCGATCTACGACGATTTCCTGGCGGTCAACCAGCAGTCCTACCGCATCAACCTGCGCACCGGGTACACCTTCAGCAGCATCTTCCCCATCCTGAACGCCCTGGCCGGGGTGGGCACGGCGGCGCTGGTGTATTTTGGCGGGCTGAGCGCCCAGGCGGGCCAGCTCACCGCCGGGCAATGGTATCTGTTCATCCAGGGCTTGCAGATGTTCTGGTTCCCGCTGACCAGCATCGCCTCCTTCTGGAGCCAGTTGCAGCTTGGCCTGGCGGCGGGGGAGCGCGTCTTCGCCCTGATCGACGCCGAGCCGAAGGTGGTGCAGACCGGCCACCGGAAGCTGCCAGCCATCCGGGGCGAGATCCGGTTTGAACACGTCGACTTCGCCTACAACGAGGACGAGCCGGTGCTGACCAACTTCTCGCTGACCATCCACGCTGGCGAGACGCTGGCCCTGGTCGGGCACACCGGCTCCGGCAAGACCAGCATCGGCCGGCTGATCGCCCGCTTCTACGAATTCCAGGGCGGGCGGATCACGGTCGATGGGCACGACATCCGGACGCTGGACCTGCACGCCTATCATGAGCGGCTGGGGATTGTGCCCCAGACGCCGTTCCTGTTCGACGGCACGGTGATGGAGAACATCCGTTATGGCCGGCCGGGGGCCAGCGACGAGGCCGTCCTGCGCGTGGCCCAGACGGTGGGCAACGGCGACTGGATCGACGCCCTGCCCAACGGGCTGGATACCGAGGTCGGGGAGCGGGGCGGCAACCTGTCGATGGGCCAGCGGCAGTTGGTCTCGCTGGCGCGGGTGCTGCTGCAAGACCCGGCCATCATCATCCTGGACGAGGCAACGGCCAGCGTGGACCCGCTGACGGAGACGTTGATCCAGGAAGGGCTGGACGTGGTGCTGGAAAACCGCACCTCCATCGTGATCGCCCACCGCCTGTCCACCGTCAAAAACGCCGACCGCATCATCGTGCTGCGCGAGGGCGAGATCATCGAGGAGGGCACACACGACCAGTTGCTGGCCCAGGGCGGTCACTACGCCGAACTCTATAACACCTACTTCCGCCACCAGAGCCTGGAATACATCGAGCAGGCCCGCGACCTGGTCGCCTGAGCCAGCGAGAGGGCGTCATTGCCCCCTGGGAGATGTTGGGCAGGGACGGGGCAACTCCGTCCCTGCGGTTGGGGGGTTAGGCCGCCGTCAAATTCCCCCGCCGGGCCGCCATCGCCTCCGCCTGGAGGGCCAGCTCAGAGGCCAGGAAACAGTGCGCCTGGGTCATGGCCGTCTCCGTGCGGTGGATGATGTCATCGACCAGTTGCCGGCCGTAGGGCGTCTCCATGTCGGCGCAGTTGATGTAATGAACGCCCTGCTGGTCCACCAGGAAGAGGTGTTCGTCGCCCGGCTTCCCGGCCATGTCCACGTATTTGCGCAGCTCGATATACCCTTCCGTCCCCAGGATAAACAGCCGCCCGTCGCCCCACACGCCCAGCCCCTCTGGCGTGTACCAGTCAATGCGGATGTAGCCGTGGCCGCCGTTCCCCCGCAGCAGAATCTCGCCGAAGTCCTCCAGCTCCGGGTACTGCGGATAGCGGTAGTTGGCAACCTGCGCCGCCACCACTTCGGCCTCCGTGGAGCCGGTGAAAAACAGGAACTGGTCCACCTGGTGGGAGCCGATGTCGCAGAGGATGCCGCCGTAGTGCTCCCGCTGGAAAAACCAGGCCGGTCGGGTGTCGGGCCGGGTGTGGTGTGGGCCCAGCCCGACCGTCTGCACCACCCGGCCGATCGCCCCCGCCTGCACCAGTTCCCCGGCCTTCACCGTGGAGGGGGTGAAGAAGCGCTCGCTGTAACACACGGAGTAGATGCGCCCGGTCGCCGCCTGTACGCGGCGGGCTTCCTCCAGCTGCGCCAGGGTGGTGAAGCCCGGCTTGTCCACCATGTAATCCTTGCCGCGTTGCATGGCCTGGATGCCCAGCGGGGCGCGGTCCGACGGAATGCCGGCGCTGACGATCAGGTGGATGGAGTCGTCGTCCAGGATTTCCTCCTGGCTCCGGGCCAGCGGGACGCCCGGATAGGCTTTGCTGAACTGGGCGGCCAGGTCAGGCTCCGGCGCGAAAAACGAGACGAACTCGGCCCCGGCCTTGAGCATGGCGTTCACCTGGCCATAAATGTGGCCGTGATTGACGCCGATCACGGCGAAACGGACGACGGGTTGTGCGTTCATGGACTCCCTCTCAACGGTGCCTGGCGCAGCCTGGGTGGCCAAGAAGCCAGGCGCGCCAGGAAAAAGGAACGAAAAATCTCGCTGGCGGCGGGCGAAGGCGTCAGCGGTCCTGCTGCCGGGCGGACAGCCCTCCCTTGATCTGCGCCAGCGCCTCCGCCTCCGGACGCCCCTTATAGAAGTCGTCCAGCGGGTAACAACCGGATACCATGCCGTGACGCGGGGCGGTGGTGCAGTCGCTGAAGGTGCGGCACAGGCGCTTGCGCTGCAACGGCCGGCCCGCCAGCACGTCGGCTGGCAGCTCCGGGTAGGCGAGCACCATCCTCCCCAGGCCCACCAGATCGGCCCCCCCGGCCCGCACGACACCCTGCGCCACATGGGGCAGCCATTCTTGCAGGTAGGAGTAGCCCGAACCCACCACCGTCAGCTCCGGGCGGTGCCGCTTGAGCGCCGCCGTGACGGCGATCTGGCGGGCCACGCCAAGGAGAGGGTCTTCCGGCGGCAGGTAGCCGTCGGAGGGCGGGAACAGGGCGGGCCGCTGGATGTGCGGCACGTAGTACGGGCTGCCCGCCGACAGGCAGACCAGCGGGATGTCCAGTTCGACCAGCTGATCGAGGAAGGCTTTCGGCTCGGCCAGGTCGATGCCGGTGCCGGTGCCGTCGCCGCCGAAGGCATGGCGGTACGGCCCGTCGACCGTCAGCGGCTCGCCCCGCTGGCCCTCGCCTGGGGCGAAGGGAATCCAGTCGAAGGCGCTCAGGCGCACGGCGATCATCAGCCCCGGCGCTTCCACCCGGATGCCCGCCACGACCTCCCGCAGGAAGCGGGTCCGGTTCTCCAGGCTGCCGCCGTAAGGGCCTTCCCGGTCCACCGCGCTCAGGAATTCATGCCCCAGGTAGCCGTGGCAGTGTTTGATGTCCACAAACTGGAAGCCCGCCCCTTTCGCCAGGACGGCGGCGGCCACAAACTGCTCCACCAGCTCGCCAATCTCGCCATCCGTCATCACCGGATGATCCGGCGGGATGCCGAACTTGTGATCCAGCAGGGGGTGGTGGTACAGGATGATCGGCTCCAGACGGGCCTGGTCATTCGGACGGGCGAAGCGCCCGGAGTGAGTCAGCTGCAGGCCGACCAGCAGGTCGTCGCTGGAGCCAAACCGCGCCTGATGGGCGTGGACCAGCCGTTCACGCCCCCGCGCCAGGTCCCCGACGGTGTTCGGCGTGATCATCAACTGGTGGGGGTTGGCCCGTCCATCCGGGCGGACGGCCACCGCCTCACACCCCCAGATCAGCTTGGCCCCGCTCCGGCCAAAACGCTCCCAGCGCCGGAGGGTCAGCTCGGTCGGGCGACCGTCAGCGGTGCCGTCCCAGCCTTCCATCGGCAGGACGCAGAAGCGGTTGCCGACGGTGAATTCGCCCGCCCTGCCCCGGATGGTGTGCGGCTGGGCCAGGGGCGCGTCCGGGCCGGAGTCGACCGTCGCGTCGAAGGGCAGGTCGGCGCCGATCGTGGTCAAATGGGCGCGGAACTGCTCGGCTGTGCGTAACTGGGCCACCCGTCGATAAACCATCACCTTCCCATCCTGATCCGTGCGACCGCGCCAGTGCCGGGGCGCACCTCACCCCTCCCCCCGCGCCCGGTGAGGGCGGCTGGCGCAGGCTGATCTCTGGGGGACGATCCTACATTGAATATTATCGGGAGAGTCGGGGCAGGGCAAGGCGACGCCGACCAGCCAGCGGCACAACTCCTAAAGATGACTTAAAATTGCCTGGCGGCTAAAAGACGTTGGCCTGACTCCGCTCGCAGAAAACCCGGCTCACCAGCGCAAACCACCCGCCGATCTGGTATGATAGATGTCGCTGCCGGGCGCTCGTCTGGCAGGAAATGGACTGGCAGCAACCAGGAGGTGCAGGTGATCTGCCCGCGATGCCAACATCACAACACGTCGGAGGCCCTCCAATGCGCCTGGTGTGGCGCGCCGCTGATCGCGGAGACCGCCACGCTGCGCCTCGATGAGGTGCTGCAAGAAGCCACCCTGCCTGAATTCCCCCCCCAGGCCCCCTCAGTGCTGGGCCAGGGAATCGCATTCTATGTGGCGGGGGAAGTCCAACCCCTGACCGTCACCGGCAGGGACCAGTTTATTCTGGGCCGCCACGCGCGCGGCGAAACCTCGCCGCTGGTCATCGACCTCACCCCTTACCATGGCGGGTTGCTGGGGGTGTCCCGCCAGCACATCCTGATCACGTCGGTGCCGGGCGGCTACACCATCGAAGACCTGGGCAGCACCAACGGCACGTGGCTGAACGAAATCCGCCTGCCGACACACACGCCCTTCATCCTGAACAACGGCGACCAGCTCCGGCTGGGGCAGCTGACCCTGTTTGGCTACTTCGCCAGCCAGCCCGCGGAGCAGACGCTTGACACCGTCGTCCTGCGGGATCAGTCGCCCATAGGTATGGAGTCGCGGAAGTCTTCGGCCCACTATCTGGTGACCAGCGTCTATCCCTTTTTGCAGGCGATAACGGGCCTCCAGCGGGCGCTGAGCCGCCTGGTGGACGGCCCGCCAGCCGCGATTTGTTTCGGGACGGTGGAAGTTGATGCCGGTTCCCGGCTGGTCAGCGTCCGTCAGGCGGGCGCTGGCGACGTTGTCCGGATGGTTCGGCAGCAGATCGATCCCTGGAAACAGGCCCATGCCCTCTGGCTCGACCAGTGGCGGGCGTCCGCGGCCGCC
>DAOTXK010000365.1:0-7103 GCA_034435395.1 Anaerolineae bacterium | reverse complement strand
ACGACACGACGCCCCGCCCTGTAGGGACGTATGGCGATACGTCCCTACATCGGCTCCCCCCGCCGTGTCGGGACATTCTTTTCAGCGCCCCAAAACTGTGGCATACTGTTAATATCGCCGACCTCCCACTTCCACACAGGGACAAGTGATGACTGACGGACCGAATCCCGCCGAGATCAGGCAGACTGCCGATCATTCCTCCCACGTCACACAAATCGGCGTCGCTCAGAACATCTATATCTACTACGGCGAGGACGCCCAACCGAGACAGCCGATCCCTGAAAGTTTGCGCCCGCTGGTGTTCATCAGCTACGCCAGCCAGGACGGGAAGAACTACGCTCAGCGGTTGGATTACGACCTGCGCGAGCGTTACGGCTACCGCACGTGGTGGGATTACAAGCAGCTTCCCGGTGACAAATGGGGGGAAGCCATCAATCGAGCCATCGACGATGCGGATGCCATGATCGTCGTCATGACGCCGGCTACACGGACCTCCACATGGGTGCGCCGGGAATACCAGTACGCGCTGAAGCGGGGCAAACTGGTGATTCCCGTCCAGGTGCGGAAAGACTTTGGCCCGTACGACGCCATCGCCGACATCGCCGCCCTACAATGGGTCGATGTGAGTGACGACTATCAGGCCGGGATGCTGGCACTGGTCGCGCGGCTGCCGCACCTGCATCTCAAGAAAGAGCCACCTCACCCCCGGTGGTTCGTGCTGGGGGAGGCCCTGCTGGCGGTAGTGGCACTGATCGTAGCAGTGATCGCGGTGAGCGGCGGGTTCGGCGGCGCTCCCACACCGCCAGCGACGACGGCGGCGGCCTTTGTCCCCGGCGCGACCGCCACCCCGCCACCGGCTGCGCTCACCCCCACAGAGACGGAAACGCCGACGGCGACGTTTACGTCGACGCTCTCCATCACCGAGATGGAAGCCACCATCCAGGCGATGATGGCGACCGAGCAGGCCCGCGTTGCCGCCACCGAAGCGGCGCAGGCCACCGAAACCGAACGGGCGCGGACGGCCGTTGCCCAGGATACGGCCATCGCTCAAACGGCCACCGCCGACGCCTGGACCGACACCCCCACCCCTGACCTGTACGCCACGATGTACACGCGCCTGACGCTGACAGCGGAAGCGCAGACCGCCACTGCCACGCTGTGGACGGCCACGCCGACGGTGACGCCCAGCTCCACCGCGACCCCAACCTTCACATCTACCAATACGCCTACAGACACCCCCACATCCACCAACACGCCCACGAACACTTCCACACCGACTCTCACGCCCACACCGAGTGAGACCCCTGCTCCGACCCTCTCGCCGCGCGACGAGGCGCTGACGCTGGCCCGGCAGGGCGTGACCCGCAATGGCGACTGGACGCCGCACTTTGAGACGATCGGCGGCATCGAGATGGCCCTGGTCCCGGCGGGGTGTTTCCAGATGGGTAACGATCCAGAGGCCCTTGGAGGAGGCGACGCCGACGGCGGGCGGCAGTGCTTCGACGAGCCGTTCTGGATCGGGCGCACTGAAGTGACCAACGCGCAGTATCGGCAGTGCGTGGACGCGAGGGGGTGTGGCGATTTTGAGCATTACGACGACACCGACTCGCAGCAGCCGGTGGTGGGCGTGAGCTGGTTCAACGCCCGGCAGTACGCGGCCTGGCTGACGGCGACGACCGGCGTGGAGTGGCGGCTGCCGACCGAGGCGGAATGGGAGTACGCGGCGCGTGGGCCGGACGGTCTGTTCTACCCCTGGGGGAACGAATTTGTGGGGGATAACCTGGTCTACTATGGCAATTCCGGCGGCCAGACGGCGGCGGTGGGCAGCCGCAGCCCGGCGGGGGATTCGTGGGTGGGGGCGGCGGACCTGAGCGGGAATGTGTGGGAGTGGGTGAGCAGCCTGTACCGGGACTATCCCTACGACGCGGCGGACGGGCGAGAGGACGAGGGCGACGGCGGCGGAAACCGGGTGGTGCGGGGCGGGTCGTGGCTCAGCCTCCAGGACGGCGCCCGCGCCGCCTACCGCTCCGGGAGCGATCCGCTCGGCCGCAACCACTTCGGCGGTTTTCGGGTGGTGTGTGATCGTCCCCCATCTACGTAAGGCGTGTGTAATCGCGGGGGGCGAGGCATGCCTCGCCCCTACCACCAGCCCTCCCTTCCGACCGGACTCACCATCGGGCCGCCATAGGGCCACATCTAACCAGGAAAGTGTGCTGATGAAACATGACTCTGATCAACACCGCCGTCGCTCGATCCGCCTGCCGGACTACGATTACGCCCAGGCAGGCGGGTATGTCGTCACAATCTGCGCCCACGACCGCGCGTGTCTGTTCGGCGAGATTGTCGATGCCGAGATGCATCTCAATGCGCTGGGTCAAATCGTAGAAGCGTGTTGGCGGCAAATCCCACACCATTTTCCCCAGACGGTCCTGGATGCGTTTGTGGTGATGCCCAACCATGTTCACGGGATTATTATGATCGTGGATGACCCGGTAGGGGCGAGGCATGCCTCGCCCTGGACAACGCATATCTCGCCCCGGGCGACGCATGCGTCGCGGCCCCTACCGGCGCGGCCCGCCGGTCCGGTGCGCGGGTCGCTGGGCGCGATTGTAGGCGCATTCAAATCCGCTGCCGCGAAACGAATCAACCTTCTGCGCGCCACACCAGGAGCGCCCGTCTGGCAGCGGAACACCTACGAGCATATCATCCGCGACGATCGCTCGCTCGACCGCCACCGCCGCTACGTCCTGGACAACCCGGCGCGTTGGGCCTGGGATCGCGAGAATCCAGCGCGAATCCGGTCAGGATGACCGCCGCTCAGACAAACTCCACGCGATTGACCATTTCTTCGGCAGATAGGCGGGCATGGATACTGATCAGCGCCCGCACCCAGCGCCCTATCTTCCTGTTGTCCAAAGAGAATACCGACATGTTCGACGCCCGCATGTGCCAGACGTAAGAAGTCCTGGTCGTGAGTACCCAGCACTCGGCCCATTGTCGTCGCCCGCGCCAGGTGACTGCGATCCGGATCACCCAGCTTGCCCAGATCGCGAGCCGACACTACGTCGATTCTATGCCGCTGTAGTTGTTCGGCAACGGCGACCTGAATGTTTTCATCCAGGTAAAATTTAATCGCGGTCACGAGTCAGCTCTGCGCGCAACTCATCCACCACCCGCCTGCGTTCTTCGATCTCGGCGTCGATCTCGGCCTTGTGATCGTGATAATAGGCCATTGCGGCATGGACCTGACCCAGCGTCAGGTCCAACTGCGTGGCAATCTCCTCCGGCGTTTGCCTCCACACGTTGTAGTAGATAGCGATGTCCGAGACCATCACCTGGGTCCCGGTGATGACCGGACGCCCGCTGCGGATGGCCGGATCAGAGACGATCGTTTCGATAGCAAGAATCTGGCGCATGGCTCATCGCTCCTGCTGCTTTTGCCATGATGATACCACAATCGTCGGGACGTATCGCCATACGCCCCGACGATCCGGCGCGAACCGGTAGGGGTGATCGGTGTCAGCGCAGCGGCACCGGACCTCAGTCCGACGCCACGGTCCGACGCCACGGCCTCGATCATCGTAGCGTCGCATTGGGATGCGACGCGTATGGTCAGGCGACGCCCACGTCGGATCGCAATACGTCGGACCGCAGTCCGACGCCACGGCCCGACGCTATGGCCCGACGCCACGGCCCGACGCTACGGCCCGCAGCCGGTCGCCGTCAGGACGATATTGTCGATGCCCCCGATGAAGTCCCAGCCGCTCCCCCCGACGTACACATCGGTCAGCCGGCCGGGGTTGGTCAGGGCCATGTCGAAGCCATCCTTCCACCATTCGGGGGCCAGGACATCGGCCTCGAAGTGGGTCCACTGCCCCTGGGGAATCAGCGTGTAGTTGGTCAGGCGGGTGGCCCCGTCGTGCCGGTAGAGGAAGCCGCGCGCCCAGTCGAAGGGGGAACCCTGGAACGCCGGCATGAAGGCCAGCCGCACCAGCGCCGGATATTCGCCGTTCCCGCCGTGCTCGTCGCTCCACCAGCCGCTGTTGGGCAGGGACTGGTAGTCGGCGCGCACGTCGAAGGCGATGTGCAGCGCCGTGCACGCCGTGGCGTCCAGGTCGAGCGTCTGTCGCGCCCAGATGGCCGAGCCGCTCATGCCGCCGCCCGTATCCCGCGCCCAGGCCAGGTAGTCGCCGTAGGCCGGATCGGGATCGATGTTAATCTGCATGCCGCAGGCATCGCAGGGCTGCTCCACCGTCCAGCCGCTCATCCCGGCGGCGAAATCGCCGTTCTGGATCAGGTTGACGGCTTCCCCGCCCGCCGCGCCGCCCAGCGCGGCCAGCGTCCCCAGCGGCAGCGCGCCGATCACGGTCGGATCAACCGGCTCCGGCGGGGACGGCGGACCGGCGGCGGCCTGGTCCGGCCCCAGCGGCACCCGGACGCGGGTCCCGGCGGGGGCGGTCTGCGTCACGTCGAAGGCCGTGACCTGCGCCTGGCCGTCCACCACGTTGACCGCCATCTCGCCGCCCGCCGACGCCTGGAGGAAGGCGGTCGAGCCGAGGACGACGGTCGCCTCGTTGATCCGCAGCCTGACGCTCCCCGCTCCCTCCGGCGTCTGGATCAGCAGGCCGCTCTCCGGCGCGGCGGCGCAGGGGGCGTCGCCCATGCCGGTGGTGAAATAAAAAGCCTGCATCGGCCCATACAGCGCGTCGACCAGCGCCCCAGACATATCCATCACCGGCAGCACGCCCAGGTCGCCGCTGACCATCATGCTCATCACCCAGCCCGCCCGGCCATCGGGCAGCCGCAGGTGGACCCACAGGTCGTCCATCAGCCGCCCGTCAGCGGGCAGCGTCGTCACCGCCGGGAGTGGGTCGGCCAGCGGCATCCCGGCCAGCGACGGCTGGTCGACGACCACCGCGCCGCTCTGCACCGTCACCTCCACCGTCGCGGTGACAGGCGTCCCCCCGGCGTTGGTCACGTCCACGTCACCAAAGAGCAGCACGGTGACGTTCTGGCCGGGCAGCGTATCCGGCAGGTCGGCCTGGAGGCGCATCAGGGCCACCCCCCACTGGCCCGTCCCGGCGTCCATCGGGCTGGCCCGCAGGCGGCGCAGCGCCGCCACATCGGCGATGTCCCCCAGCCCGGCGAAGGTGAAGGACTCCACCCCCGGCTGCGGCTCGGCCTCCAGCAGCACGTGGCCGTAGCAGACCTGGTTCCGCATGGCCCCTCCGCATAACCGCTCGACCATCAGCAGCGCCGTCTCCACCACGACCGGGCACGCGCCTTCGCCCATCTGGGCCAGCGCCCCGCCCGGCCCCGCCAGCAGGCCGACGCTGGCGATCAACATCACCATCCACAGGCGTTTCATCGCTTTGATCCTCACCATCACACAGTTCCGATACATGACCCCCATTATATGTGAGGTCTCTCACAAATGCAGCCCGGCGAGGCCGCTGGAACGCCTCCGCCATTCCCATTTGCCTTTCGCCCAAAGGTATGTACGATCAGGGATGGCGACCGGCGGATGGTGATCCGGGGCACGCGAACGGTTAGGCCGCCCATGGACGAACGGTGGTTGATCGAACAGGCGCGGGGGGGCGATGTGGACGCCTTCAACACCCTGGTCCTGCGCTACCAGGACCGGGTTTACGGCGTGGCCTATCGGATCATGGGCGAGTCCGCTGCCGCCGCCGACGCCACCCAGGAAGCGTTCATCGCCGCCTTCCACAAGCTGCATACCTACCGGGGCGGCCAGTTCAAAAGCTGGCTGCTGCGCATCGTCACCAACGCCTGTTACGACGAGCTGCGCCGCCGCCAGCGCCGTCCCGCCGCCTCGCTGGAAGACCTGGCCCCGGAGTCGGCGGACCCGCCGCCGCAACTGGTCAGCGACGGCGAAAACCCGGAAGAATACACCCAGCGGATGGAGCTTAGCCGGGCCATCGAGGACTGCATCCGGGGCCTTTCCGTCGAACACCGGACGCTGGTCGTGCTGCGCGATGTGGAGGACCTGGACTACCAGGCCATCGCCGACACGACGGGGTTGGAACTGGGCACGGTCAAATCGCGCCTGAGCCGCGCCCGCGCCCGGTTGCGCGACTGCCTGAGCGGGTTCGGGGAACTATTACCCGCCCAGTATCGTCTATAATGTGAAGGCCCGCGCCGGAGACGCGCCAGGGGGGCAGTCCGACCACGGCGCGCGGACGGCAGGGGGCCGTATCGCCCGATCATCGAAACTGTGCGGAAGCCATGCCTGAGCCAAGCCCTGCCGACCTGGAGCAACTGTCGGCCTACCTGGATGACGAACTGAGGCCCGCCGAGCGCGCCGCGCTGGAGCGCCGCCTGGCGGCGGATGCCGACCTGCGCGCTGAACTGGAGGCGCTTCGCCAGGTGGTGGGGCTGGTGCGGAGCATCCCGGCGGTCCGCGCCCCGCGCGACTTCCGCCTGGACCCGGCGGTGTATGGCCGCCCGCCGGCTCGCCGCACCCGCTGCCTTTACCAGTGGAGCAGCGCCCTCAGCGCCCTGGCGGCGGTCGTCACGCTGGCGCTGGGCGTGCTGGGCGTCCTCAGTCAGCCGAGCGCCTTCCGCGATGTGGTGAGCAACCTGGCCGGAGAACCGGGGGCCGCGCCGCCCGTCGCCGCCGCTCCCACCCTCCCCGCCGCCGGGACCCCGACGCTCACGCTCCCCGTCCTGCCATCCGCCACGCCGCCCTCGACGATGGCCGCTTTTGGCCTGGAGGCGGGAACCGGCGCTGCCGACCAGGCTGCCCCGACCGTGGAAGCGGCGGAGCGGGAAGAAGCGGCTGCCGAAGGGGCATTGGCGGCGGAGGTCCCCGCCCCGGACGATCTGGGGATGCCGGAGGCCGCGCCGGGCGAAGGTCTGACCGAAGGTCTGGCCGAAGGTCTGGCCGAAGACCGGGCAAGCCCCGTCGCCGCGACCGACAGCCTGGCCGCGCCAGCGGCGGTGGAGGGCCTCCCGGCGGCGGAGGTCGGAGCGGCGCAAGGCCCGGCCGGCATGGGCGGCGGCTCCCAGGCTAAGACGCCCGTGCCGAGTGGAGTCGGCGGCGCGCCCCCGGCCACCGTCACCGCCGCCGCCCCACCTCCCGC
>DAOTXK010000364.1:0-2703 GCA_034435395.1 Anaerolineae bacterium | reverse complement strand
GCCACCGCCACCGTCAACTACCAGGCGTTCCTGACGCGGGCCGCCGTGATTCAGGCCACGGAAATGGCGCTGGAAACGCGCCTGGCCCCCACTGCCACGCCCAATCTGACGGCCACCAGCGCCGTGCTGAGCGCCCTCCTGCCGACGTTGGAAGCCCAGCGAGTCGCCCGGTCGGCGTTCAGCGCCGTGGGTGCCTGCCAGCCTGGCGAGCAACTGGTCGCCTATACCGATTTCACCGTCCAGTCGGCCCTGGGCGGCGCGTTGCCCCGCAACTTCCTGGTGGAACGAATCGCGGGCGACCCGGCCCTGCACCTGACGCAGACCGGGAGCTGGACGATCCCCGTCCCCGTCGGTTATGTGCGCGTGCGCTTCGACCTGCTGGCGCCGCGCTCCGGCAGGCCGCCGCTGACCGTCACCCTGGCGCGGGAGGGGGAAAGCACTCGCCAGGGCTGGCAACTCACCTGGGCGATCACGGACGATCCGGGCACCACCGGCCTGGTGATCACCGAACTGCGGGATGGTGCGCCGGTCGCCGTCTCCGCCCTGGTCCCCGCGCCCCTGGATAGCTGGGTGACGGCTGAGCTATCCCTGCGCCCACTGAGCGAGCGACAAAGTATGCTCGTCCTGGCCACCTTTACGGCGGAGGGCGCGCGCGTGGCGTCGCTGGTGGTGGCCAACAGCAGCCTGATCCCGTTGGATACGGTGACCATCGGCGCGACGGTGGACAGCGCCCCGTGGCTGGATAACCTGCTGATCTGCCACCAGCCCAACCCCAATCTCCGGCGCTGATCGACTCGCCGGGCGCTTCCCGGCGCAGCAAAGGCGGTGACCTTGAGCACGAGAGCCATTACCATCGAGCGACTCACCGATCTGGACCCGGAAGACCTGCGCCGCCTGGGCGGAGGCTATACGTCGCCCGCCCGCTACGAGGTGCGCAAGACCGAAACCCCCGCCCACACGGCCATCACCCTGGACCTCGTCCCTCTGGAGACGCCTTATGTCCGGGAATGGCCATATGATGACGAGGAGGTGCTCAACTACGCCCGCATCGTCCGGGAAGACGGGCTGTCAATGGGGGCCTACCACGATGGCCGCCTGATCGCCCTGGCCATCGCCGAAGCGCACCCCTGGAACCGGGGCCTGTGGGTGTGGGAATTGCACGTCGATCCGGCTTACCGGCGGCAGGGCATCGGTCGGCGGCTGCTGGAGGCGCTGGCGGAGAAAGGCCGCGCCGCCGGGCTGCGGTTGATGGTCTGCGAGACTCAGAACACGAATGTGCCCGCCATCGCCTTCTACCGCCGGACCGGCTTCACGCTTGATGGAATCGACCTTTCCTATTACGCTGGGTGCGAGGACGCCCTGAGCCGGGACGAGGTCGCCATCTTCATGAAGCGTCGGTTGTAACCCTGGGTGATATCCGCCGCCAGCCTGCGCCGTCAACAGTCAGAAGTCGGTCCATGATCGGTCGAACCCTCAACGAACGGTATACCATCACCCAGTCGCTGGGACGCGGCGGCATGGGCGAGGTGTTTCTGGCCCTCGATAGCTGGCAGTTTAACCGCCAGGTGGCCATCAAAGCGCTGAACCCGAGCCTGGCGCATGACCCCGCTTACCTGCGCCGCTTCCGTATGGAGGCCAGCATCCTGCGCGGGCTGAACCACCCCAACATCGTCGAATACCTGGAGGATTTTGAATTCGGCGGCCAGCATTTTATCATCATGGAGTATGTCGCGGGCGGCAACCTGCTCGATTACCTCCAGAGTCGTGGCCCGCTGGATGAAACCACCTTCCGGCGGTTGATCCTGGCGCTGACGGATGCCCTGACCCGCGCCCATGATAACGCCATCATCCACCGCGATATCAAGCCGGAGAATATCCTGCTGACCAGTGAGGGTGTGCCCAAGCTGTCAGATTTCGGCGTGGCCTGGCTGGAGGAGTCGAGCGCCGCTGCCGAGAACCGCCCGCGCCTGGGCGGCAGCCCCTATTACATGAGTCCCCGGTTGTGGGAGGGCGCGGAAGCCACCCCGCTTGATGACATCTGGAGCCTGGGCGCGGTCATGTTCGAGATGCTGGCCGGGCAGCCGCCTTTCCGGGGGCCAACCGAGATGGCCACCCTGCACGCGGTGTGGCACCAGCCCACCCCCGACCTGCGGGAAGCGCGGCCTGATCTGCCCCCTGGCTACGCCGCCGTCATCGAGCGTTGCCTGGAAAAATCGCCTGCCCGGCGGTACCAGTCGATGCGCCGGGTGGCCGCCGACCTGGAGGCCGGTCAGCCAGCGGAGGGCACCGAGCGGCGCGAAGGGCTGTTCCCCAAGCGAAGCCGCCGCTGGGGGTGGGCGGCGCTGATCCTGGTGCTCCTGGCCCTGCTGGGCGGGGGTGGAATCCGCCTGGCGACTCAGCGCCCGGCCACGCCCACGGTCGCCGTTGCTGTGCCGTCGCGGACGCCGCCCCCCACCGCCACGCCGGTTATCATCACCGCCACACCGCTGGCCCCGCCCATCCTGCCAGCCACCCCCACCCCCGGACCAACGGCGACGCCCTTCCTGGTCACGGCCACCCCGGGGCCCAGCCTGACCCCATCGGACACGCCGACGCCGACCATCACCGCCACCTTCACCCCGTCGGATACGCCGACGCCGACCCCCACGCCGTCAGCCACGGTCACCCCGTCGGCCACGCCCACCTTCACCCCCACCCCGACGG
>DAOTXK010000363.1:0-5475 GCA_034435395.1 Anaerolineae bacterium | reverse complement strand
GCTGACCGCCGACCGCTGACGGCTGACCGCTGACCGCTGACGGCTGACCGCTGACGGCTGACCGCTGACCGCTGACGGCTGACCGCTGACGACCCCAATCGGGACATTGGGCCGCCTGGGGCATGATCTTCTGCCTACCGGCACCGGCGGGATTCCGCTACAATCATCCTGGGCTGGCAGGGCGATGCCTGCGGCCCAGGGATAACATCTCCAGGCGGCCAGGCCCCATTACCAGGGGTCAGCCAGCCTGTCACCCGACTGCGACACGTGTCACTTGAGACTTACAAGAGGAAGGATATGGCCGAACTGATCAAAGACCGGTTGTCCTCCGAACCGATCATTGACCCGACTCTCGACATTCTTTATCGTGGGCGGGGGCGGCAGGCGTTGAACGCCATCTTCTCGCCCCGGAACGTCGCCGTCATCGGTGCCAGCGAGCGCGAGGGCAGCGTGGGCCGGACGATCCTGTGGAACCTGATCAGCAATCCCTTCGGCGGGACCGTCTTCCCCGTCAACCCCAAACGCGCCAGCGTGCTGGGCATCAAAGCCTATCCCAGCATCAAGGACGTGCCGGAGAAGGTCGATCTGGCCGTGGTGGTGACCCCTGCCCCGACCATCCCCGGCATCATCGCCGAATGTACGGCGCTGGGCATTCAGGGGGCCATCGTGATCTCCGCCGGGTTCAAGGAGATCGGTCCGGAGGGGGCCGCCCTGGAGCAGGAAATCCTGCGCCACGCCCGCCGGGGCGGCATGCGCATCATCGGCCCGAACTGCCTGGGCGTGATGAGTCCCCTCAGCGGCCTCAACGCCACCTTCGCCAGCGCCATGGCCCGGCCCGGCAATGTGGGCTTCATCAGCCAGAGCGGCGCGCTGTGCACCGCCGTGCTCGACTGGAGCCTGGAGGAAAACGTGGGCTTCAGCCACTTCGTCTCCATTGGCTCCATGCTGGATGTCGGCTGGGGCGACCTGATCTACTACATGGGCGACGACCCGCGCACCGAGAGCATCGTGATTTACATGGAAACGATCGGCGACGCGCGGTCGTTCATCTCCTCCGCCCGCGAAGTGGCCCTGACCAAGCCGATCATCGTGATCAAACCGGGGCGCACGGCGGCAGCGGCCAAGGCAGCCGCCTCCCACACCGGCTCGCTGACCGGCAGCGACGATGTGCTGGAGGCCGCTTTCCAGCGCTGCGGCGTCCTGCGCGTGGATACCATCGCCGAGCTGTTCGCCATGGCGGAGACGCTGGCCAAGCAGCCGACGCCGCGCGGCCCACGCCTGACCATCGTGACCAACGCGGGCGGCCCCGGCGTGCTAGCGACCGACGCCCTGATCACCAGCGGCGGCGAACTGACGGAAATCTCCGGAGCGGCGATGGAGGAGCTGAACAGCTTCCTGCCCGCGGCCTGGAGCCACAACAACCCCATCGACGTGATCGGCGACGCCGACCCGGAGCGGTACGCCAGGGCGTTGGAGATCGCCGGGCACGATGAGAACAGCGACGGCCTGCTGGTTATCCTCACCCCCCAGGCCATGACCGACCCCACCCAGACGGCGGAGCGGCTCAAGCCCTACGCCAACGTCGAAGGCAAGCCGGTGCTGGCCAGCTGGATGGGCGGGGCGGAGGTCGCCGCCGGGGAGAACATCCTCAACCGGGCCGGCATCCCCACCTTTGAATATCCTGACGAGGCCGCCAGGGCTTTCTCCTACATGTGGCGCTACAGCTACAACCTGCGCGCCCTGTACGAAACGCCCGACTTCTCGGTGGCCGCTGGCGAAGACGAGCCGGACCGCGCCGCCGTCGAGCGTATCATCGCCCAGGCGCGGGCGGAACAGCGGACCATCCTCACCGAGTTCGAGTCCAAAGCGGTGCTGGCCGCCTATGGCGTGCCCATTGTGCCGTCCATCATCGCCCCCACCGAGGACGAGGCCGTCCGGGCTGCCGAGCAGTTGGGCTACCCGGTGGTGCTCAAGATTCACTCGGAGACGATCACCCACAAGACCGACGTGGGCGGCGTCAAGCTCAATCTGGAAGCCGAATCGGAGGTGCGGGCCGCTTTCCAATCGATCCAGCGCTCCGTCGTGGATAAGTTCGGGGCGGAGCACTTCCTGGGCGTTAACGTGCAGCCGATGGTCTCCCTGGACGACGCCTATGAGCTGATCCTGGGCAGCAGCATCGACCCGCAGTTCGGCCCGGTGTTGCTCTTCGGGACCGGCGGCTCGCTGGTGGAGGTCTACAGGGACCGCGCCCTGGGCCTGCCGCCGCTCAACAACACCCTGGCCCGCCGCATGATGCAGCACACCCGCATTTACCAGGCGCTGCGAGGGGTGCGCGGGCGTCCGCCGGTGGACCTGGGCGCGCTGGAAGAGCTGATGGTCCGCTTCAGCCAGCTGGTGGTGGAGCAGCGCTGGATCAAGGAGATCGACATCAATCCGCTGCTGGCGTCATCGGAGCACCTGCTGGCGCTGGACGCCCGCGTGCTCCTGCACGACCCGAACACTTCCGAGGACGAACTGCCCCGCCTGGCCATCCGGCCCTATCCCTACGAGTACGCCGGCGAATGGACCGCCAAAAACGGCATGGAGCTGATCATCCGGCCCATCCTGCCGGAGGACGAGCCGCTGGTCGCCAAGTTCCACGAGACGCTGTCTGAGCGCACGGTGTACATGCGCTATCTGCAACAAATGAAGCTCAGCCAGCGCACCACCCACGAGCGGCTGATCCGCATTTGTTTCAACGATTACGACCGACAGATCGCCCTGGTGGCCGAGCATAAGGACCCCCCGAACGGCGAGAACGAAATCCTGGGCATCGCCCGCCTGAGCCGCCTGCACGGCTCCAATGACGCCCGCATCTCGATGGTCGTGACCGACAAGTACCAGGGGCTGGGCCTGGGCACCGAATTTGTCCGTCGGCTGGTGGCGATCGCCCGCCGGGAGAAGATGGACCGGGTGGTGGCCGATATGTCGCCGGAGAACTTCAGCATGCAGCACATCTTTGAGAAGCTCGGCTTCACCATCGACTGCCCGGAGGATGCCGAGTTCTGCCTGGTGGAACTGGCGCTGAAGACGGCGTAAGGCTGTGGGGGCGGCCAGCGGGTCGCCCCCGCCCAACCAATGGTTGCAGCCGACCTGCTAACCGTTTAGAGGAGCGGGCCATGAAAATCTATATCAGCGCCGATATCGAAGGCGTCACCGGCGTCACCCACTGGGACGAAACAGACCTCCACAAAGAGGAGAGCCGTACCTTCCGCGAACAGATGACGGCGGAAGTCGTGGCCGCCTGCGAAGGGGCCATCCAGGCCGGCGCCACCGAGATCTGGGTCAAAGATGCCCACGACACCGCCAGGAACCTCATCCCCTCCAAGCTGCCGCCGGAGGCCCGCTTGATCCGGGGCTGGAGTTCACACCCGCTGATGATGGTGCAGGAACTGGACAACACGTTTCAGGCCGTGCTGATGATCGGTTATCATTCCTGCGCCAGCGCCGGGACAAGCCCACTGGCGCACACCATGACAGGCAACTTCGCGCACATCCTGTTGAATGACCGCTACGCCTCCGAGTTCTTGCTCCATGCTTATGCGGCAGCGTATCTCCAGGTGCCGGTCGTCTTCGTTTCCGGCGACAAGGGATTGTGCGACGAGGTTGCCCAGGTTAACTCGCATATCGCGACGGTGGCGGTTAAGGAAGGCATCGGGCACTCGACGGTGAACATCCATCCCGACCTGGCCACGGCCCGCATTCGCGAGGGAGTAGCCGGGGCCTTAAAAGGCAACCTGACTCAGGCTCAGATCCCACTGCCCTCCCGCTTTTCAGTTGAGGTCCGCTATCACGATCATACCAAGGCTTACCCCTACGGTTTTTACCCCGGCGCGCGGCAGAAAGACCCCTTTACCGTTCAATTTGACACCGGGGATTACTTTGAAGTGCTGCGCTTCTTGTTATTCGCCCCGTAGTCCACAAGCGCGGATGGGGCGACGGGCCGTACCGAGGGGGCACAGGCACGTCAGCCCCTGGCCGCCGCAGGACGATCACCCCCACCCAGGGCGGCGCTGGCGGCCCAGCCCCTTATCGTCCGTTGGCGTCGCCGCCATCGTCACCAGCCGGACGCCCGCCCGGTGCACCTGCCGGAAGTTCGCGCCCTGGCGGACGTGCCGCACCACGGCGTCGATATCCTCCACCACCGCCCCGGAGAGCAGGTCCACGCCGTAACCGAACAGGATCGGGTGGAGCGGCGTGCTGGGCCCCAGGAGCAACACGGTCGCCGCCGGGGAGCACAGCGCCAGCAGCCCCTCCAAGGTGTCGTTGAGCAGCGTCATGCCGGTGATGGCCACCACCTCCGCCCCTGGCAGCACCTCCGGCGCGGCCCCGGCGGGCAGATCATCCCCCCGCGGATCAAGCTCCAGCACGTGCAGCGCCCCCACCTGTGACCGCAGCCGGTCCACGAAGGGGAAATGGCCGATCAGGGCGACCGTCCGGCCCGCGCCACAGGCCGCGATGACCTCCTCGGCGTTGGCGTCGAACCAGGCATCCGGCTGCGGGGGGAGCAGAGCGTTCAGCGCCGCGAAACCCAGGCTGCGTTGGACCGGCCCGCCGGATCGGGCCAGCACGGCCAGCTCCCGCCCGGAAAGCGCCTCCAACTGCCCGGCCCCCGGCACGTCCGGGCCGTCGTGGCCGCCGCCCGCTCCCCGCAGGGTGGCGGCCAGCCCGCACCGTCGCCCGCCTTCCACCTCGGCCACCACCGCCGTCCAGTGCAGGCCGATGGTCACGCTGATGATCCGGCCGTCCGGGGCGGCGGCCAGCAGATCGGTCACGAGAGACATCCGGATTTCCTCATCGCCAGGGGCATCGGAGCGACCCCCTCGCCGTCAATTGCTTCGCCCAGCGCGGCGCTGGCGGATCAGCCGTTTATAGGTCGCCAGCAGGTCGCGGTCCTGCGCCGCGCCCCAGGGCATCACCTCCCGGCTGGCCTCCAGACCGAAGCCGCTGCTGGCCCGCCGCTGGCTGAGGCCGACCTCCGTGCCGTAGTAGATGATGGGCGGCCCCGGCAGCCGCATCTGAGCCGCCGCCGCCCGCTTCAGCGCCTCCTTATCCCCGCCCGCCGCATAAAGAAAACGGTTGGAGTCGTGGTTATCCAGGAAGGTGGGCAGGAGGAAGTCGTCCGGGAAATAGGCCAGATGACGGTCCACGAAACGCTCAAATTCGGCCTCCGTCCACTCTCCCCAGGCGTAGGTTTTGCGCAGCGCGGTCTCCAACAGGAAGTCCAGCGAGCCGTCCAGCCGCCCGACGTAAGTCGCCAGCACGTCCGGCACGTCCACGATCTCGCCGAAGCAGAAACAATCCGGCTTCTGCGCCTTACACGCCGCCCAAAAATCCGACCAGAAGTCCGGCCCCGGCCCGTTGCCGTAATCCAGCCGGTAGCCGTCCACGTCAAATTCGCGCAGCCAGTAGGTCCCGATGTCGATCATCCACCGC
>DAOTXK010000362.1:0-9625 GCA_034435395.1 Anaerolineae bacterium | reverse complement strand
GGATGGTATAGGATCGGTGTCACGCGCTTCTATAGGTCTATTATACGCTGTCGGTCGGCGAAAGCTATGGTTATGGCTCCGGTGGCCGAGATTGGGCGGCGGCGTTGTCGGGCCGGGCTGAAGATGTTACCATTGGCTCAGGCGGTCCTGATCGCCCACCCCAGGTGAAATCATTGACGTTCGGTTTCGCTGGATCACATGGAACGGATAGACCGATGACCACCCCCAACGCCGCTCCAGCCCATGTGCCCTCGCCGGACACGATCGCTCTGGCCGATACGCAGCCGGTTGTGCCCGTCCGCCCCCGCCGGAGACGCCGTCGGGGCGGCCTCTGGCCCTGGCTGGTGCGCATCCCCCTGCTGGCGGGGACGGGCGCGGCCCTGCTGCTGATCCTGGTGATCCTGTTCATCGTCGCCCACCAGGTGCAGTACGCCGCCAGGATTTACCCCGGTCTGTCCGCCTACGGGGTGGACCTCAGCGGCCTGACGATGGAGCAGGCGGTGAGCGCCCTGGTCTCGCGCTTTGACTATGGCGACCGGGCCGTCTTCACCTTCCGCGACGGCGAAAACTTCTGGCAGATGACGGCGGGGGAGCTGGGCGTCTCCTTTGACGGGCGCGGCACGGCGGAAGCGGCCATGCTCCAGGGACGCAGCGGGAACATTTTTGCCAACTTGATCGCCCAGGCCGACATGTGGCTCCACGGGCGCGCCGTCTCACCGATCATCGTCTACGACCAGACGCGCGCCGAGACCTTCCTGCAAGGCATTGCTCGAACCATCAATCAGCCGGTGCGCGATGCTTCCCTGGAACTGCTGGGCACGCATATCCTGGCCAATGACAGCATGGTCGGGCGGACGCTGGACATCCCGGCCACGCTGGCCCGGCTGCGCGAGGCCATCCTCAATCTACAGGCCGGGGCGGAGATTCCGCTGGTCGTCCACGAGACGCCGCCCGTCATCTGGTCGGTGGACGAGGCCGAGGCCGCGCTGCGGGCGGCGCTGGCCGGGCCGCTGTCTCTCTACGCCGAGGGCGATTCCGGCGGGGCGGCCGGGCCTTGGGTAGCCACGCCGGAAGCCATCGCCCAGATGCTCAGCGTGGCGCGGGTGGAGCACGATGACGGGTCGGCGGGTTACGAGGTGCGGCTCAACCCGGAGCAGTTCCAGAGCTTCCTGGGCGGCATCGCGCCCCAGTTGACCACCGCGCCCCGTCCCGCCCGCTTCACCTTTAATGAGGAGACGCGCCAGCTTGAGCTGCTGTTACCCAGCGTGAACGGGCGGGAGCTGGACACCGCCACCACCCTGGCCCGCATCGAAGAATCCCTGTTCGCGCCGCCGGAAACGGCGGGAGCCGTCCGGGAGGTGCCGCTGGCCTTCCGCTATCTCGTGCCCGCCGTCAACAGCGACGCCACCGCCGCCGACCTGGGCATCAGCGAACTGATCGCCCAGGCGACGACTTATTACCTCGGGTCGACCGCCGCCCGCCAGCAGAACATCCAGGAAGCGGCCTCGCGCTTTAACGGCGTGGTGATCGGCCCCGGCGAGGAGTTCTCTTTTAATCAGTGGCTGGGCGACGTCAGCCCGGAGACCGGCTTTGAGGAGTCGTTTATCATCTACGGCGGGCGGACCATCCGGGGGGTGGGGGGTGGCGTCTGCCAGGTCAGCACCACGGCTTTCCAGGCGGCCTTTTACGCCGGCTATCCCATCTTAGAGCGTTACCCGCATGGCTACCGCGTGGGCTACTACGAATATGGCGAGGGCGTGGGCATGGATGCCACCGTCTACTCACCCCTCGTGGACCTGCGCTTCCTGAACGACACGCCCTACCATCTGCTGATCGAGACCTCGGCCAATCGCGACAACGCCACCGTGACCTTCCGCTTCTACAGCACCGGCGTGGGGCGGACGGTAACCAAGGTCGGGCCGCGCATCAGCAACGTCGTGCCCCACGGCGACCCGGTTTACGAGGAAAATCCTGACCTCCGCCCCGGCCAGACGCGCCAGATCGAATGGGCGGTGGACGGCGCGGACGTGACGGTCACGCGGCAGGTGTGGCGGGGAGGGCAGCTGGAGTTTGAGGACCACTTCTTCAGCCATTACCTGCCCTGGCGGGCGGTGATCCAGGTGGCGCCGGGCGAGCTTCCCGGCCAGGCGGGCGGCGCGGCCAACCCGGACGCTCAGCCGTCAGGGTGATCGGCCGGCGGCAGGGCGGGGGAAAGTCTGAGTTGAGCGGGGGGATGACATGCGCGGGTGGGGCGTTTTAGGGGGGCTGCTGGCCCTGGTCGTGGTGGCGAGCGCCGGGCCTGTCCTGGCTCAGGAAGTCACGCCCATCATCTATAACACCAGCGTCCAGGGGACCATCACCGATACCCAGTTTGCGACGACTTATGTCTTTGAAGGTCGGGCGGGCGATACGATCCGGGTGGAGATGACCGCCGTCTCCGGCGACCTCGACCCGCTGCTCGAACTGTGGGACTCCGCTGGCACCTTGTTGATGACCAATGACGACATCAGCGAGTCGGACCGGAACTCGCGCCTTGACGCCTACACGTTGCCCGCCAGCGCCTCCTACCGCCTCCGGGCGACCCGTTATAACGTCACCGATGGCATCACCACCGGGGCTTATAGGTTGACGCTGACGCTGCTCGACACCGCCGGGGCGGAGGGCGAGCCGCCCCGGCCGGCGCTGGACGTGGCTTACGAGCAGATCGGGTACAACGAGACCCTCTCCGGCCAGCTTGACGGGACGGGTCCGCGCTACTACCTGTTTTCGGCGGATGCCGGGGATGTGGTGGTCGCCGTCATGACGCCCACGACCGTCGGCGTGGTCCCGTCGGTCCGGTTCTACGACGCCGACCTGGGTGAAATCAGCCCCAGCGTCCCCAAAGACGACGGGACGGCGGCGGCCTACTACGTGGTGACGGCCCCCGGCTGGTACCTGATCGGGGTGGACAGCCTGGGAAGCGCCGGGACCTACCGCCTGGAGACGATCGCCTTTCCAGCGTTGTGGATCACCTATGGCGATTTTGTCTCCGGGCAGGTCACGGCGGACGCGCCCAACAACTGGTACGTCTTCCGGGCGCATTACGGCGACACGGTCAGCATCGAGATGGCGGCGGGCGGCGGCGACCTGGTCCCCTACGTCATCCTGGCGGATAAGGCGCTCAACGACCTGGCCTATTCGCCCGTCGGGCCGAATCCGGCCACGCTGACCTACACCATCCCGCGCACCGACACCTATGTGATTCTGGCCTCGCGGGAGAATCTGGCGGAGGGCACGACCACCGGCCCGTTCGGCCTGACGGTCAACGGGATGCCACTGGACCCATACACGCTCCGCGCGCCGCCGCTCGGCTACGGGCGGAGCGCCGTCGGGACCATCAGCGACGACAACCCGGTGGCCATATACAGTTTTCAGGCCAAAGCGGGCGATCTGGTGACGATCCGCATGACGGCCCACGAGCTGGCCCAGCTCGACCCGTATCTGATCCTGGCCGATTCCGCGTTTGAGGAGCTGGCCGTCAGCGATGACACGGGCACGTCCAGCGACGCCCGCATCTTCCAGTATCAGCTTTCCGCCGCCGGGACCTATTACATCCTGGCGACCCGGCCCCGTCTGGCGCTGGGGGAAGGCTCCGGGGGCTTCACGCTGGAGCTGGTGGCCGGGCCGGTGCCGCTGACCACCGGGGCGGTGGAGGCCACGATCCGCTGGGACAGCACGGCGGACGTAGACCTGTTCGTGCGCGATCCCCAGGGCGAGGTGGTGGGCTGGGATAGCCCGACCTCGCCCAGCGGCGGGTTGCTGGAGGTGGACACCAACGCCAACTGCCAGTCGCTGACGGCGCTGCCGGTGGAACACATCTACTGGCCGGAGGGGACGGGCCTGCCGGGGATATACGCGATTTTCGTGTGGTACCAGATGGACTGCGAAAATACCGGGCCGCTGAGGTTCAGCCTGACCGTGTCCGTCGGCGGGCGGGAGATCGCCAGGGTGGAGGAGCAACTGGCACGCGGCCAGCGGTACGAGATGAGCATCACGGTGGGCGAGGACGGCTCCGCGCACAGCAACAACGACGGCACGATCACCAGCCCGGACGTGAGCAAGAGCATCCCGATAACTTACGGGGAGGCCGTCACGGGCGTCATCAACGCCGACCATCCCTTCGTTGATTACGTCTTCAGCGGGGAGGCCGGGGAGACCGTCGTGGTGACGATGGACCGGGTCGACGGCGACCTGGACCCTTACCTGGCCCTCCTGGACGCGGCGGATGAGGTCCTGATCGAGGATGACGACGGCGGCGGCGACCGCAACGCCCGCCTGACCTATACCCTGTCGGCGACCGGCACCTATACCATCGTCGCCACCCGCTACGAGTTCCGCGACGGCACGACCGCCGGCCAGTACCGGCTGGCTCTGACCCGGTCCAACTGACGGGGGAAGGGGGCCGGGCGGGTTGATTCTGTTCACAAAAAGGGCGCAGCCTGCCGGAAGCGCCTGGGAAAGCGGTTGGCGGCTTTTTGACGCTGGCGCTTTTTGATATACTGACGATCAGCGCCCGGCGTCTGACGGAATGGAGCGGGGTATGAAATGCGTGCACGGTGATGACAACGATGCGGTGGCGGTCTGTCGCTTTTGCGGGCGGGCCGTCTGCCGGGATCATATCCGCGACATGAATTACATCATCACCGTCTACGTCGGTTCCAAGAAGATTCCCAAATCGCTGGTGGTGGCCGATGCGGTGTGGTGCGGCATCTGCAAGCCGCAGCCAGAGCCGCTGGAAATGCCGTATCTTGACTGAAGCGGACGATGAACAACGAACAACCGATCCCCCTGGCCCGGATAAGCTGGCAGGACCCCAAAACCGGCCAGCATAAAGAATTGGTGCTGGTGGAGGGCGCGACGGTCAGCATTGGCCGGTCGGACAGCAATGATATCTGCATTCCGGAGCGGCACGTCTCCCGCCGGCACGCGGTCATCAACTACCGCGATGGCATCTTCATGATCGCTGACCTGGGCAGCGCCAACGGCGTGTTTGTCAACGACCAGAAGCTGACCGAGCCGTTCCCGTTGGCCAGCGGCGACGTGATCCGGCTGTTTGTGCCGGAGCTGTTTTTCACCGCCATCGTCAGCGAGGAGGAGCGGGAAAGCGTTTCCCAGGGAGGCACGCTGATCGTCCCGGCCAGCGCCGAAGGCTGCCCGCACCTGGAAGTGACCTCCGGCCCGCAGGAAGGGGCCGATTTCGCCCTCACCGCCGACTCCCTGACCATCGGGCGGGCGACGACCAACGCCGCCTGGGACATCTCGTTGCAGGATCGGGCCGTTTCCCGCCCGCACGCCTGCCTGGAGCACGATCCCGCCACCGACGAGTGGCGCATCATCGATCTCGGCAGCGCCAACGGCACGCTGGTGAATGGCCGCCCGATCACGGGCGACGAGGGGCACGTCCTGCGGGATGGGGATGTGCTGACGTTGGGCGAGACGCTCCTCCTCTTCCGGCGGAACTGCTAGCGTCGGTCCGGGATAAGCGGACGCAATCCATGGCGAACCTCTGGCAGGAGACGGCCTCCTTCGCCGATACCGGCGGCATCTGGGAGGAACTCGCCGCCCGTCTGGGCGAGCCGCTCCCCCTGGATGAGGCCGCCCCCGGCCTGTGGGGCAAGATCGTCATCGCGCGGGCGGATGGTCTGTGGGCCGATGCCAGCCAGGAGACCGTCCTGCTGACCCGCCCGGAACTGGGCCGGGATGACCTGTGGGCCAGAGCCAACGACGAGACGCTGATCCTGCCGCGCGAGGGTTCGCTGACCATCTGGCAGGCGGCGCTTCCCCGCGCCGCGGACACCGGGGCCTGGGACCTGGCCAGCACGATCCAGATGCGCCGTCCCCCGCCCGCCGGGGACATGTGGAGCCGGGCCAGGGAGGAGACGGTGGTGGTCAGCCGTCCGGAGGCCGGGGGGGTCTTCCGGGCGAAGCTGGCCGGGCGGGACCTGACGACCTGGCGTCCGCGCCGCCGGCCCGGCTGGGCGCTCAAGGAACTGGCCGACCACACGGGCCAGCGGTACTGGATCCTCAAGAACCTGCGCGAAAATACCTACGTCCGGCTCAGCGCGGAGCAGGTTTTTATCTGGCAGGAGCTGGACGGCGACGCCACGGTGCAGGATATCGCCGTGGCCTACATGATCGCCTACGGCCGGCTGGCCATCAACGCGCTGCTCCTGCTGCTGGACCGCCTGCAACAGAGAGGGTTCATCGAAGCGCCGCTCCTCAACGTCTATGGCGCGGTCGATGAGAGCGTGGCCCGCCGCCGGACGAACGCCTGGCCCCGGCGGTTACTGCGCGCCTTCCTGAACACCGAATTCGCCATCCAGGGCATCGACGGCTGGATCACCCGGACCTACCGGTGGGGCGGGCGGCTGCTGTTTACGCCCCCGGCTCAGGTCGCCTTTTTACTGGTGGCGCTGGCCGGGGCGGCGGCTTTCCTCGTCCATATACGGGGCGGGGCGTACAGCGTTTTCACCGGGGCGGGTGGCTGGCTGGTGATCGGCGTCCTCACGCTTTATGTTTTGCAGGCCCTCACGCTGCTGATTCACGAGTGGTCGCACGCCGTCACCGCCAAACACTTCCGCCGCCAGGTGCGCAAGGGCGGTTTCCTGCTCTACCTGGGGATGCCCGCCGCCTTCGTGGACACCACCGACATCTGGATGTCGCCGCGCCGGGAGCGGATTCTGGTCAGTTGGGCGGGGCCGTATTCCGGCTTCATCCTGGGCGGGCTGGCCTCGCTGCTGATCCTGGTGATCCCCAACGTCCTCGTCCAGGGCGTGTTCTACCAGCTGGCTTTCCTGACCTACCTGACCTCCTTCATGAACCTCAATCCGCTGCTCAAGCTGGACGGTTATTACATCCTGATGGACTGGCTGGAGATTCCGCGCCTGCGGGAGAAGAGCCTGGCCTTTGTGGCCGCCGAGATGTGGCCCCGGCTGCGGGCGCGGGAGCCGCTCAGCCGGGAGGAGCGGCTCTTCGCCGTGTTTGGGTCGCTGTCGGCGGCGTGGACCGCCCTGGCGCTGCTGCTGGCGGTCCAGTTGTGGGGCGGGGGGCTGCTGGACCTGATCCGGGGACTCAGCGGCACCCTCGCCGGGGCGGCGGTGCTGATTGTGGCCGGGCTGGCGATCCTCTGGCTACTGCTGCGCCGCTATGTGTGGCGGCCCCTTCGCCGCGCCCGCCGACGCGCTCGCGCCTCGTAGACCCTGCCGCCACGGCGAGGAGTGGTCGGGACGCGAAACGGCGCAGAGTGGTTGATTACCGCGTCTGGCTGACCACCGGCGCTGGAGCTTCCGGCGCTTCGCCGTAGCGCTCGTGCAAACGCTGTCCCCAGTTGATCAGCCATTGGCCCAGCCAGGCCAGCAGCCGTGAGTAGAGAGGGCCCTGCCGGGGGCGTCCGGCCAGCGCCTGTTGGACCAGCCGGTCCTGTTCCGCCTGGCGGAGCCTTTCGTTGATCCGGTGTCGGGCCAGTTCCATATCCTGCCAGGTGAGCATGTCACACCTCTTTCAGGCCCCCTCCGCCAGGGCCTGGACCGGCGACGGTATGCCGTCCTCATGTCGGTCGGCCAGGCAGCGCGCGATGGCCCGCCCCAGCCGCCGGACGCCTTCCTCGATCACGTCCGGCGGATGGACGGTGAAGTTTATCCGCAGGTAGGGCTGCGGTCGCTCGCCGGGGAAACAGACCGACCCCGGCAGGAAGGTCACTCCCTCCTCTCTGGCGAGGGGATACAGTTCCTCGGCGGTGATCCCTCCTGGAAGGTGGAGCCAGATGAACAACCCGCCCTTCGGTTTCAGCCAGCGGGTCTCCGGCGGCAGGTAACGGCTCAGCGCCGCCAGCATAACATCCCGCCGCCGCCGGAACTCCTGGCAGGTCCGGCGCAGGTAGGACCGGTAGCGGCCCACGGTGATGTAGGCTTCCAGCGCCCGCTGCATCAGGTCGGAACCCAGGTCGATGGTCTGCTTGTGGGCCATAAGCTGCCCCAGGACCGGCCCGGAGGCCACCAGGAAACCCACCCGCAGGGCCGGCAGCAGGATTTTGGAGAAGGTGCTGGTGTAGATCACGCGCCCGCCGGGGTCGAGGGTTTTGAGGGCCGGCTGGGCGCGGTCTTCATAACACAGGTCGCCGACAAAATCGTCCTCCAGGATCGGCACATTGTACCGGTCGGCCAGGGCCAGCAACGCCCGCCGTCGCAAGCTGTTCAGACAGGTGCCGGTGGGGTTGTGGAAGGTCGGGATGGTGTAGATCAGGCGAGGGCGGTTGGCCCGCAGGGCATCTTCGACCCGCTCCACCTGCATGCCGCCTTCGTCCATGGGTACGCCGAGCAGGCGCACGTCCAGAGAGCGAAAGAGGTCGATCGCGCCGTGGAAGGTCGGGCTTTCCACCAGCACCACGTCGCCGGGGCGCAGCAACACCTGGGCGGTCAGGGCCAGGGCCTGCTGGGACCCTGAGGTGATCAGGACTTCATCCGGGTGGGTGGGGATGCCCTGGCTGTTCAGGATATCCGCGATGGTGGTGCGCAGGGGCGCGTAACCCGCCGCATCGCTGTAACCCAGCGCGTCGGCCCCGTCCCGCCGCAGCACCTCGCCCAGCGCTTTGCGCAGGTCGTCCACCGGATACCGGTCGCTGCCCCCCATCCCCTGGGCGAAAGAGATGAGATCAGGCCGGGGGGGCGACGCCGCCAGCCGGGTGAGCTTACGCCGCGACGGCATCCAGGTGTGGCTCAACAACTCCTGCTGCCAGAGGGGCCAGTCGTTGCCGGAGATGGTGTCCTTCCGGTCGTGGGGCGGCGGGGGCAGCGGCAGGGCGACGAAGGTCCCGCTGCCCGGCTGGCTGTAGATCAGCCCCTCGGCCTCCAGCTCCGCGTAGGCATTGGCCACCGTGATCCGACTCACGTCCAGGCTGGCCGCCAGGCTGCGGCTGGATGGCAGCCGTGTCTCCGGGGGCAGGTGGCCGCTCTGTATCTGTTCCTGAATGAACCCTTTGATCTGCTGGTAGAGGGGCTGCGGACTGTTCCGATCCAGGGGGATACGCATCGTTCGTCCTCCCATCTGGCTCAGGCCGGTTGGCAAGTGGTATGGTCATTATCGGTCGTTTTGGGCGAAAGGTGTAGAGCCACTTCCCGGAAAACGGACCGGGCCAGCGAACGGACGGCGAATCTTTCCCCGGAGAGACGCAATCACAGGCGCGGGCAGGGACTCCCGTCCGCCAGGGTGCAGACCGGAGGGGGCGCGTCGATGACCACCCCAAAACGCCCCAGCAGGGCGGCGACCTCACACAGGGGAAAGCCGACCACGTTGGTGTAGCAGCCCGCGATCCGGGCCACCAGCGCGCCGCCCAACCCCTGGATGGCATAAGCGCCCGCCTTGTCCATCGGTTCGCGGGAGGCCACGTAGGCATCGATCTGCGCGTCGTCGTAGTCGGCCATGGTGACATCGGTCGTTACCGCGCTGACGGCAGACTGGCCGCCAGCGGCGTCGATCACGGCCACGCCGCTGATCACGCGGTGGCGCTGCCCCCGCAGCCGTCGGAGCATCTGACGGGCGTCGTCCGCGTCGCGCGGTTTGCCGAGAATCACCTCGCCCAGGGCGACGA
>DAOTXK010000361.1:0-20810 GCA_034435395.1 Anaerolineae bacterium | reverse complement strand
CTCCAGCTCAGCCTGGAGGAACTGCGCCCAGACGGAAGCGCCGGTGTAGGTCACGATGTCGATCTCGGGGAAGCCTTCGCAGTTGGGGTAGCCGGCGGCTTCCATCTCGCTGCGGGCGAACTCCGGATCGTAGCCGATACCCGCGCCGTCGATGCCAACCTGGTCAGGCGGCACGGAGCCGAACATGCCCGGCGGCGTCCAGTGCATCATGGGCACGCCGCGGCCAGAGCGGACTTCCTGGACGAACAGTTCGCGGTTGAAGGCGGCGCTGAAGGCGCGGCGGACATGCACGTTGTCGAACGGCGGCTTGTCATGGGCGAAGGCGAAGTAATACACCGCCAGCCGGTTCACCTGCCGCACCTGCTGAGCCAGTTCGGGGTCGGAGAGCACGTTTTGCTGCTCGGCGGTGGGCAGGCCCGACCAGTCAATCTGGTTGTCCTGGAACAGGGCGTAGGTGGTGCCGGGGTCCTCCAAAAACAGATCGACCACCCGCTCGACGTTGCCAGGGCCGGCCATATCCTCGGGGAAGAGCGGGTTGCGAATCATGACTTGCCGCACGCCGCGCTCCCACTCATCCATCACGAAGGGGCCATTGGTCACGATGTTGCCGGGCAGAGTCCAGTCGGTATTAAACCCGCCGCCGAATTCCTCGATGATCTCGCCGGGCACGGCGTCGAGCACCCACATCGGGGTCATCGACAGGAAGTAACCGATGGGGCCGGTCAGCGTGATCTTCAGCGTGGTATCATCGGGCGCGGAAACCCCGATGGCTTCGAAGGACTCCGGCGTGATGTCGTCCGGGCTGGTGTGGAAGACCTCTGAGCAGCCGGCGATGGTCGCGCCGACCACCTCGGCATACAGCGAGGTGTTGTTGGGGTCGCAGGCGCGGCGGATGCCGGTCACGAAGTCGCCAGCCACGACCTTACGCACCTCGGTGGCCGTGTCGGTCACGGGGTCCCAGCGGACCCAGGGCACATCATCGCGAATGGTGAAGGTCCAGGTCAGCGTATCGAGGTCAAATTCCCAGGCGGTGGCCAGCTCCGGTCGGATTTCCACGGTCAGCGGATGGTAGTCGGTCAGGCTGAGGAAGAGGTTTTCCGCGAAGTCGATGGACACGCTGTCGGTGACTCTCTGCGGGTCCAGTGTGGAAATCAAACTGTCCCCGTGCTCGGCGGTGTAGTAGGTGACGTATTCGTCGCCCTGCGCCAACGCCGGCGCCACGCTCAGGATCATCGCCATCACGGCGAGCAACGCTGGCAGGGCCCGAAGACCGAATCTGATCCGGTTGGACATTCTTTTGCTCCTCCCTGAAGATTGCGGAAACATTTCTGCGGAGTTTTGACGGGTGGCCGACCGTGCTGCCTCGGCGAGCGTGGGCGAAAATTCGCGGCGATGCTGGCTCCTTTCTGTGCCTTCTTCACCCGCGTCTTAACAAAGAGGTAAGACTTGCCGCCCACGGCTATCGGCGTCTAACGCGAACGGCACGGGTATCGACCAGATGGTTGACCAGACTGGGCTGTGTGTGATTCCGACCCGTTTTTATTATAAACGGAAGTGATGGAAAAACAAAAAAACAGCCCCATTCCTGCCGGGGAAAGCGCTGGTCGAACCTCAGGCAGGGGGGCGAGGCCGCTTATCCGGCGACTGGAGCCATGTCCAGCCAGTTGCGGCCCGATTGGGCGTCGGCCTTGAGGGGAGCGTCCAGGGTGAACGCCTGCTCCATGGTCTCCCGGACCAGCGCTGCCGTGGCTGGCAGGTCTTCCTCGGCCACCTCCAACACCAGTTCGTCGTGGACCTGGAGCAGGATGTGGGCGCGGTAGCCAGCCTCGCGGAGTCGGCGATGCACGTGGATCATCGCCAGCTTCATGATGTCGGCGGCGGTCCCCTGGATCGGCATATTGATCGCCTGTCGTTCGGCCCGCTGGCGGGCCACGGCGCTGGTGCGCCCGCTTCCGTCTTCCCGAAGCTCCGGGAAATAGCGGCGACGACCGAGCAGGGTTTCCAGGTACCCCTGTTGGGCGGCGCGGCGTTTGGTCTCCTCCAGGTAATCGCGGACGCGCGGGAACTGCTGGAAGTAAGTGTCGATGAACTGCTCCGCCTGGCCCAGCGTCAGCGCGCTGTCGCGCGCCAGCCGGAAAGCGCCCATGCCGTAAAGCAGGCCGAAATTCACGCTTTTGGCGAAGCGGCGCTGCTCGTAGGTCACCTGGTCAAGCGGGATGCCGTACACGGCGGCGGCGGTGGTCTGGTGGATGTCCTGTCCCTGGCGGAAGGCCTCCAGCAGGGTGGGGTCCTGGCTGACATGGGCCAGCACGCGCAATTCCACCTGGCTGTAGTCCACCGACAGCAGGACGTATCCCTCCGGGGCGACAAATGCCTTCCGAATCTGGCGGCCCTGTTCGGTGCGGACGGGGATGTTTTGCAGGTTGGGGTTGTCGCTGCTGAGCCGCCCGGTGACGGTGCCGGTCTGGTTGAAACTGGTGTGCAGCCGCCCGGTCTGCGGGTGGACCAGCTCCGGCAGGGCGTCCACATAGGTGCCTTTGAGTTTGGTCAGCTCGCGGTGTTCCAGGATGTGATCCACGATGGGATGCTCGCCGCGCAGGTCTTCCAGCACGTCCGCCGAGGTGGAAAAGCCGTGGGTGGTCTTCCGGATGCCGGCGGTCGGCAGTTGCAGCTTGCCGAACAACACGTCGTTGAGCTGCTTGGGGCTGTTGATATTAAACGGGCCATAGCCGCCGGACAGGGCGTGAATCTCGCTTTCGATGGCCGCCAGCTGCGCGGCCAGTTCGTCGCTCATCTGGCGCAGGAACTCGGTATCCAGCAGCACCCCGGCCATTTCCATATCGGCCAGGACCGGGATCAGGGGCATTTCCAGATCATGGTAGAGCTTGAGCAGGCGTTTGGTTTCCAGTTCGGAACGCAGCACGCCCACCAGGTGGAAGGTGACAGCTGCGTCGGCGGCGGCGTAGGGCGCGACCCGCTCGATAGGCACCCGGTCGATGGTGATCTGATTGCGGCCCGACCCGATCAGGTCTTCAATCGGCGTCATCTCAATGCCGAGCCGGACGAAGGCCAGGTTCTTCAGCCCTTTATTGCGGCTGGCGGGGTCGCTCAGCCACTCGGCGATCATCGTGTCGAAGCGGATGGGGGTCACATCCAGCCCATGCCGACGCAAGACGATCAGATCGTATTTGCCGTTGTGGGCGTACTTGGGAAGGTGGGGGTCGGTGAGCGGGGCTTTCAGCGCGTCGATGACCGTTTCCAGCGGCAGCTGCCGGATGGCCATCTCGTCCAGCAGCGCCTCCTGACCCTCGGCGGGCCGGGGCGTGTGGCCGACGGGGATGTAGTACCCTTCGTCCGGGGCCACCGCCAGAGCGATGCCGACCAGCTCGGCGCGCATCTGGTCCGTGCTGGTGGTCTCCACGTCGAAGGCGATGGCCTCGGCCTGGCTGAGCGCCTTGACCAGCGATTGCAGGGCGGCCTCGTCCTGCACGGTGATCGTTCGGACCGTCTCGGCAATGGGGCCGCTGGGGGCGGCGATCGGCGCGGCGGGCGGCGGCGCTGGGCGCTCGTCACCACCGAACAACCTCAACTGAGTCGGCTGACCGGCATCCGCCGCTTCCGCTCCCTCGTCCGCCGAGGGCAGCCGCCGGATCAGGGTGCGGAATTCCAGCTCCCGGAACAACTCAGCCACTTTGTCTCGGTCGTAATCGTGGGCCAGGCAGGCGTCCAGGTTCAGGCTGACCGGGGCATCGCACCTGATCCGGGCCAGTTGCTGGCTGAGAAAGGCCATCTCGCGCTCGGTTTCCAGCTTGCTTCCCTGTCCCTTGGGCAGACTGTCCAGGTGTTCATAAATGCCTTCCAGCGTGCCATACGTCTGGAGCAGGCTAGTGGCCCCTTTCTCGCCAATACCCTTGACGCCGGGGATGTTGTCCGAGCTATCGCCCACCAGCGCCTTCAGGTCGATCAACTGCGATGGCTCCAGCTTGTACTGCTGGCGGAAAGCCTCTGGATCGTAGGTCTGGTCGCTTTTGCTCCAGCGGCCTGGCGGCAGGCGGACGCGGGTATGGTCGGTCACCAACTGGAGCAAGTCGCGGTCGCCGGTGATGATGAGCACGTCCATGCCGGCCGCTTCGGCCTGCCGGGCCAGCGTGCCCAGCAGGTCGTCGGCTTCATAGCCCTGAACTTCCAGAATGGGGATGTTGAAGGCTTCCACCAGCTGGTGGATGCGCTGCATCTGGAGGCGCAGTTCGTCGGGCATCTTGTCCCGCGTGCCCTTATAGGCGCTGTAGAGCTGATCGCGCCCGCTCATCCCCTGGTCAAAGGCGACCAGCAGGTATCGGGGCCGGTCTTTTTCCAGAACATCCAACAACGTGCGGGCGAAGCCATAGGTCGCGTTGGTCGGCTCGCCTTCGCGAGTGCTGAAGGATTCGATGGGCAGGGCAAAAAACTGGCGATAGGCCAGGGCGTGGCCGTCGATCATGATCAGGGTGGGGCGGCTGGTATCAGTCATGATTGGCTCTGTTGGGAAGAATCTCTATCGGTCCAACAAGGTTGTTACCTGGCGAATCCGGGCCGACTCGCCCGACACAGGACCAACTGTAACCCGGTTTGGCGGAGTTGACCATATGTTCGTTTTGGGATGGGGCGTTTTTTCCCAGGCGTCGTTTCACTGGTTTTTGGCGACCTCAGTCTATCGATCGGATCAGCCAAAGGGGGCGGGCCGGTTCATCCCTGGCGCTGGTAGCTGATGAAGTTGCTGATCTCTTCGTTGGTGAGGGGGCGTCCCGGCGCGATCACATAGTAGGCGTCGGCCCACAGACTGGCTTCCCCGTTTTCGGCGGCGCCGCCGCCAACTGGGAGAAAATCAGGGCGGGCGGCCAGGATGCGCCGGGCGGTCTCGACCATCAGCGTCTCGACCACCTGAGAGGGGGTCTCCCCCGGGGTGACGCTCACCACCACGCTGATGTAGTCCGGTTGCACGTCGATCTGCTCAGCCAGCCAGTAGTGGGAGGTGATGATCTGGTCCAGCCAGTTGGGCAGGGCTTTGACAACTTCTTCGTCAAGCTCGTCATCCGGATCGCGCAGTATCCAGGCGCAGGCATACTTGACCATGGTCGCTGGATCAATGGCGGGCGCGGTTTCCAGCGGCTCGCGCGTCTCCACATCGCGTTCCTGAGGCTCTTCGGCTTCGGCCAGGGCAGGGGCGGCATCTTCGCCCTCGGATTCGATGACCCCGGTGACCCCATGACGGGTTTCCTCCGGTTCGGCGGCGACGGTCAGGATTTGTTCGCTGGGATCGGGCGCGGGCGTCTCGTGGAGGGCGTCCGGAACCGGTTCGTCCGCTGGCAGTGCTGCGGGGAGGGCGCGCGCCTCGGCTCCCGGCGCATGCCACCCGGCCGCTTCTGCCTCCTCCAGCCTTTCCTGCATGGTCGTCCGCAGGGCGTCGATCAGGGTCTTGGCCTGCTGGCGGATGCCGCGCAGATGCATATGTTCGGTGAAGACCATAACCAGCACCATGTTTTCGACGGTCGGCGCGGCCACGGCCATGTAATTCAGGCCGGTTTCCGGCAGGGATACAAACTTGATCTTGATCGCCTCGTCGGCCCGCACGGCAGCGCAGTCGATCATCTCGGCCAGCGCGGCGATGTCGGCATCCGGCAGCGCCCCGGCGGTCGCAATCACTTCATCGTCCCGCAGCAGGACAGTTGCCTGGGCGGACGACTCCAGCGTATGTTGGGTCAGCTGGACGGCCAGCCTGGCCGCGTCGACATTTCCTTCCGGGGAGGTCTCCAGGGGCGGGCTGTCGAAGTCGGCAGGCGGCTTCCCTGGCGGGGACGCGGCGGCCTCCGGCTCGATGGCCGGCATGACCGGTGTCACATCACCTTCCAGCTGGGCGCGGATGTCGTCCGGCATGGGGATCAGTTCCGGTGTCTGTGGCCGGACGGCCGCGTCGGGTGGCGGGGGAGGGGAGCCGTCGGGCGCATCGGCGGCGGCCAACGCTTCCAGCAATTCCTCCTCCAGTTCATCCAGGGGCCTCTTGGGGACCGGTGACACTTCGGATAAGTCCCGGATCATCTCATCAGGGATTTCCACAATGTCCGAGTCGGCCTGATCGTTGAAGTCGGTGACGGCGATCAGATCGCGGACCGTGCCCGTATCTTCCAGGGTGGGCAGGGGCGGTTCCTCCGCGGCGAGTTTCTGGAACAGGGCGTCCGTTTCGGGGCCAGAGGGGGCCTCATCAGCCGGGCGGGTGCTGTCCTCCGGGGACGGGGCGGCAGCAGCCTCTTCCTGGTCGGCAGCCCTGGCCCAACTGGCAATCCGGCGGCGCAGGGGCAGGGAGGGTTTTTCATCCCTGGTCTGCAGGGATTTCACCAGGACATCGAAGGTGTCCTCCGCCTGCTCATCCATATGGGAGTCAGGCTCGATGCTCTCCAGAATCTCGCCAAAGCTGGCCACGTCGTCCAGTTCGGTGGTTTCGAGGTACTGGCGCAGCGCCGACGCGTCCGCCTTGGGCGCTTGGCCCGGCCCGACGGCTGGCTTTTTGCCGGATTCGACCGGTTGGGGTTTGAGCACATCCTCCACCAGCGCGATCAGCCGCCGCGCGGCATAACCGCCGCGAATGACCCCTTGCGGAGCGAGTGACTGGATGATCGACTCATCGGATTCCGCTGGCGCGCGCAGCAACAGCGGCAGCCCCGGTCGGATGCGCCGCAATCGGTCGGCCAGTGCCGGGAGGGCGATGTCCTGGACGTTGAGGGAGATCACGGCGACGGCTGGCGGATTCTGGATCGCGTATTCCAGGGCGGCCTGCCCGGTGACAAACACCTTGGCTTCGTAGTCCCCGGCCTGTTCCAGGGCCTGTTTGATGCGGGCCAGGGCTTCGGCATCGCTGTCAATGAAGAGAATGCGCGTGATCATGGGCCCCTCACAATGATCCTCAGCCCCATTGTATATGCGCCGCCAGTCGCCGTCAACGTCAGGGGTTCATGACGGGCGCAGCGGCGCAACTGCTCAGTTCCGTGCTGTAACTCTCCTCCGACGACACCCAGGCGGTCTGGTCATTCCGGTTGATCTGCCACCAGGTCCCGGCGCTGTTCCGACCGGTGACGGACAATACCTCGCCCAGGTCGAGCAGTCCCAGGATGGCATAGTCGGTGCCCGGCCCGGTCCGGTAGCGCAGGTTGTCGATATCCACCCGCACCTGGCAGGCGGCGTTCGCCGGCAGGGTGGCGGGCTGCGCGTAAAAGCCAAACGGTATGGGCGTGGCTATGATGTCGCTGGCCCGCTGGCGGATGAACAGGGTGAGCGGGACCGGCTCGCTGGCCGTGCGGCGACGGTAGGCCACCACTTCGAGGTCCTGCTGGCCGCTCCGTGTCGGCGTCCAGGAGAGGATAGCCTCAAAGCGACTCTGGCCGCCGCGCTCCGGCGAAGGCACACTGCTCAGGATGGCGCTGGCCGAGCGAAGCTCGATGCGGGTGACGCCAACCTCGTCGGCGGCGCTGACGTGTACCGTCACTTCCTGGCGGACGGCAAACTCGCTGCCGAAGGGCGGCCAGAGCACGGTGACGGTGGGCGCGCCGCTGCTGGCGACGGCGGCGGGCGTCGGCGGGGCCGGCGTAGAATCGTTGCTCACCAGGTGGCAGGCCAGCGTCGCCAGGGCCAGCGGCACCAGCGGGAGCAGGGGGATCAATCGCCGGAACCAGGAGGCAGGCATGAGTAGTCCCTGATGTCTGGTCGGTCGTCAGAGAGGGCCGGCGGTGACGGCCATCCCCTCCCATCGACGCTTCCTGCGGAGAGCCAGACGCGCCTTACGGCTGCGGCGGACTCGTGATCACCACGTTGAGGGTGCGGACGTTGTTCCCTTCGTCGCTTTCGGCTACCTGGGAACCGCTGTCAACGGTTGCCTCAAGCCGATAGTTATCCGACGCCTCAAAAAGCACATCCACCGTCAGGTCCACCGTCTGCCCTGGGGCGAGATTCACCACGATGGCCGGTAGCTGCTGGGTGGTGCCATCCGGATGCTTGAAGCTGGTCGAGAACTGGCCGCTGTTGCCCGTGCCCTGGTTGAGGATGGTGACCGTGTACTGCGCGCCGACGGTGCCGGTGGCGTTAAGCTCCAGCAGTTGCGGCCCTCTGATCGCGCTGACCACCAGATCGGGGATCGTCGGCGTGGCGGTGAAAGTGGGCGCGGGAGAGCCGGGGATCGGCGTGCTGGTCGGCGGCGTGGTCGGCGTGGCCGTGGCGGGCCGGGGCGTCGGGCTGGGCGGCGGGGCAGCCACCGGAATCAGGCTGCAATCGCCACTCTCGCTGGTGTAGGCCGCGCTGATCCAGCCGATGTTAATGCCATCGCGCACCTGCCACCAGCTATTGTCGGCCAGCCGACCGACGATTTCGGTCAGTTGGCCCAGCGTCAGCACCCGGATGATCGGGTAATCAGTGCTCGGTCCGGCGCGAAAGTTCAGGCCGTCGACCTCCACCCGGGCGCGGCAGGTGGTGTCCTCAGGCGGGGGCAGGGTGACGCCGATGGGTGGCAGGGCGGTGGCCGTGACCAGGGCCGCCGATTCACGCACGTTGACCGTGAGACGAGCCGGGGCGCTGGGGATAGCGCCACGATAGGCGATCACCTCCAGCGTGGCCGGCCCGGCTTCGGCTGGCGTCCAGGACTGAATGACAGCGAATTGCCGTTCGCCGTTCACCGACTCGGAGGAAACCGTGCTGACGATGAAGCCGTTGACGCGCAGTTCGATGCGGGTCACGCCGATGGCATCCTGAGCGGCGGACTGGACAAGCACTTCCCGACCGCGCACGACCTCGCTGCCGTCTGCCGGGCTGTTGACGGTGACCGCGGGCGCTCCGGCAGCGGCAGTAGCGGTTGGGGAGGTTGTGGGCGGGCCGGCGCGGTTGTTGAGCAGGTTACAGGCCAGGACGCCCAGCGATAGCGCCAGAAGGACGGCTACTGGCCGGAACCACAGCGTGGGCTGTATCCTCACATCAGTCTCCTCGCTTGAAGTGAAGGGCGTTCGGCTGGCTGCCGGGGTGGCCCGTGCGCGTTTTTCGGGCCACAGGACGGCCCAAGGCCCCGGCGGAGCAGGCGCGTTCCCCAAATGTGGGGTGATTCTAGCATTGGGAGCGCCTTTCGCGCGAGTCTGTCCAGAGGGGCGGGCGAACGGCTTATTTTCCCCATTTACCCAAACTTATACCAATTCTATCCCAAATCTTACCCAAGTAGCTGGGGTGCGCCCGGGCCACATGCCGCCAGCAAAAGACGGAATCTCTTGCCCGGACCGGAGGGCCGGCCCTGATTGATTGGATACTGTAAATAAAATAAATATCCCCCTTGCCTTCTTTGAAAAATCAATATATCCTAAACGAAGGAGAGACAGATGGGTTTGGGCAGCCGGGAGGGGAAACCGATGGCGATCACGATGAGCTGGGCCAACGATCAGCGGACGGTTATCTACTACGCCGTGGAGGGTCGGTGGAGCTGGAACGAACTTTACGCCGTGATCAACCATGCCCACGCTCTGATGGACGGGGTGAATCATCGGGTGGACAGTATCATCGATCTGCGCAAGAGCCTGGGGGTACCCGGCGGCCCGATGTGGCACGGCAGGCGGCTGGCCTCCAACCGGCATCCCAATACCGGAAGGATGGTGTTTGTGGGCGCGCCTCCTTTCCTGAGCACGCTGTTTGATACGATGCGCCGGATTTATCCCGAAGCGGTCGCCAGGGTGATGTTTGCCGAGACGCCGGAAGAAGCGCAGGCGCTGCTGGAGCCAGCTCCGGCGGTTGTGCCCCAGGAAGCGGGCTGAGGGCGAGACGGCCAGGCCAGCGGCATTCACCGCTGCTATCTCCCGATGACCTCCTGCTCGGCAGCGTCATCGGCTGCCAACGCCTCTTCCCGCGCTCGAATAAGCGGGCGCGGCATACGGTTGACGGTGAGCTGAAAGACATCAGGCCGGGCGTAGTGGCCCGCCACATCCAGCATCCGCTTCGCGCCCCGCCAGTGTTCCAGCGTGATCTCGGCATAAAGAATGCCTTCCTGCTCATGGAGAGGTTCGGCGAGGTATTTGCCGTTGGGGTGGACAATGGCGCTATCCCCGGCGTTGATCCATTCGCCAGCGCCCTGATAGTAGGACTTGAATCCAAAGTGGTCGGGGATGTCATCCCGGCGCAGCGCCGTGCAGCACCCCACCACGAACACGCGGCCCTCCCTGGCGATGTGGCGGAGCGTGGCCAGCCATGGCTCGCCCTGATCCCAGGTCGGGGCGATGTAGAGTTGCGCGCCCCAGGCGTATAAGGCGTACCGTGCCAGCGGCATGTAGTTCTCCCAACAGATCAGGCCGCCGATCTTACCCAGCGCGGTGTCGTAGACCGCCAGCGTGCTGCCGTCACCCGGCGCCCACACCAGGCGCTCACCGCCGGTCGGCACCAGCTTACGATGCCGACCCAGAATCTGGCCCTGCGGGTCGATAAGGAGCATGGTGTTGTAGAGGCTGCCGCCGCTGGCCTCGGTGTTACGTTCCGTCAGGCCCATGACGATATACGCCCCCGCCTGTGACGCGGCCTGGCACAGACGCGCGGTGGCCGGGCCGGGGATTTCTACGGCGTTGTCGAGCAGGCGGGCATACAGCGCGTTGTGCAGCGACGCCTCACCGGCGGGAACCGCCCATACCCAATCCGGATAGGCGGGGATGAAGGATTCGGGGAATACGATGAGCCGGGCGTCGTGGCGGCCCGCTTCGGCGATCAGGGCGCAGGCTTTGTTAAGGGTGGCTTCGCGGTCCAGGAAGACGGGGGCGGCCTGCACAGCTGCAATTCGAAAACTGGCGTCGGGCGTGGACATGGGTGGACTCCCGGTTGGTGACAGTGGCCGGATCAGGGCGCTGCTGGCTCCTAATATGACGCCAGATGTCCATTTCGGCAAGGGGCGGCCTGGCGCTTATGGGAGTCGGCCTGGCAATGGCGCGTGTCTCCCGTCGAGGGGCAAACGACACCACCCCTGCGCCATGCGTGACTGGCGCTGCCCGTGGATGGGTTTCAGGCCCGTTACTGCCCCGCCGTCGTGAGCGGGATCACCTCGATAACGTCGGCCTCTGGCGCTTCTTCCGGCAGGCGGCCCTGCATGCTCCACGGGCCGGTCCAGGTGATTTCCACGTCGGCCACCTGCCCGCGCAGATCGCGCTCGCTGGTCACAAAGACCAGCTTGTTCTGCGGCGTGCGCCCGCGCCACTTGCCCTGGTGCTGATCCTCGAACAGCACCGGCACCTGTTGGCCCAGATATCGGCTGTTGATCGCGGCCACGATGCGCGCCTGCAGGTCGTCCAGCGCCTGGCGGCGGCGCTCCTTTTCTTCCGGGGGCACGTCGTCGGCCAGGGCGCGGGCGCTGAGCGTGTGAGGGCGCGGGCTGTACTTGGCGATGTGGGCTTTGTCCAGCCGGAGTTCCTCCAGGATGTCAGCGGTGCGGCGGAACTGCTCATCCGTTTCGCCGGGGAAGCCGACGATGATGTCGGTGTGGATGGCCACGTCCGGGATGCGGGCGCGAATCCGGTGGATCAGGCGGCGGTAGTCGTCGGCGGTATAACCGCGCTTCATGCGGGCCAGCACCTCATCGTCGCCCGCCTGGATCGGCACTTCGATGTGCGGCATGACGCGGGGCAGTTCGGCCACCGTATCCAGCAGCCGGTCGGTCATCCAGTTGGGATGGCTGGTCAGGAAGCGGATGCGCTCCAGGCCCTCGTCCTCGGCCACCGCATGGACCCGATGCAGCAGGTCGGCCAGGCCGGGGCCGTCAGGGATGTCCTTGCCGTAACGGTCCACGATCTGGCCCAGCATCGTGACTTCCTTCACGCCCTGGCGGGCCAGGCTGCGCACTTCCGCCACGATCTCGCCGACGCGGCGGCTGCGCTCCACTCCCCGCCGGAAGGGGATGATGCAGAAGCTACAGGCGTGCGAGCAGCCATAGACGACCGGCACGTGCGCGCTGACCAGCCGGCCGCGTTCGTGCAGCGGCAGGATCAACGCGCTGTCCTGCCGCGCATCGCGGGCGGCGCGGGCGGCGGCTTCCGCCTGGCGGGCTTCAGCCACGGCGTGACGGTCGCGCAGGAAGTCGATCAGTGGAGTGGGTTCGGAGGGCGGCAGGAAAACGTCGACATAGGGCAGCCGCTGGCGCAGGCGCAGCGGATCGCGCACGCCGACCAGGCAGCCCATCAGACCGATGATCTTGTCCGGCTGTTGCTGCTTGGCGCGCTGCAACTCGCGGAGACGCCCGTAGGCTTTGTCTTCGGCGGACTGGCGGACGACACAGGTGTTGAGCACCCAGATATCGGCCTCTTCCCAGTCTGCCGCCGCCTGATGGCCGAGTTTTTCCAGTTCTGAGGCCAACCGTTGAGAGTCGGCCACGTTCATCTGGCAGCCGAGGGTCCAGATGTGATAGCGCATGGCTCGCCGCCTGAGATGCCCTGAACGCGCATAAATACGACCGATTGGGGCATATTGTAGCGGCGGGGCAGGTGGGCGTCAATGGCGGGAGAAACAGCAGGGCTGACCCTGAGGGGTGTGTTATAATGGCATGGAAGGCATCGATAGCGTGCGAATGCTTCCCCCTGGGTGTCAGGTGGATGGTAGTGAGGGTATATGCTGAAAAACATCGCAAAAACTGTCTTCGGCGATCCCAATGAGCGCGAACTCAGTCGCCATCGTGAGGTGGTCGCGCAGATCAACGCCTTCGAACCGCAGATGCAGGCCCTGAGCGACGCTGAGCTGCGGGCCAAGACGGATGAATTTAAGGCGCGGCTGGCCGATGGCGAGACGCTGGATGATCTGTTGCCGGAAGCTTACGCCGTCGTGCGCGAGGTTTCGGTGCGGACCATCGGCCTGCGCCACTTCGACGTGCAGATGATCGGCGGCATCGTGCTGCATCAGGGCAAAATCGCGGAGATGAAGACCGGCGAGGGTAAGACGCTCGTCGCCACCCTGCCGCTGTATCTCAACGGCTTGCTGGGCCGAGGGGCGCACCTGGTCACGCCCAACGACTACCTGAGCAAGTTTGGGTTGCAGCAGATGGGGCCGATTTACCACTTCCTGGGTCTGAAGGCGGCGGTGATCCAGAATGCGGCGGCGGACCCCAGCAAAGGCTCGTTTATCTACGACCCGGATTACAACTCCGACGATGAGCGTTATCAGAATCTGCGGCCCGTCCCGCGCCGTGAGGCCTACCTGGCGGATATCACGTATGGCACGAACAATGAGTTCGGCTTTGATTACCTGCGGGACAACATGGTCCCCAGCCTGGACCATCTGGTGCAGCGCGAGCTGCATTACGCCATTGTCGACGAAATCGACAACATCCTCATCGACGAGGCCCGGACGCCGTTGATCATTTCCGGCACGGCGGACCCGCCTTCCACCCTCTACCGGCAGTTTGTGGATGTTGTGAAGCGGCTCAGGCCCAGCAGCGAGGCCAGCATCGCAGCTGAAGACCCGGATGGCGATTACGTGGTCGATGTCAAGGATCGCATCGTTTTCCTGACGGAGCAGGGGATCGAGAAGGTGGAGAAGTGGCTGGGGATCGAGCAGCTCTACCACCCCGATCACGCCGAGATGATCCCCTATCTGGATAATGTGCTGCGGGCCTTCACGCTGTTCAAGCGTGATAAGGACTACGTCGTCCAGAACGGACAGGTGATCATCGTCGACGCCTTCACCGGGCGGCTGATGCATGGGCGGCGCTTCTCCGAGGGGCTGCACCAGGCTATCGAAGCCAAGGAAGGCGTCCAGGTCCAGCGCGAGAACCTGACGCTGGCCACCATCACCTTCCAGAATTACTTCCGCATGTATGAGAAGCTGGCCGGGATGACGGGCACGGCGGCCACCGAGGCGGAGGAGTTCGAGAAGATATACAACCTGGAAGTCACGGTCATCCCGACCCATATGCCCGTGATCCGGATCGATCACGAAGATGTGGTGTACATGACGCAGCGGGCCAAGTTCGAGGCGGTGGTCGAGCAAATCCGGCAACTGCACGAACGCGGGCAGCCCGTCCTGGTCGGCACAGTGGCCATTGAGACTTCGGAACGGCTCTCTCAGCTCCTGGATCGGGCCGGTATTCCTCATGAGGTCCTGAATGCCAAACAGCACTTCCGGGAGGCAGCGATCATTGCCCAGGCCGGGCGCTCGGGGGCGGTGACGATCGCCACCAATATGGCCGGGCGTGGCGTGGACATCCTGCTCGGCGGTAATCCGGAGGGCGTGGCCCGCGAAAAGCTGCGCAAGCAGGGCATCGAGATCACCCAGGCCACACCGGAACAATGGCAGGCGGCGCTCAAGGAGGCCAGGGCGGCGTGCGCCGACGATCGACAGAAGGTGCTGGCCGCTGGGGGGCTGTTTGTGCTGGGGACAGAGCGTCATGAGGCCCGCCGGATCGACAATCAGTTGCGTGGCCGTGGCGGTCGGCAGGGCGATCCTGGCGAGTCGCGCTTTTTTCTGTCGCTGGAAGACGACCTGATGGTCCGCTTTGGCGGCGAGCGCGTCAAGAATCTGATGCAGCGGCTGGACATCCCGGAAGATCAGCCCATCGAGCACGGCATGATCAGCCGGACGATTCAGCAGGCGCAAGTCCGCGTGGAAGGCTACAACTTCGACATCCGCAAGCATATCCTCGAATATGATGACGTGGTGAACAAACAGCGCGCGGTGATCTATGCGCAGCGGCGTCGCATCCTGGAAGCGGATGATCTGCGCGACCAGATTCTGGAGATGATCGACGAGCAGATTGCGGCGCTGGGTCAGCAGTACCTCAGCGGTGAGTATGCCGATGAGTGGGACCTGGACGAGCTTTACCGCGAGAGCCTGAAGTTGTTCCCCGTCCCGGCCGCTATCACCCCTGACGGCTGGCGGGGACTGGACCGTGAGGCGATTGAGGCGCAATTGCGCGAAGGAGCGCGTGAAGCCTATACTGAGAAAGCAGCCGAGTTGGGTGAACACATGGCCGCCGCTGAGCGGGCGGTTTTGCTGGACGCGATCGACTTTTTCTGGCGTCGTCACCTGACCGACCTCGACATCCTGCGGGAGGGCATCGGCCTGATGGCGGTGGCCCAGCGCGATCCGCTGGTCGAATACAAGCGTCAGGCATTCGGTATCTGGCAGACCATGCAGGACCAGATTCAGCGCCGGGCCGTGCAGAACATCTTCCGGGTGCAGCTCCGGGAACAACCACCGGTGACGAGGGTGCACGATATTCGTTTGGGGCGGGGGGATGGCGCGGACGCTGCGCCGGAACCGGTCCACGCGACGGAGAAGGATAAGCTGGGACGCAACGATCCCTGCTGGTGCGGGAGCGGTCGAAAGTACAAGCACTGTCATTACCGCTCCGACCAGGAGGAACGTCGCACGCGCCAGGGGGCCACGGCCCGGGGGCCAGGCCGGCGGCGACGGCGTCGCTGATGACGGCGTCGCTGGCGACAGCGGTTCGAACGAAGCCGGGTCGGCAGTTGCGGGGGAGAATGGCGGGCGGGACGCCGGTATGGGGAAAGGCCCCAGCCATCAGAAAAAGGATGGGCATCGATGGGTGGTCAAGACGAGCTGTCCACGCGGGTTATGGGGGACATGGACCCCAAATTGCTGGAATTCCTGCGCACGAAGGTCAACTCGTTCATCAAATGGGACCTAGTGCGTTTTTTCCACGACAACCCCCATACGGCCGATACGGCTGAGAACATCGCGCGTTACACCGGGCGCGATCCGGAGGCCATCCAGCGCGAGTTGTTCGAGCTGGCCGAGGCGGACGTTCTCCAGGCGTCCAGCGTGTCCGGCCTGACCGTGTATACCCTGGCCACCGATGAAGAAGTGCGGGAATTGATCGAGCGCTTTATTCTGGCCTGCGAGGACCGGCAGTTTCGCGTCAAGGCGATCTATCATGTGATCCGGGGGATGCGGTAACTATGGAGCGCAAGGCGACTGGCATAGGCGGGTTGGATGAGATGCTGTTGGGCGGTTTCTTTCCGGAAACCGCGAATCTGATCGAAGGAGCGCCAGGGACCGGCAAAACGACGATCGGAATGCAGTTCATTTACCACGGGATTACGGCCTGCCAGGAGCCGGGTCTCATCTTGACCTTTGAGGAGTTCCCGCAGCAGTATTATCGCGATGCCGCCAGTTTTGGCTGGGACCTGCGCGCGCTGGAAGCCCAGAACAAGCTCCGGGTCATTATGACCAGCCCGGAAGTCACCCGGGCGGATTTGAAGCAGGTGGGAGGGCTGTTGGAGCACCAGGCCAGCGAGATCAATGCCCAGCGGGTGCTGGTGGACAGCATTTCTCACTTTGAGCGGACGACCGACAACCGGTACGAATTGCGGGAGGCGGTCTTCGAATTCATCAACGGCCTGAAGCGGTTGGGACTGACGGCTATCCTGACGCGGGAGAGCACCACCGTGTTGGGCGGTGATCCAAACGTCGGTCATGATCTGGCCTATGTGGCCGATAGTTACATCGTGTTGCGGTTTGTCGAGATTGCCAGCGCCATGCGTAAGGCGCTGCTGGTGTTCAAGCTGCGCGGCTCCGATCATGCCAAAGACATTTGCCAGTTTGAGATCACAGGGCAGGGCGTGGTGGTGCAGGCCAAATTCGAAGGACAGCAGGGCATCATGAGCGGCAGCCCTGTCCCGACCATGGCCGAAGCCTTCAACAAGGCCTTTGGCCCTTCGCGTGGCAGCCGTGCCAAGTGATGCCGGGGGATGAATACGCTCAATCTGAACCAGGTGCTGCTCATCTATGCCTGGTTTCCACTGGCGGCGCTGTTATCGGTCATTTTGCTCATCGCCCGTTTTTATCAGAACCAGGCTGGCGAGAACACCCGCTACCCGGCGTTTGCTGCGCCGATTGTGCTCTATGGGCTGGCGGCTGCCCACTATGCCCATATCAACCGGGTGATGGGCGATCCGGTTGGTGACGTGCTGATGTTCGCGGGTGGGGTTATCCTGACCGTGCTGTGTATTGCGTTGTATCGACGGATGACCGCCGGCCGTTGAAGGAGGGCAATGGAAACCGCGTTTACGACTCTGCTCAGCGCTGCCGGCCCGGCGGCGGTGGGGGTGGCGTTGATCGTCGTCGGTCTGCTGAGCCAGCGTCTGGGCGCAGTGACCAAGATGCCGCCCTATTATCGTCTGTTTTTTGTGGCTGCTGGACTCCTGGGCGGCAGCACCGTGATCCGGTTGTTGAGCGTGGGCGGCCAGAACGAGGCGCTCTCGCTGCTCTACGCGCTGACCTTTGCGCTGGGGGTGACCATGGGTCTGGTGGTGGCCTGGCGATACTGGAGCTGGCTGTTCAGCGAACGGCGCTGACCGGGCCAGTCCGTTCGTCCATAAACCACGGTGCACCCAAAGCCGACCAGTTGATGAAGTTGAAAGCCGATGGCTAATGTCGCCTATTCTTCACCGCCGTTACCCACCGACGGTGACCAGATCACGGCCCTGGCGCTGCTGGTTGATGCCGAGGGTGTCATCCTGGCGAGCAGCCCTGCCTCCGCCGGCCAAGACGTGCCTGTGTCGGGAGCGCTATCCGCCGTGCTCAGGCCATACGCGGATGTCGACTTTGCCGACTGGTGGCGCGATCTGACCGCCCGCGCGGTGGAACAACGCCCCCTATCCTGCCACAGCATGGCCTTGCTTAAGTCCGATCATGGCGGCGCACAACTGGTTATCCTGAACGTCGCGGCTATCGCGGGCCGTGACGAATTTTTGCTGACCTGCCTGCCAGCCGGTTACCGGCATCTGTCGTTGCTGAATGCCCTGCACAGCATTGGTGTGGCCATTTCCCGCCTGGACCTGGCGCGCGTGCTGGCCACGGTGCGGCAGAAGGTCTGCGATCTGATGCCGGTGGATAGCTTCTACATCGCGCTGCACGACAAAGAAGCCGGGCTGGTGCATTTCCGGGAGGTCATCGATGACGGCCAGTTCCTGGGCGACCGCGCGATCACCCAGTTGCCGCAGGATGGCCTGATCGGATGGGTGCTGACCAACCGCAAGAACCTGCTGATCGGGGACCTGCAACGGGATACGCTGCCTGCCGAGATCCGGGTGCACGGCGGCGGGGAGATGCCCCGCGCGATTTTGCTGGTGCCCCTGATCGCCCACGGTGATGTTTTTGGCGCGTTATCGGTGCAGAGCCACGAACCGGATATTTATTCGGAGGAAGACCTGTGGTTGCTCGACGCCATCGCCGGGCAGACCGCGGTGGCCATCCACAACGCCTTTCTTTACGAGGAGACGGCTGGCCGGTTGGCGACGCTGGCCACGTTGCAAGAGACCGCGTTGAGTCTGTCCGCGGTCTATGACCGGACCCGGATTTCGGAAGTTGTCGCCCAGGCAGTTCGCGACCTTCTGGAGCCGGACGAGGTGCGCGTTTACCTGCACGATCGGATCACCGGGGAGCTGCGCTATGTCGCCGGGCAGATGGCCGATGGCCCGACGCCCGCCCGGAGCGACCCGGAACCGGACGCTCTGATCGCGCGGCTTGACCGGCAGGAAGGGCCATTTTTCCTGGACGGCACGGCGGATCAGGCGCATGAGACCGATCATTTTGACTGGCCGCCCGCCTCGCTGGCCGGATATCCTATTCGCCGGGGGGAGCAGCGCTACGGCATTTTGGTGCTGCTGTATAAAGAGAAGCACTTTTTCCGCCAGGACGAACAGCGTACCCTCAGCCTGATGGCTAACCAGGCGGCGATTGCGATTGAGAATTCGTACTATCATGATGATCTGTTGCGCCGCTATGAGGAAGTATCGGCGCTCTATGCCCTGGCTCAGCAGATCACCGGCCAGTTGAACAGCGACGAGATTCTCCAGATGGTGGTGACGACCCTGCGGGATATCTTCGACTGCCGGGCCTGTGTGGTTTTCCTCCGGGAAGGCGATGACGTGGTGATCCGCGCGGCGGTGGGCGTCAAACAGCGGTGGCAGGAGGAGGTGCGCTTCAAGGTCGGGGAGGGGGTGGCGGGCCGGGTGGTCGCCACTGGCCAGTCGGTCTACGTGCCGGACGTGCATGCCGATCCGGCCCAGCTCATCTTTGACCCGGACGTGCATAGCCTGCTGGCCGTGCCGATTGTTTTCCAGAATCGGGTGATGGGGTCCATCAACCTCGATAGCGTGATCCCGGATGCCTTTGCGCCGGAACATGAGCGTATCTTGACGATCGCGGCGGCGCAGGTTGCCGCTGCCCTGGAGAATGCCCGCCTCTACCAGACGGAGGCCGAGCGGGCAGAGAAGCTGGCCGCCGCCAACCGGGAGCTTAAGAACCTGGATAAACTGCGGGAAGAACTCGTCCAGAATCTGGCCCATGAGCTTCGCACGCCCCTGACCTACGTCAAGGGGTATTCGACGCTGCTGCTGGAAAGCTCGTTGGGCGAGTTATCCGGTGAGCAACTGGACGCCGTGCGGGTCATCGTGAACAAGTCGGAGGTGCTGGAGCGCCTGATCAGCGATGTGGTGCTGCTGGAGCAGATCAGCGAGGAGACCCTGGAACGGGAACCCCTGGACCTTAATGAACTGGCCCGGCAGGCCATGGAGGCGGCCCGGATGGTCCATGAGGGCCGGGGTTTACGTTTCGCGCTTGACCTGACCGACGAGGCGTGTTGGGTGCTGGGGGACAGGAGCCGGGTGAACCAGGTGATCGACAACTTGTTGGGCAATGCGGTTAAGTTCACGCCGGCGGGGGGGACGGTGTTGTTGAGCACTCAGGTAAGCCCGGATGGGACGGAAGTTCAGGTCGCGGTCCGGGATACGGGAATCGGCATTGCGCCGGAACACCTCGACCGCATCTTTGACCGTTTTTACCAGATCAAGGACCCGGCCCGGCGCGGCGCGGGCGGTTCAGGGATTGGGCTGGCCATCGTGCAGGCGGTGGTGCAGGCCCATCACGGGCGCATCTGGGTGGAGAGCGCGCCAGGGCAGGGGAGTGTCTTCACGTTTGCCCTGCCCAGGATGGAGGGGCCGCCGACCGATGACATCTGACCCCGAACTGGCCCACCTCATTGCGGCGATGCCCAAAGTGGACCTGCACCGGCACCTGGAAGGCTCCATACGGCTGGAAACGCTGGTGGACATTGCTCACCAGCATCATATTTTGTTGCCCAGCTACGAGATCGAAAGCCTGCGCCCCTACGTGCAGATGACGGCCAAAGACCCCCGCAACTTTGACCGCTTTCTGAGCAAGTTTGGCGTGCTGCGTCAGTTCTTCCGCTCCCCGGAGATCGTGCAGCGCGTCACAGCGGAGGTGGTTGAGGACGCCGCCGCGGATAATGTCCGGTATCTTGAACTGCGCTTCACCCCGTTTGCCCTGGCCAGCCAGATGCATTTCTCCTTCATGGACGTGATGGCCTGGGTGTGCGAGTCAGCCCACGCCGCGGCGGAAGCGCAGGGCATCAAGGTCGGGTTGATCGTGTCGGTGAACCGCCACGAACGCATCGAGCTGGGCTTGCAGGCGTTGGAGGCGGCGCTGGCCTTCCGGAACAGGGGGGTGGTGGGGCTGGACCTCGCCGGGCGCGAGAGGGGATTTCCGGCCCGGCCATTTGGCCCGATGTTCCTGGAAGCCAAGCAGGAAGGGCTGGGAATCACGATTCACGCCGGTGAATGGCAGGGACCGGAGAATGTGCGCGATGCGATGGAGCACATGTATGCGGACCGGATCGGGCACGGCGTGCGCGTGGTGGAAGATTCGCGGGTGGTCCGGCTGGCGCGCGAGCGCGGCGTGGTGTTCGAGGTCTGCCCGACCAGCAATTTGCAGAGCGGGGTGGTGAGTGACGTGCACCATCATCC
>DAOTXK010000360.1:0-6018 GCA_034435395.1 Anaerolineae bacterium | reverse complement strand
GAGCGGTAGTGAAACTCCATATCCACCGGTCGAATATCCTGTGTCGTGCCGGGCACTTTAGCCTGGAATTTGAGATGCATGAACTCGTCCGGCTGGATGCACAGCGCCAGCATGTTCGGCGTGATCACAAAATCCGGCGGCAGATCAAACATCACGTGGGGGGGCTTCTGGAAGCGAATGATGATCTCGCTGGATTTGACGGCCAGCGCTTTGCCCGATCGGAGGTAGAACGGCACCCCCTGCCAGCGCCAGTTATCAATGTATAACCTCAGCGCCGCATAGGTCGCCGTCTGGGAGTCCGGCGCGACCCCTTCCGCCTGCCGGTAGCCACGGTACTGGGCGCGCACCGTGTCGCTGAGCGCGATGGGCCGGATGGCGCTCAGGATTTTGGCCTTTTCGTTGCGGACCGCGTCGGCATTAAACGAGGCGGGCGGTTCCATGGCCACCAACGAGACCAGTTGCAGGAGGTGGTTCTGGAACATGTCGCGCACCACCCCGGACTGGTCGTAGTACCCGGCGCGGTGGCCCACGTCAATCGCCTCCGCCACCGTGATCTGCACATGATCGACATACCGGCGGTTCCAGACCGGCTCGAAGATGGTATTGGCGAAGCGGAAAAACAGGATATTCTGGGCGGTATCTTTGCCCAGATAGTGGTCGATCCGGTACACCTGGTGTTCGTCAAAGACCGCGCGAACGGCCTCGTTTAAGGCGCGCGCGGACTCCAGATCATGCCCGAAGGGCTTCTCAATCACCACGCGTCGCCAGCCGCCGCGCTCGTGCACCATATCCGCTGCTGCCAGGTTTTTGATGGCCGCCGCAAATAACTCCGGCTCAACAGCCAGATAGTACAGCCGGTTGGCCGGTCCCTCCTCCAGCCGGACCAGGACGCGGTGCAACGTTTGAAAATCGCCTGGCTCGCGGATGCTGCCCGGCGAGTAAAAAACTTTCTCCTCAAAAGGTTCCCACCGGTCGGCCTCAAAAACCTCGCCGCCGAACTCCCTGGCTTTGTCCCGCAGCAGGCTACGGAACGCTTCATGGCTATAGGGACGGCGGGAGAACCCGACAATACGAAAGTCCTCCGGCAGGCGGCCTTTGCAGTAATTGCTGAACAGGGCCGGGACCAATTTACGACAGGTCAGGTCGCCGGACGCGCCAAAAATCACAATGCTGGTGCTTGGGTCCATCAACCATCCTCCTCCACAAGCCACGACGCCGGCCAGCGGCCTTCCAGGGCGGCTCACAGCTCCACCCCTGCTACCTCACCCACGTCACCTCTCCCCGTGATCACGCCGCGTCAGGTGGCGAACCCCGTCCCTGCCAGCCACGATCGCGTCGGTGGCCAGGCCGAGAAAGAGGCCGTGTTCGACGATCCCGGCCCGCTCATCCAGCAGCCTCGCCACCGGCTCCGGATCAGCCATCGGGCCGAATCGCACATCAATGATCAGATTACCCTGGTCGGTATAAAATGGCGTGCCGTCCGTATTACAGCGTAACACCGCCTCCCCACCCAGCGAAGTCAAGTAGACAACCTGCGCTCTCCAGCCGAACTCGACAACTTCCACCGGCACGGCATAGCGCGTGCCCAGCGCCGGGGAGAGTTTGCGGTCATCCGCCACAATGATCTCCCGGCGGCTGGCCTGGGCGATCATCTTCTCCCGCAGCAGCGCTCCCCCGCCGCCTTTGATCAGGTTTAACCGCGGATCCACCTCGTCAGCGCCGTCGATGGTCAGGTCAACCACGGGATGCTCGTCGAGCGTGGTGAGGGGAATGCCCAACCGCTGTGCCTCGGCTTCCACGTGGCGCGAACACGGCACCCCCAGGATATCCTTCAGCCGCCCCTCCTGGAGCAACCGGGCGATCAGGCGGACCGCATAGATCGCCGTGCTGCCATGCCCCAGCCCGACCACCATTCCCGCTTCCACATACTCGACCGCTCTCTCAGCCGCCTGCTGCTTGAGCTGTGCGACATCCATTGCGCCTCCCAACTCCCACCCGGTCAGCCCGGCCCCGTCGCCAGCGGCGCTGCCGTGACCGGCATTCTAACACAGGATGACCGGCACGCGAACCAGTTGGAGCCGAATCATCTTCATGAAAATGTTGTGGCTTCCCTGTCTGTGTTATAATCCGGATTAGGCTCAGGCTGTTGTATGAAATTGCGCAGGTGATGCCGATAGAAGACCTTCCCAATTCCGTGGTTGTATTATTGCGCATACTCAAAGAGGAAACTACTTCAATGATGACCAGACCACACCACCCCCTTCAGTGTATTGTTCCGCCGCACATGCTGCAATCCATCGTTGAGAACGGCAACCCCGAACAGCGCGAATGGGCCCGGACCACGCTGGCGCTGTCCGAACGTTTGCGGGGTCAGCGCATCGCCATCACGGCCTTCCCCCGTCTCATCGACAAAGTCAGGGCCGTCGGCAAACAGCGCAGCGTATACGACGCCCACAACGGGACGACCCTCCCCGGCGACCTGGTGCGGGACGAGGGCGATCCGGCGACCGGCGACCAGGCCGTGGACGAGGCCTACGATGGCTCCGGGGCGACCTATGACCTTTACCGGGAGGTCTACGGGCGCGACTCGATTGACGATAGCGGCCTTCCCTTGAAATCAACCGTCCACTATGGCCAGGGCTATGACAACGCCTTCTGGGACGGGACCCAGATGGTCTACGGCGACGGCGATGAAGACCTGCCAGAGGATCAGCGCCTGTTCAACCGCTTCACGGCGGCGGTGGACATCGTCGGCCATGAACTGACCCACGGCGTCACCCAGTACGAGGCCCGGCTGGTCTACTGGGATCAACCAGGCGCGCTTAACGAATCGATGTCGGACGTGTTCGGCTCGCTGGTCAAACAATACCTCCTGGGCCAGACAGCCGACCAGGCCGACTGGATCATCGGCGCGGGGCTGTTCACGCCCAACGTCAATGGCGTGGGCATCCGCTCGATGAAAGCGCCGGGCACGGCCTATGACGATCCGGTGTTGGGCAAGGACCCGCAGCCGGGGCACATGGACGACTATCAAAACGTCCCCTATGACAACGGCGGCGTGCACATCAACTCCGGCATTCCCAACCGGGCTTTCTACGTCACCGCCCGTGAGATCGGGGGGCGCGCCTGGGAAAAAGCCGGTCAAATCTGGTACGTCACTCTGCGCGACCAGCTGCAAGATCGGTCCACCTTCCAGGACGCCGCCAACCTGACCTACCAGGTCGCCGGGAGCCTCTACGGCGCTGGCAGTCTGGAGCAGCAGGCCGTCCGTACCGGCTGGGCCGAGGTAGGCATCACGGTGGTGGCTGGCGAGGGAGAGGCCCCCAAGGGATGCCGCGAGATGCTGATCGACCTGCTGGGCGGCGCGCGGGGTTAGCCGGTATGCCTCGCCGGAGTGAGAGGAGCGACTCTCATGCGTATTTACTTCGAGCGCAGCGGCGGCTTCGCCGGGATGCTCGTCAGCACCACGATCGATACCGCCGATCTCCCGCCTGACGAAGCCCAGGCGCTGCGAGAGATGATCCACCAGGCCGGGTTCTTCGAGTTGCCGGAGAACCTGGCCGCCGAAGCGGGCGGCGCCGACCGCTTCCTGTACACGCTGATGGTCGAAAGCGAAGGGCAGCAACATACGGTGCAGGTAGGCGAGGTTTCGGCCCCGCCGGAGCTGCAACCCCTGCTCCGCAAACTGACCATGATGGCGCGGGGACAGGACTGAGCCTCGCCCTATTGCTGCCCCGCTCAATCCGGCACTTTTGAATGGCAGAAGCGGGCCGGGGCACGGGAACGCCTGTGCCCCGCCTTCATAGCTGGCCGAGCTTCTCCAGACCGCCGACGATCTCCTGACCGAGATGGAACCGGAGGAAACGCCGCCCCTTGTTCAGCAGCGCCTGCCGGTCGCCCGCCGCCTGCGCCGCTTTGAGCACGCCGAACGTGATCGCGGAATCCGCCCGGCCAGCCTCATCAGGAATCGGGACATCCTGCGCGTCGTCGGCCACGAACTGGATGAACAACCCATTGCCGCCGTCGCCCTTGTGAAGTTGTCCGGTCGAGTGCAAAAAGCGCGGCCCGAAGCCGACCGTCGTCGCCAGCCGGTAGGTATCGCGGATGCGCCGGCGCAGGGCCTGCAAGGCCGCAGTCGTCTCCGCTGTGGGCTGGACGAAGGCTTGCAGCGCCACATAATCGCCCGGTCGGGCCGCCGCCAGAAAGCTGCGCAGCGCGCCCACGGTCGGCGGGACAGCTTCGACCTGCGGCAGGCGGCCCGTCTCCGTATAGGCCGCCACCGCCTCCCGCGCGGCGATCTTGGCCGCCTCAACGTCGGGCTGGTCAAACGGGTTGATGCCCAGGATGTGCCCGGCCACCGCCGTGGCGAACTCCCACAGTATGTATTGACGCCCCAGATCGTAGCGATCAACCATCTGGAGGCGCACCACCGGGTTCCCGGCAGCCTCCAACGCCGCCAGCGCGGTCTCATGCGGGGTATCCTCGCCCAGCTGAATGGCGACGAACAGCCGATCTGGCCCGTAGACCTCCGGCGGCCCCAGCGGCTCCCGCACCACAGGCAGGATGCCCACACCCTCCTTACCGGTGCTCTCCGCGACCAGTTGCTCCACCCAGTCGACCAGTCCCTCGACCGCCGGCGAGGCGACAATCGTCAGCTTATCCCGCCCGGCCCTCGCCAGCACCCCCATGATCGCGCCCAGGCGCGCGCCGGGGTTGCGCGCCGCCTCTGGCTCGCGGCAGGCCTCGGCCATCGCCGCCCCACGATCCAGCAGACGGTCCAGGTCAACGCCGACCAACGCCGCCGGGACCAGCCCGACCAGCGACAACGCGGCGAACCGCCCACCGACAGTGGGGTCATTGAGGAAAACTTCCCGGAATCGGTACACCTGAGCCAGCTCATGCAGCTCGGTGTCGGCATCGGTGATGGCGACAAAGTGTCGCCCGGCTTCCCCCGGCCCGACGGCCTCAGCGAGGCGGTTGTAGAAGAACTTAAAAAACGAGAGCGTCTCCACCGTGCCGCCCGCCTTGGTCGAGACGATAAAAAGCGTCTTCGCCTGGGCATGCCGAGCCGCCTGGGCCAGGACTGTGCCGGGATCGGTGCTGTCCAGGATCGTCAGCGCCAGTCGCCCGTTCCCCGCCGGGTCGAACGTCCGACTGAAGACCTCCGGCGCAAGACTGGAACCGCCCATCCCCAGGAGCAGCGCGTGGGTATATCCCTCCGCCAGGGTGGAGTCAGCGAACGCTCGAATCGTCGGCACATGCGGCCGCATGGTCTCCGGGAGATGCAGCCAGCCCAGGCGGTTGGTGATCCCGGTGGGGGCCGGCTTCCAGATCGTGGAGTCGTGATCCCAGATGCGCCGGACGATCTGATTCGCGTCCATCTCAGCCAGAGCGGCGTTGAGATCATCCTGATAGGCGATCATGCTGGCTGCGCTTTTCCCAACAATTGCGCCCGCTTCTCCGCGATGCTGCTCATCAGGTCATCGAAGGAAGCCGCGAACTTCTCGACCCCTTCGTCCTGCAATTCCTGGGTGGCCTGGTCCAGGTCGATGCCCAGGTCGGCCAGTCGGGCCAGTTGCCAGCGGGCCTCATCCACGTCGCGGGTGATGGTCAGCTCGACCTTACCGTGATCCAGGATCGCTTCCAGCGTCGCTGGCGGGACTGTGTTAACCGTATGCCGTCCGATCAGGTTGTCGACATAGATCGTGTCAGGGTAAGCAGGGTTTTTGGTGCTGGTGCTGGCCCACAACGGGCGCTGCACGCGCGCGCCCCGCGCCACCAGTTTATCCCACCGCTCACCGCTGAAGATCGCCTGGAAGCGCTCGTAAACCAGCTTGGAATTGGCGATGGCGATCTTGCCCAGGAGGTCCCTGTTCCCCTTCTTTTCCAGCATTGCATCCAGCTTGGTATCCAGGCGGCTGACGAAAAACGAGGCCACCGAAGCCACCTTGCTCAGGTCGCCGCCCGCCGCAGCCAGCTTCTCCAACCCGGCCAGGTAGGCCCCGGTCACCGCTTCAT
>DAOTXK010000359.1:0-6916 GCA_034435395.1 Anaerolineae bacterium | reverse complement strand
CGCTGACGGCCGTCGCGCCGCGGGCCATCGCCTGGGAGTGGAGCAAACAGGGCGTGACGGACGCGATCATCTTCCTGCGTGGGGACGAGCAACTGTGGCTGTTTGTGGTGATGGGGCTGCTGATGGCGCTGGGGGCGTTCGGGCCGGAGGTGCTTGGCTGGTGGCGCGCTACGTGGCGGCGGTGGCGGGGCGGCGCGCTCAAGTTCAGGCGGGAAACTCTGGAACCGGCAGAGGGGTAAGCCCCGGCGGGGATCAGGCGAGGGACATCTTATATTGGAGGGCGGCTCGCGGGAAACGCGGGCCGCCCTTGCGATCGATCTCAGTCGGCGTTACTGGCTGTAGAAGGCGCTGACCCACGCCGGGCGCGGCGGCAGGTCGCCAGTCTCGACCAGCGCCCGCCATTCATCATCGGTCATCCGCCGGTTGATATCCCCCACAAATTCGTAGTAACTGAAGACGCCGCCCCGCACCACCTGCCACTCGCCTCTGGAGGACGGAGCCACCACATAAATGTAGTCCACCTCCCCGACGGCTTCTTGAAGGACAAGGGCTGCTCCGTCGTTGGCCACGTCGGTCACCAGGGCGACCGGATCAGGTTCGCCGGGGCCGCTGAAGAGGCTTATCAGCAGCACTTCCAGGTATTGACCGAAGGTGACGATGGACCAGTACTCATCCTCGGTCAGCGGCTCGCCAGCCAGCTCCTTACGGGCCATCTCGGCGAACGAGGCCGCCCGGTAGGCCAGCTCCCGCAACTCAAGCGCGTCTGTGCTCAGGAGGAAGGCGGCGCTATCCTCGACGCTGGCGAAAGGCTCCACCAGGCCGCGCCCCACCAGGCCCTGGTAGGTGGTCGCGGCGACGACGGCGATCCGGGCGAAGACCAGCGGGTTCGGCTCGACATAGCCGTAGCTGGTGAGCACCGGCATGCCCCCGCCACCCAGCCCGCTTGGCTGCTTGGCGTAGAGCACGGTGTCATGTTTAAGCTCGGTCCAGCTCCCCAGCCCGGCCTGGAGGTCGCGGCGCAGCCAGGCCTCGGTCTGCATCATGGGCGGATAAGAGGCCGGATCGCGCACCCAGAGCGGCTGCAACGTCCACAGCCAGCCGCCGTAGATGTTTTCCAGGTAGTCGGCGTCGGACAGCGCGGCCAGCTCCTGGCGGAGGGCGGCCACCTGCGTGTCGTAGTGGGCGTAGGCCGTCGCGCCCGCCTCGGCGGCCAGGTTGTAGGCCAGGTCTGATCCGAAAGCAGCGGGCACATCCAGCGCCAGCGGCAGCAGACGGCGCTCCTCCGGCGTGCCGACATAGGGGTACATCAACTGTTGCATGACGTAAGCATCGAAGGTGAAGCGCTGCCCCAGGAAGCGGAAGCCGCGCGTCAGTTCGGCCATCTGGTCGGCGGTGGTGTCGGGCGACAGGATCAGGCCGTTGACGCGCGGGCCGGGCAGTTCGGCCAGCTGCGCCCGGAAGGCGGCCAGCCGCTGCGCGTCGCCCAGCGCTGCCGGGTCGAGGTCGGTCCCGAAGATGGCGTCGGCCAGCGGCCCGTATTCTGGCGGCCCCAGGTCGTCAACGGGGCCGATGAGGAAGGACAGCGTGTCGTGCAGGGTTTGCCAGCTTTGGGCCGCCGGCGGAGCGCTCCGCAAGGCCCGCAACAGGAGCAGGGCGGTCTGCGTTTCGATGTCGCTGTTGGCGCGGAAGGTGATCCGGCTGAGCCACATCATGCCCCGGAAGTAGCGTTCCAGCAGTTCGTCGCCGTCGTAGTGGCCGCGCGGGCGGTACTGGCTGAAGTCCTCGATGTAACCTTCCAGGAAAGGCAGGGGAATCTGCCCCTCACCGGCCAGGGCCAGGGGGACGATGGCCTGCGCCTCGCTGGCGACGCCGCCCGTCACCATGGCCGGCATCTCCCCCGGCGCGAGCAACTCCAGGGCCACCGCCAGGTACAGCTCGGCGTTGGAGGCCGGGCGGGCCAGGGGGGTATCGACCAGCTGCCCCGCCTGGTCGTGGGCCGCCTGCAGGCTGGCGACGACGACCGTGTGCGCCTGTTCATAAAAGGTGGCCTTCTCCAGGTCGGTCAGCAGGTTGTCGAAGATGTAGTGCAGGGCGTGCAGCATGGCATCGGTGGTGACGAAGAAGGCGTGGCCGACATCCAGGTTTTCCGGCGGATTCTCCCAGTTAAAATCCGGCGGAATGGTGATCCAGACGTCATCCTCGCGGTAGGCTTCATGGAACTGCCGCAGGCCGCCGGGCACGACCACGAAGCCATTCCGCGCCAGCAGCGCCAGTTGGGTATCGGTGAGACCGGCGTCCTCCACAAAGCGGACGGCGCTCAGGTCGATGGGGGGCGCGGGCATGTCCCCGGCGTAGGCCGGCGGCGGCGCGATGGTCTTTGGGTCGGGGATGTTGCTCGCCCAACTTATCTCCTGAAGGAAAGCGGCCCAGTCCCAGGCGACGAAGGCGGCTGCCGGGTTGATCGGGCTGAGCGGCCCTTCCCCGGTGGCCGGCGGTTTGGTCGGCAGGGGGGCGGGGACGGCGGTGGGCGTCGCCTGGAGAGGTTCGACGAAATACTCGCCGTCGGCTCCTTCAGCGATCCAGCCGGTGGTCAGGCCCGCCTGGACCCGCCACCAGGCGAGGCCATCCGCGCACACCGGCCCTTCCAGGGCCAGGAAGCCGGTGCCTTCCGGCAGCTGGGCGAGGCGCGGGCCGGTGCGCGACGGCGTCTCCCGCACATTAAGCGGCAGGCCGTTGGTGAACGTCACCCAGCCGTACCCTCCCACGGACAGGCGGGGGGCGAGGTCGCCGCAGTCACCCTGCGCCAGGGCCGCCTGCGGCAGGCCCAGACCCGCGCCGGGGATAGACATCATCAGCAACAGCAACAGAGAGATAACTTTTCGCATAAGCACCTGCTCCTGATCCACGCCTGCCGAACGGAAACCAGCCCTGGCTGGCACCTCTATGGTACAGCCTTTTGCGAAACTGCGCCGGTCGTGACACGTGGCGCTTTTTCCCCTGGCGGCAGGGCAGCGCCGACGCCTGCCGCGCGCCCGCGGGAATGCTGGCGGGCGCTTCCGCCCGGTGTGGCCTTATTCTGCGGTCAGCCCGTCGAAGTCCAGCGGCACCAGCTGGAAGAAGGTCACGCCCGGCTTGAGGCGCATGATCGCGCCGTCGGCATCCCGCAGGAGGAACATGTCCCGCCCATCGGGGCGCGCCCAGGTCCCCGGATAGCGCCGCCCGTCGCGGAAGTAGACCGCCGGACCTTCTCCCCACAGCTGAATCTCAATCGAGTAGCTTTTGTGGCCCTGCCATTCGCTCTCCACGATGGTCAGGTCTTCGACGTGGTTGGCGTAGAGCACGACGACGTTGGCCGCCGTGATCGGGCGGTTAAGCGTGGCGTCGAAGTGCGGCTGGCCATCGCTCCGGCGGTAGTAAAGGCCGTCGTCTTCATGGTAACGGTAGCGGACATCGGTCCCCCGGTAGCGCAGGTCGATGGTGCTGGCCCGGTCGCCGCCCGGCGGCGGCTCCGGCGCAAACGCCAGCGTGCTGTACTCAGGCGCAGGGGGTGAGTTGACGCCCTGGCTGGCAGCCCGTTCGTGCACGGCGACGAGGTCGGCGAAGAGGTTATGGGGAACGGGGATGGCGGGATCGCGGTAGTAGGCGGGGGGGCCGGTTTCCACGCCGTAGAAGGCGCGCCCGGCAAAAGCAGTGGCCTCGATTCGCTCCCGCACGCCGCCGCTCGACCCGGCATAAACCAGGTAACTCTCGAACATCTCCGGAATTTCCACGTCGATCAGGCGGGCGCTGCGGATCGAGCCGACGCGGCGGGGAAGCTGGCTGAGGAAAACCGCCGTGAAGCGCGTCAGGCCGCCCTCGGCATAGTGCTCAAAGACCACGTCCGCCTGGCCGAGGCCCGCCTGGGGACGCACCAGGGGCGGGGCGTTGGAGATCTTGACGGCGACCGGGCGCAGGGCCAGCCGGGCCGGATCGTCCACCGGCAGGCCGGTGAGCGGGTTAATGCCCTCCGGGTAAACATACGGGCCTACCCATCCCTGGGGGGTGGGGGACGGCGTGGGCGTGGTTCCTGGCCTGGGCTGGGCGGACGGTGTGAGGTTCGGGCCGGGCGTCAGGATCGGGCCGTAGCGCCGCGTGGCGGTTGGCGCGAGGGTGGCGGCGGGTTGGGCTGCCGCCGACTGACGGCTCGGTTCGCCGGGGGCGCAGGCGAAAGCCAGGATGACGACCAGGACGGCCAGGAACAGGTCACGAATGGCGTTCATGATCTCCTCGAATGGCGGACGTTCGGTTGGCCCCCCGGGCGAGCAGCGGCGCTGTCGGCTGGCCCACGTGACCGATCGCGCTGCCGCCGACCCGCATTATACCACGCCCCCCGCGTCCAGGAGGGCGGGGGGTGGCAGCATCGCCGGCAGTTGCCGGGGGCAGCGATTCGCATAGAATCAAGGGCAGGTTGAGTGGCCGGGAAAGCGGAGATTGGCGGAACCGGGCATTGTGATTGCGCTAATTGACAATTCCCCGTACAATGCTAGCTAGATACTTCGGGGGGTGTCGAGGGGCGCTCCGGCCCTGGTTGACTCGCTTTTGGGACGGGGGTATAATGCCCGGCATTCCATCGATAATAACCTTATCCGTCAGGTTGAGCGCTTAAAGCAGGGTAGGCATGCCGCTTAAAGGTAATCTCAGGGACTTTAGCACCACCCAACTCCTCAATCTCATCAACCTGGCTCGCAAAACTGGGACTCTGACCATCTACGAAGGCGTGCCGACCGGCGATACCGATGCCCTGGGCCAGCCGGAGTATGAACCCGGGCCGGAGCGAGCGCGCGTGGCTTTCCGGGAAGGCAAACTCATCCACGCGGCGATGGGAACGCAGGATGGCAACCTGGCATCGGTGCTGCACAAAGCGGGCAAGTTAAACGATCGGCAGGCCCAGGTGATCCGTCAGCGCGCCGCCAATACCAGCGACAAAGCGCTGGCGTTGCTGTTGATCCAGGCCAATTACGTCACCCAGGCCGACATTGTGGGCAGTGTGCAGCAGCACACGCTGGACATTGTCTATGATCTGTTGGGCTGGTCGGACGGTCCGTTCCTCTTTGACGACGGCCGGCTTCCCCCTGACGATCGGATCACGGTGCCCATTGACCTGGAGAACGTGATCATTGAGGGCAGCCGTCGTATGCGCGAGCTGGAGCGGCTCAACGAAGAGCTGCCCAACCTGGATTTTGCGCTCAAGTTTCCCGAAGACCCCGGGGATAAGTTCAAGGGCATTCACCTGAGCGTCGAAGAGTGGCGGGTGGTGTCCTTTGTCAACCCCAAAAATTCGATCCGCCAGATCGCCAAGGCCAATAACATGAGCGATATGGAGATTCGGCGGATCGTTTATGGATTGCTGCAGGCCGGCCTAGTGGAACTGGTGAAGCCGCCGGGGATGGAAGAGAAAGCCCGGCGAGCCATGGTGGGTCACAGGCCCAAGGAAGCACCGCAGATCAAAAAGACAGTGGTGAACAAACTGATTGATCGTATCCGTACGCTTTAGCATCCTGGTCTGTCTGCAATCCAGCAGGCACGGCACTTGGAAAAAGCGAGACAGCTATGCAAACAGTCAAGATGGTCATTACCGGCCCGTTTAGTTCGGGCAAAACCGAATTTATCCGTTCCATTTCTGAGATCGAAGTTGTCTCCACCGAGCGCGATATCACTTCCCCGGCTGAGCAGGTCAAGGATCAGACGACTGTGGCGATGGACTTTGGCCGGATCACGGTCGATGATGACCTGGTGCTGTATTTGTTTGGTACGCCGGGACAGCGCCGCTTTGATTTCATGTGGGAGATTCTGGCCGAAGGCATGCTGGGGTTCGTGGTGATGGTGGATAGCGCCAAACCCGAAACCTTTCGCGAAGCCAAGAGCATTCTGGAAACCTTCCGGGCCTATGCCCCGACGCCTTACGTGGTGGCGGCCAACAAGCAAGATCATCCGGATGCCTGGTCGCCGGAGGACCTGCGAATCGCGTTGCGGATCAATGAAGGGGTGAAACTGCTGCCCTGCGTGGCCACTGACAAAGAGAGCGTCAAAAACGTCCTGCTGGAACTGCTGTATTCCATTTTGGAGGAAATGGAAACCTAGGGTTGTATCCTCACTCGTCCGGTTTGCCGCAGGGTCGCGCCTGGGAGGCGGCAGGGAGCGCCGCTGGCTTGTGAAACCAGCCACAATCACCATCCGTTAGGGAGGCCGGTCTGCCGTGGCGTCGTTGGTAACTGACCAGGGAATCGTGCATTACGAAACGTATGGCAGAGGGCGTCCGGTGCTCTTGTTGCACGGGTGGCTGGGCTCCTGGGCATTGTGGCGCGATACCATTGCCATATTGGGGCGCGAGTTCAAGACCTACTCGCTGGATTTTTGGGGATTTGGGGCCAGCAACCCGATCGAGGAAAACCTGAATTTTTCGGTGAGCAACTTCGTCGAGCTGGTCCATCAGTTTATGGACCGGCTGGGCATTCGGCGAGCGCCGGTGATCGGCCATTCCATGGGCGGCACGGTGGCCCTCGGCCTGGCCATCCGCTATCCAGATGAGGCGGTGAAAGTCGGGGTGGTGGGGTCGCCGGTCAATGGCTCCTCGCTCAACCTGATCTTAAAAGCTTCGGGGTACCAGGCCGTCGCCCGGCTGTTTTTTATCGCGCCGCCAGCGGTTAAGCTCTTCCTGCGCACCTATTCGTATTTTATGGCCAATGATGGTCGTCGCCTGTCCCAGATGATCGTGGAGGATTTTTCCAAGGTATCGACCAACTCGTTCTTTGAAAGCATCGGCACGCTGCGTGAAACCGACCTGCGCCCGCGCCTGGGGGAGTTGAAGATGCCCACGCTGGGGATTTATGGGCGGAAGGACATCATCGTCAATCCCAACCAGCACAAGGTCCTGGCC
>DAOTXK010000358.1:0-2714 GCA_034435395.1 Anaerolineae bacterium | reverse complement strand
GCCCACCCCCTCGCGCATCTTGGGCATGATGACCCAGATCAGGATGTAACTGCCGTTGAGGGCGAAGGCTGGCAGCAGGATCAGCGCCAGCCGCCGCCAGCCCTGACGGATGAGGGCCGGGTGCGCCTCCAGTCGGCCGATGACCAGATAGCCGGCCAGCAACAAACAGGCGACCACGCCGCCTTCATGGCTGAACGGCGTCAGGCCAATGATGATCCAGGCGACCGCCAGATCGCGCCAGCGCCCGGCTACCCACCAGCGGTCGGCCAGCAGGACGGCGGCCATCGCCCCGGCGGCGACGAGCGGGTGGCAGGACGCCGCCGCCGCCCAGGGCACCGCCTGATAGCTGAAAGGAAAAGCCAGGTAGACGGCCATAGCCAGCCAGGGGGCGAGCCGCCAGCCGGGGTACAGGCGGCGGGCCAGCAGGCCGATCAGGACGCCGTTCAGAGCATGCGGGATCAGATTGATGACGTGAATGACGGCGGGAGGGTAACCCCCGGTCGCCATCGCCACCAGCTTCCAGGGGATCATGTTAAAAGGCCGGTAGTAGGGCATGCCCGCTGCCGTGGTCAGCAGCTCCCCCAGGCTGTGGGAGTCGACCATGCGCAGGTAGATGGCGTCATCCATGAAGACCGGCAGGCTCAACGTCCGGCCATACAGTAACAGCGTTAGCGCGACGGAGGCGGCAGCCATCAGGAGCGGGCGGCGGGCCGCCCGATGGGCGCGTTCTGGGAAGTTGTTCGCCATAGGCGGGCATTATACCAGACGCCGGGCTGAGGCGGGGAAGTCGGCGGCGGGCCGATGGCCGGGCTGACCTCGCATCTGGCTGGGCAGGCGGCGGCACCCCCTTTACAATCGTGGGCGTGCACCTGGAGCGAAAATCCGCTGAGGAGGTTCAGGATGGACTACCCGCCGCTCATCACCCGCCTGCCGCAGGCCGATGTGCCGTTTCCGGACATCGGGGCGTATATGCTCCGCTCGGCGGACGGCCTGCTGGTCTTTTTCCACTTCCGGCAGGAAACCGTCGTGCCGCCGCACGCGCACGGGGCGCAGTGGGGGACGGTGCTGGAAGGCTCTGTCGAACTGACCATCGGCGGGGTGACCAGGACGTACCGCCCCGGCGATTCGTATGTCATCGCCGCGGGAGAGGAACACAGCGCCCGCATCCCGGCAGGCGCGAAGCTGATCGACTTCTTCGAGGAACCCGACCGCTACCAGCCCCGCATGGGCTGACGGTCGGCGCGGCCCCCTGGTGATCGGTGTACCGCCCTCGATGGGAATTCCTCCGGCAGGCGACCATCATCGGGCGCGTCTGGCTGGGGCGGGTTTTGTCGGCGTCTGGCTACCCAGGCGTCGATAGTGCGGTATAATGGGGCAGCCAAACGATCGGTTAAGGATTTTCCATACTAACGGAGCTATAGATGCCTCATCTTGGAACAGGTGAATTGATCATCATCCTCGTGATCGTGCTCGTCCTTTTCGGCGTGGGGCGCGTGGGCCGCATTGGCGGTGAGCTGGGCACGGCCATCCGCGAATTCCGCCGGGGGATGCAGGGGGATGAGTCCAAGGAAGCGGACGACACCCAAGAGGATGAAAAGTAGCCCCAGCTGAATTGGGCCTCGCACACTGGATATATCGGGGCGAGGCTGGCTTTGGCCTGCCGCGTCGTGGAGGAGGCTCTGCCGGGCCAGGGCACGGCCAGCAGTTCCGGCGGCGTGGAGGCCGGGTTTTGCTGGTTTGGGGCGCGGCCTGGAATGTGGCTGTCGCTCTCGCCTGCGGGAGGCGCGTGCGTGCCAGGGCACCCTCGCCTGACTGTCGGCTGGCGGTTTTCCTCATGATGCCCGCCCCTGGCCGGGTGGCGGGCGTTCAGTTGCTCTCATTTTTCTGGGATGGACACACCTGATTTTTTCTGCCGGGCCGCCCGTCCGGTAAGGACGTTCTGCCGTCTGGCGCGGCGGGACAGGATGGCTATCATATTCCCGCCCTGGCGGCTGTGTTACACTCCTGACGAGCCACGAAGGGGAGGGGAGGGTTATGGCTGACCTGACCTGCGATGTGCTGGTGATCGGCGGCGGCGCGACCGGCGTGTGCGCGGCTTACGATCTGGCGCGGCGGGGCCTGGGCGTGATCCTGACCGATAAAAACGATCTGACGACCGGCACCTCCGGGCGTTTTCACGGCCTGCTGCACTCCGGCGGGCGCTATGCGGTGCGCGACCCGGAGTCGGCGCGCGAGTGCATCGACGAGAACCGCATCCTGCGCCGCATCGCCCCGCACATCATTGAAGACACAGGCGGCCTGTTTGTGGCGACTCCCCATGATCCGCCGGAGTACGTCCCGCAGTGGGTGGAGGCGTGTGCCGCCGCCGGGATCGCGGTCGAAGAGATCAGCGTCCAGCAAGTGCGGCGGGAGGAGCCGGCGCTGCGGCCCGATCTGGCCCGGGCTTTCCGCGTGCCGGACGGCGCGGTGGATGGCTTCGATCTGGGGCATGCCTTCGCTCGCGCGGCGGAAGGTTATGGGGCGCGCGTGCTGATCTACCACCAGGTGACGGCGCTGGAATATACCCGAGAGGGCATGCGGGCAGCGCTGACCGATCAGCGCGGTGGCGGCACGTCAACCGTCGCGGCGCGGTGGGTGCTCAACGCCGCCGGACCGTGGGCGGGGCAGGTGGCGGCGCTGGCGGGCCACGATCTGCGCGTGCGCTGGAGCCGGGG
>DAOTXK010000357.1:0-12416 GCA_034435395.1 Anaerolineae bacterium | reverse complement strand
ATGACGGCCACACCGACGGCCACGGATACGGCGACCGTCACCCCCTCCGGCACACCGACCCGGACGGATACGCCGACCGCCACGCCGACGTTCACCGCCACACCGACGTTCACCGCCACGCCCACCTATACCGCCACGCCCACGCTCACCCCCAGCCCGACAGCCACCCACACCCCGACAGCCACCCACACCCCGACGGCGACGGCCACAGCCACCGTCACCAGTTCAGCGACGGTCACGCCCAGTGACACGCCAACCGCTTCGGCCACGCCCTCTCATACGCCAACCGCCACCGCGACGGGCACCGCCACTGCGACGGCGAGCTTCACGCCGACGATGACCGGCACGTTCACCCCAACAGATACCCGCACGCCCACCCCCACACCAACCCTGACGCGGACGCCCAGCCATACACCTTCGCCGACGGCCTCGGCCACGCCCACGCCGACCTGGACGCCGCAACCGGTGGCCATGCTGCCTACCGCCACGCCGAGCCGCCCTCCGGTCACGGCCACCTTCACGCCCAGGCCGCCCAAACCCGTCACCCCCACGCCGACGGAGCTGGTGGTGACGGTGCAGATCTTTGCGCTGCCCACCCAGTCCATCCCCGTGATTCCCTCGCCGGAGGATCTCGGCATCCTGCCGACCAGCACGCCCGTCCCCCCGACCCCGACCCTGGCCCCAACGGTGACGCCGCTGCCGATCCCCAGCCCTGCTGGCGGGGGAGCGATTCCGCCGATCACGGCTGTGCCGGCCGCACCTCCGGTCGTCCCACCCATGGAGGTGGCCGTCCTCCCGCCCGGCCCCGCTGTCGCGCCCGTTGACGCCTTCCTGGTCGATCCCAATTCCCTGCAGGTCAGGCGGCCAACCCAGGCACCTCTCTCAACGGTGTTCCTGGACATCGCGCCGGGCGGGCAGGTGGCGGTGGTCGAAGCCCAGGACGCCGCGCATCCCGGCTACGGGCTGGGGCTGAACGCGGGCGGCATGCCCCTGACCGGCTCGCCGCTGCCCAGCCCCACCATTCGTTTCATGCGCGTCCGCTGGTCACCCAACGGCACCCAGGTGGCGTTCGTGACCGAGACGCCCGGCGCGCGCCAGGGCAGTCCCCTCAGCGACCCGGTCAGCGATGGACTGTGGCTGTGGCGCAACCCCGGCCAGGACTGGCAGGACACCCATCACCTGCTGCAAAACCGCTATGACTATCGCTGGGGACGGGATGCCGCCCGCATCGTGCGGGACTTCGCCTGGTCGCCGGACAGCGCTCTCCTGCTGGTGGAACTGGAGCGCAGCGCGCCCTATCCCGGCGTGTTGGGGCTGATCCATCCGGGCTGGAACGCCGGGGACGATCCCATTTTTATCCCCCACGAGCACGGTACCTGGTCGCTGGACGGGTCGCGCATCCTGGTCAGCGGGCAGATGACCGACGGGGGGCCGGTGCTGGGGTGGGTGAACCGCGACACGCGGGAGCTGACCGTGCTGGTGGACGGGCGGCAGCTGACCCCGCCGCTGTGGATGCAGGATGCCGCCGAGCTGCCGGACGGGCGGATCGCGCTGTTCGGCGCGCCGTATGACCCGGCCAATCCGGAGGGCGGACGCCACTCGCCGGACGTAGGGCTGTATGTCACCAGCGGGGGTGAGCCGGTCCGCGTGGCGTACATCGGTAACGGTCCCATCCGTGAAGTGGAGTGGAACGCGCGGCACACGGCGGCCATCGTGCGGATGGCGAGCGGGCGCACGTATGTGGCCCAGCCCAGCGGTTACTTCTTTGAGATCACGGGCACGGTGGGCGGCGGCTTTGTGGGCTGGGCGGAATGATCCATCCTTGAGTGCGGCGACGACGGCGGTATGAACGATGTGCCGGGTTGGCATCGACTCGCGCAAGCGATTCGGCGCTGTTCACCTCTGACTATACCGGGCCGCGCCTGCCTGGCCTTTTGGACATACGCGCCGGCAGGCGTACAATACACGTATACGGTATGAACGCGCCCGCGCGGCGCGTGTTGGCCTGGTGCTTTCCTGGCGGATGGAGCGCGTCCCATGTTACGCGAAGGCGAGAATGTCGGCCCCTATCGGATCGTGGAGGCGCTTGGGTCGGGGGGCATGGCCGCCGTCTACAAAGCCTACCACGCCAAGCTGGACCGTTACGTGGCCATCAAAATGATTCACGAGTCGCTCCAGCAGGAAGGCAACTTCATGGCGCGCTTCGAGCGCGAGGCGCAGATCATCGCCAAGCTGGAGCATCCCAACATCGTCCCCGTGTACGACTTCAGCGAGTACGAAGGCAAGCCCTATCTGGTGATGAAGTTCGTCCAGGGGCGGACGCTGGGCGAGTTGTTGGAGGATGGTCCGCTGTCGCTGGCCGAGATTCTGCGCATCATGACGGCCATCGCCGATGCGCTGACCTACGCCCATGAGCAGGGTGTGCTGCACCGCGACATCAAACCTTCCAACATCATCCTTGATGAGCGGAATGTCCCCTACCTCACCGACTTTGGTCTGGCGCGTCTGGTGCGGCAGGGGGCGACCAGCCTGAGCCAGGGGGCCATGATCGGCACGCCGTATTACATCTCCCCGGAGCAGGCGCTCGGCCAGAGCGAACTCGATCCGCGCACGGATATCTACTCGCTGGGGGTGGTGCTGTATCAACTGGTGGTGGGGCGCGTGCCGTTCGAGGGAGATACGCCTTTTTCCATCGTCCACGACCACATCTACACGCCGCTGCCATCGCCCAGGTCCATCAATCCGGAGGTGCCGCCAGCGGTGGAGAATGTGCTGGTCAAAGCGCTGGCGAAGGACCCCGATGCCCGGTACGAGACCGCCCGCGCGATGATGGACGCTTTCCGTCAGGCGGTCCAGGAAGCAGGGCTGGTCAGGTTAAGCCCTGGCCGCGACCACGGTGCCGCCGAGTCCCTGGCGGAGCCACCGCGGCAAAAGGCAGCGGATGGGCCGGCCCTCCGCGTTCCCCCGCCTCCCTCGCCGCCAGAGGTGGGTGAGTGGGGGGAAAAGTTAGGCCAGGCGTTAAAAAACATCGATCTGAGCGACGTAGAAAATTTGGGTCCCCGGATTGAGGCGGCGATCAACCGGTTTGTGGCTGCCGGGCAGGCAGGCCAGGAAGAGGGGCCGCTGACGCCGGAGGAGAAACTGCGCCAGCAGATCGAGGAGCGGATCGAAAAACGGCAGGAGTTCATCACCCACCTGGGCATCTACATCACCACCAACGTGTTCCTGTGGGTGCTCTGGGCGCTGGCGGGAAGCCTGCTGGGCGGCATCTGTACCTGGCCCTGGGTGTTGGTCATCATGCTCGGCTGGGGCATCGGCATTGTGGCGCACTTTCTGGAGTACTACACCAAGTACGGCCCTGGGGCGGCGCAACGCGAGCACGAGATTCAGCGCGAGTTGCGGCGCGAACTGCGGCGCGAATTGGAGCAGGACCGGCTGCGCGGCGAACTGGTTGATGAAGACGACGCCGCTTATGCCAAACGTAAGCGCGAAGAGCTTGAAGAGCGCCGCGTGCGCCTGACTGACGACGGGGAACTCTCCGAAAGTTTCGTGCAGGAACTGGAGGACCGCGAGAAGCCCAAGCGGGAAGGTCGACAGGCCGGGTCGGGCGGCTGACGGGTCGGCTTACCGAAGAATCGGCGCGAAAGCCCCCGGCCTTAGCTGTGGGGATGAAGCGCCGCCCCTCTGAAAACCGAACACTTGTTGCATTAATAGCCTCCTGTTGTATAATGGTGGTATGGCTAAACAGCGCGAGTCCAAGAGCAACAACAACGTGCCTGCTCCCAATTCCTGCCGATCGTACACACTCTTCAGCTATTCAATTGATGAAGTTTTCCTGCGAGGAGTGACAGAGAACCGATGGACACCACCGATGGAGACGCTGCCGATCTAAAAAAACAGCTAGAGCGCCTGGACGCGCACTATCGTCGCCTGGTCGACAGCATCAGTGAAGGCATCTCAGTGGTATCCCTCGACGGCGTTATTGCCAGTCTCAGTCCAGCTTTTTAAAGCCTAACTGGCTGGACGACCACCCAACTCATTGGAAGTCACGTTCGAGCGCTTATCCATCCGGCAGATTTGCCGCTTACCATTGAATGTTTGCAGCGTTTGAACAATGGAGAGCAAGTACCGCCGGGGAAGCTGCGTCTATTGCAAAGTTCAGGGGAGTATCGCCCGGTTGAGGTGGTCGCGCAGCCAGAAATTGAAGAGGGTACAGTTAAGAATGTTTGGGTGCTAGTTCGAGACTTATCCAAAGATGAACAGTTAGCAAAGCAGCAGGAGGAGCTTTCTCAGGAGCAAAGACGCGCTCGGTCGCTCCATGACTTGATTCGTGCTGCGGTGACCAGGGCGCGCAACCCCTTGACCAAGGTTAATCTGGCTGCTTACTGGCTTTCAAGGCAAACCAGCGAGCCTGTCACCCTTTCTTCTGTTGAGATTATCGAGCTACAGGTTGAGCACCTGGTACAGCTTCTTGAGCGTGTACTTGCTATGGCCGAACTGGATGCCAATCGCGTGCATTTTGCTTTTAGGCCAGTCCAACTCAACCGAATACTCATCTCCATTGGAGCCACTGCGTCCCCACTGGCTGAGGCCAAGAGAATTACGCTCACGTTCAAACCCGCCGATAATCTTCCGCCGGTGAGAGCGGATGAGATGCAACTGTATCGCGCGATAGAAGAGGTGATCGAAAACGCCCTCGAACATACGCCGGAAAATGGCAACGTCACGGTAAGTACATTCAGGAAAGAGACTTATGGTGTCATTGAAGTGCAAGACACGGGGACAGGGATTGCTGCTGATCTCATGCCGCACCTGTTCGAGAAGTTCTATCACTTCAGCCTGCCTACCTTCGCGCCTGAAAAACTTGGCCTGGGGCTGCCGATTGCAAAGAAAATTGTCGATCAGCACGATGGAACCATCAGCGTGGAAAGCGTATCTGGCAACGGTAGTACTTTCACCATTGCTATTCCCCTCTACATTCCCTAATCCCTTCAACATTGGTTTCTTATCCTGAACTCGCGTTATAATAGTGTTCCATAAATAAATAGAGCGAGGGTGGAGAATGCTCTCTAGGCAGAAATATGAACACCGAGCTGCTGCTCAGAACGAAAACTTCCATTCCCCCAACCCGTATAGGGTTTGTACGCCGACCCCGGTTGACTGCCCGTATCAATGAGGGGGTCAAGAGTCCGCTTACCCTGCTTTGTGCGCCCGCCGGTTTTGGCAAGACCCAACTGCTGGCCGAGCGCAAGCTTGCCTACCAGTTGGAAGGACGCAATGTCAGCAAGCGAGAACTCTACGAACTGGCGAAACACTATCGCCAGACGTTTCCCTACGCCAATCAGGTCTTCAGCCAGACGGCGCAGAGCGTCATCGAGCAGGTAGACCATGCTTTTCGAGCCTTCTTTCGCCGCGCCACGGCGGGTGAGAAGCCCGGCTATCCACGCTTCAAAGGGCACGGCTCCTACAACAGCTTTCTGTTCAAGCAGTTCGGCATGGGCGCACGGCTGGACGGGCGACGCTTGAAGCTGTACGGCGTCGGGCGGGTGCGTGTGCGCTGGCATCGTCCGCTGGAAGGGACGGTTAAGACGGTCCGCATCCAGCACCGGGCGGGGCAGTGGTACGCCTGCTTTGTGTGCGAGACGCCGGAGCCCCATCCGCTGCCTAAGACGGGTCAGGCGGTTGGGATTGATGTCGGTATTTCGGCGCTGTTGACGACCAGCGAGGGCACGAAGGTCGCGCATCCGGCCTTCTACCGCGCCGGACAACGCAGGCTCCGTCGCTTGCAGCGGCGACTGGCAAGAGCTAAGCGTGGTTCGCACAACCGCCGCAAGGCGTTGCTGCGCGTCCAGCGCCAGCAAGAGCATGTCGCCAATCAGCGCAAGGACTTTCTGCACAAACTGAGCACCGACCTGGTGCGCAACTTCGACCGGATCGCGCTGGAAGACCTGCGCGTTCGCAACATGGTTCGCAATCACCACCTGAGCAAGAGCATCCTGGACAGCGGCTGGTCTGCCTTCCGGCAGTACCTCACGTACAAGGCTGAAAGTGCCGGCCGTGAGGTGGCCTTCGTAGACCCGGCCTACACGTCGCGCTGCTGCTCGGAGTGTGGTGCGGTGTTCCAAGACTTCGACCTTTCGACCCGTAGGGTCATCTGCGCCTGTGGCCTGTCGCTCGACCGGGACCACAACGCGGCGCTGAACATCTTGCGTCGGGCCGGGTGGGACACACCCGTGCCGGATAACGCGGCATACATGCCGCGTAGCCCCGCTGTCCGCTGCTTCGGCGGCATATATGCCGTGCGGCGGGCAAGGGCAGGCGTCCGTCAGAAGCCCCCGCCTTTAGGCGTGGGGAATGTCACCGGTAAACCACGCGGTTGATGGCGGCGCGCAGTTGATCCGCGCTGGCGAAGCCGGACAATCGCCCCCCGACGTTGCCATTGTTATCCAGGATGATCGTCGTCGGCAGCCCTCGGACGCCGTACTGCGAAACGACTCCGTAGTTGGCCGGGTTCTCCGTATCATAGAAGTAAACCTCCACCCAGCCGCCGTATTCGTCCCTCAGCCCATTCACGATGGGCGTTTGTCGCTGGCAGTACCCTCACCAGTCGGCGTAAAAATAGAGGATGGTGGCCGGAGAGGCCGATGCCGGATCGAACGGCGGCGGCGGGGGCGGCGAGGCACCGGGGTTGGCGAGGGCGGTCACCACGGCCACCGCGCCCAGTATCAGGAGGGCTGCCAGCATCAGGCTATAGATGCGCGCCGTCCACCCCACGGAGGGTTTTTCCTGGCGCGCCCTGGCCGCTGACAGCGCCGACGCGGCGGCCGCGGGTGAAGGTCCCGGCTGAGGCGACCCAGCGGCGTGCTCGAACCGGAAGGACAGGCCGCCCAGGCGCAGCGTGTCGCCGTGGCGGAGGCGCACCAGGTCGGCGCGCTGGTTATTGACGAAGGTGCCGTTGCGGCTGCGCTGGTCCTTGACGTAGTACGCACCCTGGTGGAGGTGGATGGTGGCGTGAACCGGGGAGAGCGTCGGGTCCGGCGGGCGGAGGTGACAGCGGGGATCGGTGCCGATGGCGCACACCGATCGGCTGAGCGGAATTCGCCGCCCGGTCTGCGGCCCGTCCAGGATGACCAGCATGGCGGGTGGCGTGGCAAGTTGTTGTGGCATGAGGCCCCCAAGGATAAGGGCGGATGGGCGGCGATCCGATGCCTCGACGGTTGATAATTGCCGAACGGTCGGCTATTTATGTTATCTTAAGTCTTTTTGTATTGGCGCTCAATATGTCTTTTGTCCCAGAGTGTCTGCCGTTCATGCCAAAGTCTGGCAGGCTCCCCAACAGAGCCTGCCGGTGAATCAGCCGTCCGCTGCGGTGGCGCGTTATCGGGGCAGGAGCAGCAAGATCACACCGAAGACATATTCCACCACGACGCTGATGAGGTTTGAGCGGGCGGTGGACCGGTCATAGACGATCGAAAACGTCCGCGCGACGCCGACGGCCAGGTAACCGATCCCCAGCACGCGGTAGGCTTCCGGTGTACCATAAATCAGCGGGGCCGCGCCCAGCCCGATAAACAGCCCGCCGAGCACACTCCGGATTTCGGAGATGCCCCTGGGGCCATCCGGGGACAGGCCGGTGAATCCGGTGACCGCCTGCGGTTTGACGAGTGAGATCAGGCCGGTGGCGATGGTGGCCAGCGCCACGCCGATCAGCAGGATTTGGGGGAAGTCCATGGGTCATCCTTTCCCGGCGGTGCGTCTGTCCGCGCTTCCGCCGGATGTGGGCCGATTGTGTCCGGCCTATTGTAGCACTGGTCCGGCGTTATCCAAGCCGCGTGGATGGGACCAGGACATCACGGGAGGGCGCTGTGCGCCGTGCCACAGGCGTATATTTTCAGGGATCGTGTTTCATGAGGAGGAGCGCACATGACTGAACCGGTTCGCGTGGCCATTATCGGCACGTCCCGCCGTTCGGATTACCTGTACGGGCCGCTGGCGAAAGCCCTGCCAGAGGCGGTCGAGCTGGTGGCGGTCTGGGGACGAAGCGCCGACTCGGCCCGCCGCCTGGGCCAACGCCTGGCGACCCCCTGGTATACCGATCTCAGCCAGCTCATCCGCGAGACTGCGCCCCAGATCGGCATTGTGTCGGTCACCTACCAGGCCAACGGTGAGGTGGGTCTGATGGCGGTGGAGAGCGGCCTGCACGTATTGCTGGAGACGCCCATCGCGCACAAGCTGAGCGAAGCGGACGCCATCATCGCGGCGGCGGAGGCACGCGGCCTGAAGATCGAGGTGGCCGAGCAGTTTCACCGCCGTCCCCTGGAGCAGATCAAACTCCAACTGATCGCGTCGGGCCTGTTTGGTCGGGTGCACACCTCGTTCAACGACTTTGCCGGGCACGGCTATCACGGCGTCAGCGTGATGCGCAGTTATCTCGGCTTTGACGCGCAGCCGGTCCAGGTGGTGGGCGCGGTGCGCGAGTACGGCCTGGCGGCGCACTGGTCCCGGCTGGCGGGCACGCGGGGGCCGCGCACGGAGACGCAGGAGCACGGTATCATCTCCTTTGCCGGTGGGCAGGTGGGCCTGTTTCACTGGACCAACGTCGGCTACGACTCGGCCCTGCGCTGGTGGCGCAGCAGCCGCTTTCTGGCGGAGAAGGGTATGGGGATCACCGTCGGCGTGGGCCTGGACGTGGAGGAACGGCTGACCCTGCTCTCGCCCGGCGGCGAAGCACCGCGCTTCATCACCCTGGAGCGGCGCTGGGAGCGGGTTGACGGCGGCGCGCTGGTGGCGATGGTCGCGCACACCGGCGACCCCGACCTGCCGATTGTGACCTGGGAGAATCCCTTTCGTCCAGCGGTGCAGGGCCATGGCGTCCAGTGGCACGACGACGAGATCGGCGTGGCCGGCTGCCTGATGAGCCTGGTCAACGCCGTGCGGGACGATACCAGGCCGACCTACGGGCCCCATCAGGCGCGCCTGGACCAGGAGATCATCCTGGCGATCCGGCAGTCGTCGTCAGAAGGTGGCCGCCCGGTCGAACTGCCGCTGGACCCCTCGGCGCAGACGCTGTGAGGCCGTCAATGGTGGAGCGTGCCGGGGCGCTTGATCAAACGCCCTGCCTGGGGTGGTGCTCGCTTTTTCTCACTCCGGTCTGTGGCGGCAGTTCACAATCTGCGTAAGGCGTCGATCAGCCGGTCGATTTCTTCCGTCGTGTTGTAGTGCACCAGCCCGAAACGCACCGCGCCGCCGTGTTCCTCCAGTCCCAGCCGCTCCATGACGGCTGGCGCGTAGTAGTTGCCATCCCACAGGTAAATATGCTGGCCCGCCAGATACTCGGCCACGGCGCGCGGATGGTGCCCCTGGAAGTTGCCGATCACGGTTGGCACGCGCTCGTCGAAGCGCGCCGAGTCAGTGATGCCGTAGATGTGGACGCCGGGGAGAGTGTGCAGGCCGCTGATCAGATAGGTCACGAGTTCGCGCTCATAGGCGGTGATGGCCTCCCACCCGACCTCGTTGATGTATTCGATGGCGGCGCTGACCCCGGCCAGAGTCTCGAAGCTGGGCGTGCCGGTCTCCCAGCGGTAAGGCGGTTCGTCTGCCGCCGGGCGCACTTTATAAGCGGGCAGTTCGGCCAGGTGATCGTATTTGCCGTACATCAGGCCGACGTGCGGCCCGAAGAACTTGTAGGCGCTGCATAGCAGGAAGTCGCAGTCGATGGCCCTCACGTCGATGGGGATGTGCGGCGCGCTCTGCACGGCGTCCACCACATGGTACGCGCCGACGCTGTGCGCCAGCTTGGCGATCCGGGCCACCGGGTTAATCGTGCCCAGGGCGTTGGAGGCATGAACCGTCGCCACGACGCGGGTGCGGGCGGTGAGGGCGGCTTCCAGGCTCCCCATATCCAGCGTGCCCTCTTCCACGTCAAAATCGACCCAGCGGACGAGCAGACTGCGATCCTCGGCGATCCGCAGCCAGGGCGCGATATTGGCGTCGTGATCCATGCGCGTGACCACGATCTCGTCCCCGGCCTGGAGCGTCCGGGCGATGGCGCGGCTGAGGGCGAAGGTGAGCGTGGTCATGTTGGGGCCGAAGACGATTTCTTCGGGCCGGGTGGCGTTGAGGAATCGGGCGGCCACCTGCCGGGTTCGATACACCATGGCGTCCGACCGCTGGCTGGTGGGGAAAGCCCCGCCGTGATTGGCGTTCATGGTGAGGTAGTAGTCCGTCACGGCGTCGATCACCCGCTGCGGGACCTGGGTCCCTGCCGGGTTATCGAAGTGCACGGGGAGCACATCGCCGGTCACCGGGCGATTGAGGGCGGGGAACTGGGCGCGGATGGCTGATACGTCAAAGGGCATGGCTATCTCCTGGCTGGGGGCGAGGATATCATTCCGGGACTGATGAAGCCGTTCGTCCTGGTACCGGCGCGCGAAGGGGCTTTGCCAGAAACGTGGTCTTCGCTGGTGGTGACGGCGCTCCGTAGTTGATGGTCTGGCAGGGCGGTCTCAATCGCCGCAAATTCGCCCCCAACAAGATGAAATGCACCGGTCCACGCAGGCGCAGGTTCTCGGTCGGCAATTGTGCTATAGTATCCCTGATTTTGCCCTGAGAGTCATGGAACTGCCAGGAAGGCGTTGGGGGCATGACGGGGCATGCCGTTTCCGCCGATGAGCAACTGACCGTGCACTATGGGCCGGGGATGTGGCGCTTGCATGGCCCGGACGGCGCTCCGGTGCTGGAAGCGCGCCCGCATATGATCTACTACCACCCGCTGTTTGGCCGCTGGCGTGACCTGCCCCCCGGCGATCGGATGAGCGTGGACGGCATTGACAGCATCCAGGTGCGCTGGGATAGCGGCTGGGCGGTGGGCCTGTTGCTCTCGCCACACGGCCTGTGGCGGCCCCTGGTGCGCTGGGGAGACACACGCCAGATCGCCGCGGCTGACGAGGCGGCCCGCGCGCTGAGCGACCTGATCGGACGCCCGCTGCGCGCCGAAGGCCCGCCCGGCGAGGAACCGGCCCGGATTCAGCAGCGCCCCCAGGCCCCGATGCCGGAGGTAGCGCCACTGGCGGCGGAGCCACCGCCACCTGAACTGCCGCCTGCCGATATCCCTGCCCTGGAGCCTGCGCCGCCATCCGTTTATACGGTGGAGGATAGCCTGGAGGTGCGGCTGCCGTTGCGTCTGGGCGGCGGGTCGCTGCTGGATCAGGACAAGACTGCCCGGCTGGTGCTGACCATCGCTGCCGAGTCGCGCCGCCCCTCGCTGGCCATCACGTCCCTGGGGGTGGGGGCGGCGGTGATCTTCGCCGCGATCATCTGGTTGCTGAGCAGCGGGTTGTTGGGCGGAAGCCCGCTGTTGCGCCTGACCGCTGCTGGCGCGGCTTTGATCGTGCTGGGCCTGGGCGGGATGTGGCTGCTGATTCGGCTCAACCGCCAGCTGGAGCGGCGCACGATCTTCGACCGGGCGGCGGGGACGATCACCCTGCCGCCTGGCCCCGGCGGGGAAGGGGGCGAATCGATCCCATTGCGCGCCGTCCATGGCGTCCGTATCTTCGGCGAGGCCGTTCGCACCCGCTCCACCCTGGCCTACCGGCGCACGGTGCTGCTGATTACGGAGACCGGGGATATCGCGCTGTTTGCCGAGATGCGCCCCACGGCCCTGCCGCCCGATCCCGCCGTGATGCCGTCCCTGCCCGCCCTGCGTCGCCAGGCCGATGAGCGGGCCGGGCCTTCGCTGGCCAGGGCCGGGGCGCGGGTTATCGCGGGATATCTGGGGGTTCCCCTGGCCGATGAATGAGTGTGGCGGGCCGCCGGACGGCGCGCTCACCGGCTGCGCGGTGGGGGTGGGCCGGGCTGGCTGGCGACCGTGCCCTGATCGTTGCGACAGGATGCGCTAAACATGAGCAAACCTCTGCTGACGTTCGTTCATATCTCGGACAGCCACATTGGCTCCACGCCTGATTTTACCCTGCATCATCTGGCTCCCCTGCCGTGCTTGCAGCGGTTGGTCACCGTGATCAACGACCTGCCCCAAGCGCCCGATTTTGTGCTGCACACGGGCGACATTTCCGAAGACGGGAGTCCGAGGTCTTATGAGCTGGCGGCGGCAGCGCTCGCCCGACTGCGTATCCCTGTCTACTACGTCAATGGCAATCATGACTCGCGGGCGCTGGTCCGCCAGTCGCTGGGCGCGCCCCCCCATCCCAGCGGCGATGCCGATGCGCCGCTGGATTATGCGTTCGAGGTCAGGGGCGAGCGTTTCTTGGTGCTGGATGCCTGTAGCGATGCGGTGGCCGATCCGCTGGGCCGTCTGAGCAGCACGCAGCTGGCGTTCGTGCGGGCCGAGGCGGTGGCGGATGGGCCTCCCCTGACCATCGTGTTGCATTACTCGCCATTTAAGATGGCCTCGCCCTGGC
>DAOTXK010000356.1:0-4412 GCA_034435395.1 Anaerolineae bacterium | reverse complement strand
GCGTCAGGGTGGGGAGCGGCGTCCGGGTCACGGGGGTGGCGGATGGGAGCGGCGTGGCGCTCGGCGGGGGTGTGAAGGTGAGGGTCGGCACGGGGGTCACGGTCAGCGCGGACCGGGGTGGCGCGGACGGGGCGCAGGCGGCGGTGACCAGGATCATCAGGCTGGCCGCCGCCAACAGTCTGGGCAGGGTATTCATGGCGGGTCTGGCTCGTCCTCCACTTTTTGAGATGCAGGGGCCATTGTAGCGGGCATTGGGCGGATGTGCACCTCGGCGCGCGATCTTCCGCTGGCCGTCCCTGGCCAGACGGTCTGTTGGGCCGCCTGGCGGGAGAAAATACCCGTTCACTCCCATTCAATCGTCGCCGGGGGTTTGGACGAGATGTCGTAGACCACGCGGTTGACGCCCGCCACCTCATTGACGATGCGGTTGCTGGCGCGCGCCAGCAGGTCAGCGGGCAGGCGGGCCCAGTCGGCGGTCATGAAGTCCACCGTCGTCACCGCCCGCAGGACGACGACCTCTCCATAGGTGCGCTGGTCGCCCATCACACCCACGCTGCGCACCGGCAGCAGGACGGCGAAGGCCTGGGCCACGGCGGAATCCTGGGCCGCGCCCTGGCGCAGCAGGCCCGCCGCCGCCAGCTCGTCCAGGAAGATGGCATCGGCCCGGCGCAGCCGCTCCAACCGCTCCCAGGTGATCGCGCCCAGGCAGCGCACGGCCAGGCCAGGGCCGGGGAACGGCTGCCGCCAGACGATGGCTTCCGGCAGGCCGAGCGCCTGGCCCACCCGGCGCACCTCGTCCTTAAACAGGTCGCGCAGCGGCTCCACCAGGCGGTCGCGCATCCGCTCCGGCAGGCCGCCGACGTTGTGGTGGCTCTTGATCACGTGCGCGCCGGGGCGGCCCGTGCCCGCGCTCTCGATCACGTCCGGGTAGATGGTGCCCTGGGCCAGCCAGTCCAGCGAACCGGAGTGCTCGGCGGCCTCCTCGAAGGTCTCCACGAACAGCTGCCCGATGATCTGGCGTTTCTGTTCCGGGTCAGTCACGCCCTGGAGCGCGTCCAGGAAAGCCTCGGTGGCGTCCACGGCGATCAGGCGGCTCATGCCCAGGCCGTCGCGGAAGGCCCGCACCACCTGCGCCGGTTCGTCCAGGCGCAGCAGGCCGTTGTTGACGAAGATCGGGATGAGCTGGTCGCCCACCGCCCGATGGATGAGGGCCGCCGCCACCGCCGAGTCGACGCCGCCGCTCAGCCCCAGCACGACGTTACCATCCCCGACCCGATCCCTGATCGCCGCCACCGTTTCCTCGATGAAGGCGTCCGGCTCCCAGCGCGGCGCGCAGCCGCAGACCTCACGGGCGAAGTTGCGCAGCATGGCCGCTCCCGCCGGGGTGTGGGTGACTTCCGGGTGGAACTGCACGCCGTACAGGCGGCGCGTCTGGTCGCCGATGGCCGCGTAAGGCGAATGGGCGGAGCGGGCCAGCGCCGCAAAGCCCGGCGGGGGCGCTTCGATGCGGTCGCCGTGACTCATCCAGACGGGTTGTTCGGCCTCCAGCCCGGCCCACAGCGGCGCATCCCCCGTCAGTTCGATGGTGGCCGGGCCGTATTCGCGCACGCCAGCCGGGGCAACTCTGCCGCCCAGCGCCTGGGTGAGGAGCTGCATGCCGTAACAGATGCCCAGGACCGGCAGCCCGCTCGCCAGCAGCCAGGGGGGCAGGCGGGGGGCGTCGGCCTCGTAGACGCTGCGGGGCCCGCCGGACAGAATCACGCCGCGCGGGGCGTGCGCCAGGGCGGTCGTCGCCTCGGCGTCGTGGGGCAGGAGCGCCGCATAGACGCCCTGCTCCCGCACGCGCCGGGCGATCAACTGACTGTACTGGGAGCCGTAGTCCAGGACGACCAGGCCGCCGGTTCGGAGGTCGCTCATGCGCGCTCCTTCGGACGGGGCGAAATGGAGGTGATGTCAATGGTGAATCGCACGGGCTTACCGCACTCCTGTTCTTCCGGTGGCCGGTCGCCGAAACCTGCCGGCGCGCCGTCAGTCGGCGAAGCAGAACGGCTGGCCCTCTTCCATGGCGCAAATTTTCACCAGCGCTTCGATAGGCGCGTCGTACTTCTGCAGGGCTTCGCGCCCGCCCTCGAAAGTTTTTTCAATCACGGCGGCGATCCCGGCCAGATGGCACCCGGCGCTGTGCACCATGCGCACCAGTTTGTCGATGGTCTGGCCGGAGGCCAGGAAGTCGTCCACGATTAACACATGTTCCCCTTGACGCAGGAACTCCGCCGATACCAGCAGCAGCACCTCGCCCCCCTTGGTATGGCTGGGGGCGACCTCCAGGTACACCGGACCCGACATGGTGATCGGCTTGTGCTTGCGGGCGTAAACGACAGGCACGCCCATCGTCAGCCCCGTCATCAAGGCCGGGCCGATGCCAGAGATTTCGGCGGTCAGGATGCGGTCCACCCGCGCATTCTGGAATCGCCGGGCGATCTCCTGGCCCACCCGCAACATCAAGCCGGGATCGATCTGGTGGTTGAGGATGCTGTCCACCTTGACAATGCCATTGCCGAGGTATTGGCCCTCGGCCTGGATGCGGGCCTTAAGCTCCTCCATCGGCATCTATCCTTCCCCCTGTGCCGTCGTCATCGGGGGGATTGTAGCGCGGAACGGGGGGTCATGACAGCCGATTCGATTTGTGCAGGGTGCCGCAAGGCGCGCGGCCGTCGGCTTGCCCTGGCGGGCATGATCTAATATGGTTGAGGCGCGCTCAATTTCACACAGTGAGGAGTTCCCATGCGTCAGATCATCCAGACCAAAAACGCTCCGGCGGCCATCGGCGCGTACTCGCAGGCGGTCAAGGCCAACGGCTTTGTGTTCACGGCTGGCCAGGGGGGGCTGGACCCGGTCACCGGCAAGCTGGTCGAGGGCGGGGTGGAAGCCCAGACCGAGCAGACCATGAAAAACATCGCCGCCATCCTCAAGGCGGCGGGCACCTCCCTGCGGCATGCGGTCAAGGCCACCGTCTTCCTGACGGACATCAACCACTTCACCGCCATGAACAAGGTTTACCAGGAGTGGGTCAAGGACTCGCCCCCGGCGCGCTCGACGGTGGCGGTGAAGGAGCTGCCCCTGGGCGCGCTGGTTGAGATTGAGATGGTGGCGGTCATTCCGGAGTAGGCCGCGAGAAAGGACGCCTGTGTCAGAGACCATCCTGGTGGTGGATGACGACCCGCACATCATCGAACTGACCACGCTTTACTTGGCGCAGGAGGGCTTCCGCGTGATCAGCGCCCTGGACGGCGCGCAGGCCCTCCAGCTGGCCCGGCAGAATGCCCCGGCGCTGATGGTGCTCGACCTGATGCTGCCGGAGGTGGACGGCTGGGAGGTCTGTCGGCGGGTGCGGGCCGGGTCTGACCTGCCGATCATCATGCTGACCGCCCGCGACGACGACATTGACAAGATCGTCGGGCTGGAGCTGGGCGCGGACGATTACCTGACCAAACCCTTCAACCCGCGCGAGCTGGTGGCCCGCGTCAAGGCCATCCTGCGGCGGTCCGGGCCGAGGACGTCCATCACCGGTGGCGCGAGGGCGGTGGGCAACGTGGTGATCGACCCGGCGCGGCGCACGGTCACGGTCGATGGGCGGCCGGTCGAGCTGCGGGCCAAGGAGTTTGACCTGCTGCTGACCCTGGCCGAACACGAGGGAATCGTGCTCAGCCGGGAGAAGCTGCTGGACCTGGTGTGGGGCTTTGACTTCTACGGCGAGACGCGCACGGTGGATGTGCACGTGGCCCACCTGCGGGCCAAGCTAGGGGAGGGGAGCACGGCGGCCATTGAGACGGTGTGGGGCGTGGGGTATAAGCTGGTGGCGGATGCCAACCTGGAATAAGTTCCTGGGCTGAGCATCCATTCCTTGGCGTTCGGCGGCCAGATGATGGACGGCGGCGGCGGATTCAATCCGCCGTTACGTGGATTCGCCCCCCTCCGGCGCGGACTCGCCCCCGGCGGCCTCGATCCGGGCGAACAGTTGGCCGAGCGCCTGGGAGAATTTTTTGGCCGCCTGGGGGGTGAGCCGATCCCGGCGGTTTTCGCCCAGGAAAGCCACTGCTTCCCGTTCGCTAATGGGATAGAATTCGGCAAACGTGCGGGTGGAAATCCAGATGTCCAGCAGCCCCTTTTTCGGCTTGACCCACGTGCAGAACAATACCCGCGTCCGGTTCGTCGGCGGAGTATACATGATGCTCCATTTGTACGTTCGCGGATACAACCCGTGTTTGACGGCTGTGCTGTAGAGGGTTTTGAATGTCTCGCCGATTCCATTGCCCTGGGCCAGCGCCATCAGCCCGTTGATCTCCGCCTGGCGCACATCGACTTTGACGCTTTCTTTACCTTTGACCGGGGTCGTTTTAGCGCTCTGATAG
>DAOTXK010000355.1:0-2990 GCA_034435395.1 Anaerolineae bacterium | reverse complement strand
GCCCTGCGCTGAGGCCGGACCGGCCAGGCTGGCGATCACCGCCAGCGCCAGCGCCGACAGCCCGATCCAGCGGCGGTTAAAAGATATCCTCCGGTCAACCATGCGCATTTCCTCCCATGATCAATCAATTGTTATCAGTAATGAGCGGCCAGGTCGGTGGCGGAGGCGGGCAGTTGCCCCATCCGCTCACGGTCGGCGGGTGCCGCCGCCCCCGATCATCATCACACGACCGCCGCCGCGGGGGATACTGGCGCTCAGTATCCCCCAACATTGGCGCTGGGGGGCGCGGCTCCCTGCGCCCCCGCTTTTCCCGCATTTCCCGGAACTTCCGGACGGAGCCGTCACGGCGTCGGGGTCGGTGACGAAAACGGGATCGGGAACGGGTGCGGCACCAGCGGCGTCAGGAACAGCGGCGGCAGCGTGGGCAGGACCACGTTGATGGTCACGGCGCGGGTGGTCTCCGTGCCGTCCTGCAGCACCACCCGCAGGATGTAGGTGGTATTGGTGGTCGGGCATTCGCTGCGCGTGCCGTACCCGGACACGCCCGTGCCCTGGTAATAAACCGCCGACACGTTCTGCACGTCCCACATGATGGTCGCGCATTCACCCAGGACGATGGTGGCGCTGGCCGCGCCGTTGACGGTGAAGCTGATCTGGGCGACCGGCTGGGCAGGCGGGGGCGGCGTGGGGGTGAAAGGAGCCGGCGTGGGCAGAGGCGGGGGCTGAATCGTCGGCAGGCTGCCGCACGGCCCGACCAGCGTGACCACGCTGCTGGCCACCCAGCCCTGCCGCCCGTTGTAGTCCACCACAAACCAGGTGCTGTCGTTGTTGCGTCCGATGACGGGCAGCGACGCGCCGGGGAACAGCGCGCCGATGATGGCATAGTCGGTGCTGGGGCCGTTCCGCACGTTAACGTTGGTGCCGCTGGTGGCGCTGCACACGCTCGGCACAGCTTCCTCGGTGACGACGACCGGCGGCGCGGTCGGCTGGCCGGGTGCTGCGCCGGCGGCGGTCGCCTCGCCCAGGGATACCAGCAACTGCACCGTGCCCGGCATCTCCGGGTGCAGCCCCCGGACCGATACCTCATAGATGCCGCTGCCAGGGCCAACCGTCAAGGCGACGGCCCGCACGTCGCTCCCCGCCAGCCCGGCCACCAGCGCCCCGTTCCCATCATAAATCTGGGCCAGGAAGGCGAAGCCGGAGCTGTCCGTGCGGACGGTCAGCGTGACCGGGCCGTCTGGGGCGAGGCTGAAGCTGTAGGTGGTTGGCAGCGCGCCCGGCGGGACATTGATGATCATCGGCGTGCCGGGCATCAGCGCCGTGCTGGCGGTGGACGGTCGCCCGCTCAGGCGCAGCAGAAACTCCCCCGGCGTGCCACTGGTGTTGGACACCAGCAGGGAATGAACACCGCTCGCCATCAGGCGATAGGACAGGCGGGCCGCCCCGGTGTCGCCGCTGCCGAAGGGATCACCTTCGCTGACGGCGAGCTGCCGCTGGTTCGGCCCCAGCAGGCTGACGCCGGGGGCCATGCCGTCCGTCATGCCCACGGCATAGACGGTGATCTGGTCGCCCGGATTGCCGTTGAAGGTGTAGATGACGAAGGGAGCCTCCGCCGTGATGCTGCCCACGACGCTGCTGCCGTAGGCGATCAGCCCTCCCTGGGCGAACACCAGACCAGGCGACAGGACGATGACGGCCAGCGCCAGGGCCAGCAGCCACCGCCCGACGGTTGACATACGCCTCAGTTCACGACATACCATGTTCAACCTCCTCAACTGACGGACTGCCTGCACGGCCCGGCCCGCGACGAGAGGTGAACGTTATGCCGACGGTCATGCAGGGACTCAAGCGCCGTCGGGTGATCCTTTAACTGAACGAACGGTACATGCCACCACCAGACACCAGCCGGAGAGGCATGGTATCTCAAGACTCGTACCCATCATATCATGATCGACCGGCGCGCCGAAAGCGCCAGGCCGGGCCGTTGGCCAGACAGGGTTTGCCCGTTTTCCCCGCCGGGGCCGACGGTGCTACAATGCCTGCCGTCAGAACCATTTATCACGCGACACTCCCCAGGCACGCCATCGCGCCCGCGCCCCACTCCTGCCGGACGGGGTGTGTTATTGGGTTCAGAGGAGAAAACTCATGGATGACGCCAGAAACGATCGGGATGGATCGGCAGGCCAGGCGCAGGTCATCCGCGTAGACCGCGCCAGGGCGGCTCAAGTGGTGGAGCGAGCGCTCCTCGGCCAGCGCCCCGACTCGCCGCTGGCGAAACATCTCTGCGCCACAGTCGAGGAAGTGGACGCTTTCATCGCCGCCGTGCGGGGCCTGGCGCTGGCCCACGTCGGCCAGGGCTACCGGCCCAGCGGGCAGGTGGACGGCTGGTCGGTCCTGACAGGGGTGGGGGCGGACCTGCTGGTCATGCTGCCCCTCGCCTGGGTGTTCAGCCGCATCCCCTACAGCCTGATCGTGATCTCGGCGCTGATCCTGGCCGGGGCCACCGTCTGGGCGGTCAAAAAGTTCGCCGTCATCCGCCACACGGCGCTGGCGCTGGCCCTGGGGGCGCTGCTGGGCGGCGGCAGTTACCTGGCCTGGCAGTGGTTCGAATATCAGGAGTTCCGCGACGGGGTGCGGGCCGATATCCAGGCGCTCTCGCCGGGACTCCCCCCGGCCCAGCAGGAAGCGCTGGTGGACCGGGCCATCGAAAACGAGATCGGCTCCCCCGGCCTGCTCGGCTACCTCAGGCTCCGGATGCGCGAGAACAACCGCCCCTCCTATAGCTGGGAGCCGCCGTCCATCACCGACCTGCTCCCCATCAACATCATCGAGGTCAGCGGGGTCGGATTTCTGATCGTGAAAATCCTGGAGTTGGGGGCGGTGACCGCGCTGGGGGCGTCGATGCTGAACCCCCGCAGCGGGCCGCCGACCTGCGAAGCCCACCAGGTTTTCATGCAGGAACGGCGGCTGTTCCCGGCCCTGCCGGCGGA
>DAOTXK010000354.1:0-37713 GCA_034435395.1 Anaerolineae bacterium | reverse complement strand
CCCCCCACTCCCCGACCCCCTATCCCACCACATCCAACATTAACCCACAGAATCCAGCCGTATCCCACTTTTCCCACATTTTGCCACAATATCCCACCCGCTCCTGAAACGCCGTCCAGCGAGGCGACGGCTACGGCGGCAGCGCCCATGGCCACCGAGGAGGCCCCTCAGCCCCGCCCTCCCGCGCCGGAAGCCACCGAGGAACCGGCCTCCTGACCCGCCTGTGCGGGACGGCGCATCCTCAGCCGCCAACAGTTTGGCGTCCCCTTCCTACGCTACTCTAACGGCTTTATGATGCCTATCATACACACCGGATATACGATAACATGGACAGACAAAAATCCAGGGGAAAACCCTTAAAGAAGGAGTTTATGAGTGAATGGACTTGAGTCGTTTCACCAACCGTGCGCAGGAAGCGGTTCTGACGGCGCAGCGGCTGGCAGTTGACGGCAACCAGGCGGCCATCGAACCGGCCCACCTGCTGCTGGCCCTGCTCACCCAACAGCAGGGCGTCGTGCCGGAAGTGATTGCCAAGATCGGCGGGCGGCCCGAAGCGCTGGCCGCCGAAGCCCGGGCCATGCTGGATCACCTGCCCCGCCTGGCGCGGGCGGATGGCCAGGTCGGCCTGTCACGGGCCGCCGTGAACGTGCTCAGCGGCGCTGAGCAGCAGGCCCAACGCATGCGTGACGAATATGTCAGCACGGAGCACATCCTGCTGGCCCTGACCCAGGACTCGTCGGTCGATGATCTGCTGGCGCGCCACGGCGTCGACCAGAACAGCGTGTTGCAGGCGTTGACCAGCATTCGCGGCGGGCAGCGCATCACCAGCCAGGACCCCGAATCCACCTACCAGAGCCTGGAAAAATACGGGCGGGATATGACGGCCCTGGCTCGCCAGGGCAAGCTCGACCCGGTTATCGGGCGCGATGAGGAAATCCGGCGTGTGATCCAGGTCCTCAGCCGCCGTACCAAAAATAACCCGGTCCTGATCGGCGAGGCCGGTGTTGGCAAGACGGCCATCGTGGAAGGGTTGAGCCAGCGTATCGTCAACGGCGATGTGCCAGAAGGGTTGAAGAACAAGCGCATCATCGCCCTGGACATCGGCAGCATGCTGGCGGGGGCCAAGTTCCGTGGCGAATTCGAGGAGCGCCTCAAAGCCGTGCTCAAGGAAATCGCCGATTCGCAGGGGCAGGTCATCCTGTTCCTGGATGAGTTGCACACCATTGTGGGAGCCGGGGCTGCTGAAGGCGCGCTGGACGCCGGCAACATGCTCAAACCCATGCTGGCTCGCGGCGAGCTTCATGCCATCGGCGCGACCACGCTTGACGAATACCGCAAGCACATCGAGACCGACGCGGCGCTGGAGCGGCGTTTCCAGCCTGTGTTTGTGGACGAGCCGAGCGTCGAGGACACGATCAGCATCCTGCGCGGCCTCAAGGAGCGTTACGAGGTGCACCACGGCGTGCGCATCCAGGACAGCGCCGTGATCGCCGCCGCTGCCCTCAGCCATCGTTACATCAGCGACCGCCAGCTCCCCGACAAAGCCATCGACCTGATCGACGAAGCGGCGTCCCGGCTGCGCACCGAGATCGACTCCAAGCCGCAACTGCTGGATGAGGTGGACCGCGCCATCATGCAGCTGGAGATCGAGCGTGAGGCGCTCAAAAAAGAGCGCGACAAGGCTTCCAAGGAGCGGCTGGAAAAACTGGAGGAAGAGCTGGCCAACCGGCGGGAAGAACAGCGGGCGCTCACCGCGCGCTGGCAGGCCGAAAAAGATGCCATCCAGGCCATTCGGAACACCAAGGCCGAGCTTGACCAGGCCCGCATCGAACTGGAGCGGGCGCAGCGCCGGACCGACCTGGAGCAGGCGTCGCGCATCCAGTATGGCGTCATCCCGGAGCTGGAGAAGCGCCTGGCGCGGGAAGAAGCACGGCTCCACGAATTGCAGGCCAGTGGCGCGATGCTCAAAGAGGAAGTGGACGCTGACGAGGTGGCGGGCGTGGTTTCCCGCTGGACGGGCATCCCGGTCAGCCGCCTGCTGGAAGGCGAGGTCGAAAAACTGCTCAAGATGGAAGATCGGCTGCACCAGCGCGTCATCGGCCAGGATGACGCCATCCGCGCCGTCAGCAACGCTGTGCGCCGCAGCCGGGCCGGTCTGCAAGACCCCCATCGGCCGATGGGCACCTTCATGTTCCTGGGGCCGACCGGCGTCGGCAAAACCGAGCTGGCCCGCGCCCTGGCCGAATTCCTGTTTGACTCCGAGGAAGCCATGGTGCGCATCGACATGAGCGAGTACGGCGAGCGGCACAGCGTGGCCCGCCTGATCGGCGCCCCGCCCGGCTATATCGGCTATGACGAGGGCGGCCAGCTTACCGAGGCGATTCGCCGCCGTCCTTACGCGGTGGTGCTGTTTGACGAGATCGAAAAGGCGCATCCGGAGGTGTTTAACATCTTCTTGCAGGTGTTGGACGAGGGCCGCCTGACTGACGGGCACGGCCGCACGGTGGATTTCACCAACACCGTGATCATCATGACCAGCAACATCGGCAGCCACCTGCTTAAAGAGTCCGGCGGCGCGGACGACCCGCGTGTGCGCCAGGCCATCCTGGACGAGCTGGACCGTCACTTCCGGCCTGAGTTCTTGAACCGGCTGGACGAAGTGATCATCTTCCACAACCTGCGCCCGGAGCATATCCTGCGCATCGTGGACATCCAGCTGCGGCGGCTGCACCAGCTGCTGGCCGAGCGCGGCCTGACCCTCGGCCTGAGCGACGCCGCCCGCGAATACCTGGCCGAGCGCGGCTATGACCCGGTATACGGGGCGCGTCCGCTCAAGCGCTGCCTCCAGCGCGAATTGCAGGACCCGCTGGCGTTGTACATCCTGGAGGGCGGCGTGCGGGAAGGTGATCACGTAACCGTCGATGTTAATCCCTCCGGCGAAGGGCTGATCTTCCAGACGGTCGCGCCGGAGGCCACCGAGGTTTAACCGCGTCTGACAAAAAAGCGGGCGAGGACGTGCCGCTGCTGGCATGCCCAGTCTGTTGTGGCAGCCGCTGATGCCCCTGAGTGGTCTGACCGTCCTCGCCTGCCGCTGCGGACATACGCGCCTGTAATTTGTCGCGGCCTGGTGTCGCCGTGTGGTGTTGGCACTGCCATCAGCTTTCGCCATATAGTGTCACCAATGCCCGTCATAATCCAGAGGCGCGGGGCTTGTTCATCATTCGCCGGACGCCCATCACCCATCTGTTGCTCCTGGGGCTGTTTTTGGCCTACCTGGCGTTGTGGTCCCTGCCGCCTGACGAACGCGCCCAGATCGTCCTTCAGTACGCCGCCGGCCGGTCGCTCGATCACACGGTGGTGGTGGCGACGTTCATTCACCTCGGCCCGGCGCACCTGTTGGTGAACCTGGGCGGCATCTGGCTGTTTGGGGTGTGGGTGGAATACCGGCTCAGCTTCAGATGGTACGTGTTGGTTCTGCTGTGGTCCGGCCTGGGGAGCTGGTTATACCTGATCCTCCGGAGGCCGGACCAGCCTGCCGTGGGGGCCAGCGGGCTGTTGGCGGGGGTAGCCGGGGCCTCGCTGGGGTTGCTGAGCCGCCGCTGGCTGGCGATGGGGTTGACAGCGGGGTTGATCTGGTTGGGGGTCGCGCTGCTCCTGCCCTCTCCCGGCTCCAACGACGTACATGCCGCCGGCTTGCTGGCCGGTTGCGGGGCCGGATGGCTCCTGCGCGAGAAGACTATCCGCCCAGTGCCGCCCGCAGATCGGCGAGGCTGAGCGGCCCCTCGCGCACGACCCGGAGCGCCCCCGTTCCGTCAAACGTGACCACGGTCGACGGCACCCCGCCCGGCGCAGGGCCGCCATCCAGGTAGTAGCTCACCGCCGATCCCAACTGCTGGCGGGCCTCCGGCACGGTCAGCGGATTGGGGCCGCCGGAGCGATTGGCGCTGGTCACGGCCAGCGCGCCGCCCATCGCCCGGATGACGGCCCGCGTCAGATCGTGATCCGGCACGCGCACGCCGACGGTGGGCAGCGGCGTCAGCGCGGCGGGCAGGTCAGGTGCTTTTGGCAGGGCGATGGTCAGCGGGCCGGGCCAGAAGGCTTCCGCCAGCCGGTACGCGGCCTCCGGCACCTGGACGCACACCCGCGCCAGGCAGTCGGCGTCGCTGAGCAGCAGCGGGATCGGGTTATCCGCCGGACGCCCCTTGGCCGCAAACAATCGCGTGATGGCTTCCGCCGAACGGGCCGACGCCGCCACGCCATACACCGTATCGGTCGGCAGGACGACCAGTTGACCGCGCCGGAGCGCCTGACAGGCCAGCGGCACGGTCTGGGAATTAAAGGGCAGGATGCGGCTCACCGGACCGCCTCCACCACCCGGTCATGCCCGGCGTAGTCCTTGATCACCCGCACGGACGCCCCAGGAAAAGCCTCCCGGCACAGCCTGGTCACCGCCGCCCCCTGGTCCGCCCCGATCTCCACCAGCAGGCAGAAACAGGGGCCGACCCATTGCGGCGTCTGGGCCAGCAACCGCCGGATCAGCCTCAGCCCGTCCGGGCCGCCATCCAGCGCCAGGCGAGGCTCGTGGCGGGCGACGGCCAGCCGCTCCCACTCATCGGTGGCGATATAGGGCAGATTGGCGGCGATCAGGTCCGGTCGCCCGTCGCCCGGCAGCGCGTCCAGCAGGTCGCCCCGGCAAAAGCGGACATGGGAGACGCCAATCCGGTCGGCGTTCCGCCGGGCGACGGCCAGCGCTTCCGCGCCAATGTCGGTCGCGAATACCACCGCGCCGGGCAGCTCCGCCGCCAGGGAGAGCGCAATGGCCCCGCTCCCCGTCCCCACATCAACCAGCGTCAGGCCGCTCCCATCCGGCGAGCGACGGCGCGCCCAGGCCAATGCCGCCTCGACCAGGTGCTCGGTCTCCGGGCGGGGGATGAGCACATCCGGCGTGACCAGGAAGTCGTGATGATAGAAAGCCCGGCGGCCCGTCAGATAAGGGAGGGGAACGCCGCTGGCGCGCCGGGACACCAGCCCTTCAAACCCCGCCGCCTGATCGGGCGTCAGCGGGCGCTCCGGATGGGCCAGCAGCGCCGCGCGCTCCACGCCCAACAGATGGCCCAGCAATACCTGCGCCTCCAGGCGCGGCGACTCCGATACCGGGGCTATGGCGGTTGCCGCCGCCTGTAGCGCCGCGCCCACCGTCCGTTCGGTCATGCCTCGGCCAGCCGCTCCGCCTGCTCGCGGGTGGCCAGCTCGTCGATAAACATATCCAGCTCGCCCTCCAGCACCGCCTCCAGGTTGTGGCTGCTCATATTGATCCGGTGATCGGTGACGCGGTTTTGGGGAAAGTTGTAGGTGCGTATCTTTTCGCTGCGCTCCCCCGTGCCGACCTGGCTGCGCCGCTCCGAATCCTGCTGCTCTTGCCGGCGGCGCTGCTCGATGTCATACAGCCGGGCGCGCAGAATGCTCATGGCGCGCAACCGGTTCTGCGTCTGGCTGCGCTCATCCTGGCAGGTGACGACCAGACCGGTGGGCAGGTGAGTGATACGGACCGCCGTCTCGTTCTTCTGGACGTTCTGCCCGCCCGCCCCCGCGCTGCGATACGTGTCGATCTGGAGATCGCTGGGGTTGATCGCGATCTCTACCTCATCGATCGCGGCCAGCACGGCCACGGTGGCCGTGCTGGTATGGATTCGGCCCTGGCTCTCCGTGATCGGGACGCGCTGGACGCGGTGGACGCCGCTTTCATACTTGAGGCGGCTGTACGCTCCCCGCCCTTTGATCTCCAGAATAATCTCTTTGAAGCCCCCCAGGCCCGTCTCATGGCTGCTGATGACCTCGGTCTTCCAGCCGCGCGCCTCCGCATAGCGGGTGTACATCCGGAACAGGTCCGCCGCAAACAGTCCTGCCTCGTCGCCGCCGGTCCCGGCGCGAATCTCCATGATGACGTTTTTTTCGTCGCGGGGGTCTTTGGGCAGCAGCAGCCGCTTGATCTGTTCTTCCAGGCGCGCCTGCCGGGCTTCCAGGTCGTCGATCTCCGCCGCGGCCAGTTCCGCCAGTTCAGGGTCCTCTGCTTCGGCGGCGATCTGACGCGCGCCGGCCAGTTCCCCCATCACGCGGCGGTATTTGCGGGCAGTCTCGACAAGGTCCTCCAGGCTGGATTTTTCCTGCGCCAGCTCAGCGATGCGCTCGTAATCCATCATGACCGCCGGGTCGGCCATCAGGCGCTCGATCTCGGCGAAGCGCGACTCAATCCCGGCCAGCTTTTCCAACAACATGTTCACCCTGCATCCCCGTCATACATACAAAGCCCCCTCGCACTGAAGGGGCAGAACTTGCTCAATTGGCTCAACGGCTTAACGTAAGTATAACGCACCCCCCACAACCCGTCCATACCGGTTTCGGGGGCCTACCCTCCGGCCACCGGGGCCATCAACGCAATCGTGTCAGCATCGGTGATCGGCGTATCCAACCCGCCCAGCCACTCGATATTGCGTCCGTTGACCAGCACCTGCGCCTTGCCGGTGAGTTCCCCCGCCTCGTCAAACACTGCCGCGCCCAGCGCCGGGTTGATCCGGCGAAGAATCGGGCCCAGATCGCGCACGACCCCGCCGCCGCCCATCGGCACGGTGATGGTGCTCTCCCCGGCGATCTCCCGCAGCGAGGCGAAAAGTTTGATCGTCGCCATGACGCTATCTACCTGAGAATTCACGGACAAAGAGCTTAAGCCTCTTGTTGCTCAGGCTTTTGATGATTCTTCGGACAGGCTCTAAGAGACAAATATGCCGGGCCGGTCAATACCCTATTCGCCAAAAAGCTCTTTCACCGCAATCTTAAAACCGGGAATGACCTCCTCGCCAGTGATCGTTCCCTCAGCCGTCACCAGTTGTGCCCGCCCGTCTGGATAATGAACCGTCACCGCCTGCTTCCGAGGACCGATCACCCACACCAACCGCACACCAATAGCCAGATAACCGCTCACTTTGTCCAGTACATCCGTGTAGCGATCACGGGTTGAGACGATTTTTACCAAAATGCGCCGTAAAGCCCCCAGCTTTAGGTGTGGGGATATAAGGCGCGGCTTGCGTAGCAAGCCCTCCAGTGTTATCATTTTTGCATACAGCGCTTGCCAAGCGCGGCTCTTTAACAACTTCGGGTTGCCGGTTGCAGCGGGAAGGCCGCTGTGTAAAACCTGAACCGCACATAAGAGAGAAACTTCCTTCTGGCTCGGACGGAGCCTTGTCGCGTAACGTAGAGCGTTGGCTCATGCGTGCGGCAGAAGCCCCCGCCTTTAGGTGTGGGGAGCGTCACCACCCAACCCGGCACAATGGCGAAGGGAACATCTCGCCAGTCCGGATTTTTTCCTTATAAACTTTAAAACGGTTCGCTTCAAAATACATCAGGTCCGGCGTGCGCGAGCCTTTGACCCAGTTCGGATCGTGGGGATCGGTAGTGACGAAAGCGCCTTCGCTGTAGGCTACGCCCAGTTCTTTTGCCTGCAAATAGATAATGAGACTCGCCATGAGACGGGACGCGATTTCAGAATGCCCTGCCGTCGGAGGGGGACATGACGATTTGTTCTCCGTAAGATCAGTTCAAACGGCCCTTCCTGTTCATACTGCCGGATAAATTCATCCATCGCCATGCCGGTACGTGTGGCCGAAGTCACCTGTGTCATAGGGCGCGCCCTCTAAATCTCAGATGCTTGCCTCCATTATAACAAAATTGTGCATATCCACCCCTGGATCGCCGGTCACCCGTCCACAAACGCCTGGTGCCACAGTTCCAGCAGCAGCAGGCGGTTGACCAGCTGGACGTGATCCGCCCGCTTGGCGAAGTGCTGGCCCAGCAGCTTCTCCAGCGTCCCCCGCCGGAAGTACCCACGCCCCAGCGCCCGCCCGTCCAGCAGGATGGCCTGCGTCCGCGCCCGCAGCGGCCCATCGAACCAGTCGCGCACCGGGCTGCCAAACCATTGCTTGGGCCGTTCCAGCGCCCACGGCGGCAGGTAAGGGCGCATCGCCTCGCGCAACAGCCATTTGTTGCCTCTCGCCTTGAGGTCCGGCGGCAGGTTGATGGCGAAGTCGAGCAGCGGGCGGTCGAAAAATGGCACGCGCAGCTCCAGCGAATGGGTCATCGTCACCTTGTCCGCCACCAACAGCGCGTCCGCCGGGAGCCAGGACAGCGCCACCAGCGCCTGAACCACGTTCACCGGGTCTTCCCCGCCCGCCCCCGCCGCCGTCAGCACCCTGGCAAACGCCCGCTCCTTGTGCTGACTGCGCTGCCAGGCCGCCATCAGGGCCGGCGCGTACAGCTGACGCCGCAGACTGTCTGACAGCGTGTACCCCTCGTAGGACGACGCGCGCCGCAGCGCTTCCTCCAGCGGAAGGAACGGCATCTGCCAGCGGGGCAGGTAGTAGGGCAACGCGCCCAGGAGGGGCAGCCGCTTCAGGCGCGGATACCAGCGTTCCAGCGCGCCCAGCGGTCGCCCGATCAGCCGCCGTCGCCAGTCGGCGGGCAGCAGGCCGTCCAGCCGGGCAGCCGCCCGCAGCAGGCCCGGCCAGGCCGCGTGCGAGCCATACCCGCAGAACAGCTCATCCCCGCCCGTGCCGTTGAGCACCACCTTCACGTCCCGCGCGGTGACTTCCGCCAGCGCCTGGAGGCTGACCGCCGCCGGGTTGTCCACCGGCTCGTCATTGTGATAGACGTAAGCCAGGAAGTGCCGCCACCAGTCGTCGGCGTTGATCACGTGCGCGTGGTGGGTGGCCCCGAAGTGCTCGGCGGTGCGCCGGGCCTGGGCCAGTTCGTTGTCGCCGGTGGGGATGTCGTAACCGACGGTGTACGTCTCAACGCTGCCCGGCTCAAACTCGCTCATCAGCGCCAGCATGGACGCCGAGTCGATGCCGCCGCTCAAAAACAGCCCCAGCGGCACATCCGAGCGCAGATGGATGCGCACCGAATCGCGCAGCAATTCCCGCGCCAGCCCGACCGCCGCCGCTGGTTCGGCAGGGCGCTGCGCCGGGGCCAGGGGGTCAGTCGCCGCGTCGCGCCACCGCCAGAATGGGGCCGTCCCCACCGTCCCGGCCCGCGTATCGACCAGCAGGTAATGCCCCGGCATCAATCGCCTGATGCCCTGGAACAGCGTCTCCTCGCCCAGCATATAGCCGAAGCTGAGGAAAGTATCCAACGCCTGGAGGTTGGGCGAAGCCTGGATGGCCGGGTCAGCCAGCAGCGCCTTGATCTCACTGGCGAAGGTCAGCCGCCCCTCGCGCTCATGCAGGTACAGCGGCTTGATGCCGATGTGATCCACCGCCAGCAGCAACCGTCCCCGCCCGCCATCCCACAGCGCAAAGGCGTACATGCCGCGCAGGTGGTCGAACAGGCCCAGCCCATGCTGCTCGTAAAGATGAACGATGGTCTCGGTGTCCGATAGTGTGGCGAATTCGTGCCCCTGGGCGGCCAGCGTCTGGCGCAGCTCGACGTAATTGTAAATCTCGCCGTTGAAGACAATGGCCACCGAACCGTCTTCGTTGAAGATCGGCTGGTCGCCGCCGGTCACATCAATGATGCTTAAGCGCCGCATCCCCAGCGAGACGCCGGGAGCGTCGAAGAACCCATCGCCGTCGGGGCCACGATGAGCGATCCGGGCTGCCATCGTCCGGGTCAGCGATGGATCGACGCGATCACGCCCCTGGAAGTCAATACTGCCCACGATGCCGCACATGCCGGGGAATTATACCCGATTTTCGCAGCCCGCCGTCCCGCATGGTCCCTGGCCAGCGGCCAGCCCCCCTCAGAATTGCCGCTAGACAGGGCGGGTGACGTCTGGTAAAATGGCCGCTCTAAGAACCATGGCAAAAACAAACGGGAGAGATTTCCGTTGGCTCACCACAAGTCTGCCCTCAAGCGTATTCGCAGCAGCGAGCGCAAGCGACTCCGCAACCGGATGGTGCGGTCCCGCGCCCGCACCTTCGTCAAACATGCCCGCGCCGCCATCCAGAGCGGCGACAAAACCGCGGCTGAAGCCGCCGTCCAGCAGGCGATCAAGGTGCTGGACAAGGCTGCCGTGAAGGGCGTCATTCACCGCAACAACGCCGCCCGGCGCAAGAGCCGCCTGATGAAGCGGTTGCACACGATGGGCTAGGCGTCGCCCATCCCGCGTGCCCACGTCGCTGCCTGGAACGCACACAGCCGATCATCCGACCGGCTGTGTTTGCTGATTCGCCACCATCGCGCGGCTGCTAGCCAGAGGGCGGGATCAGCCGATACCCCACGCCGCGCACCGTCGTCAGAATACAGGGACGACCAGGATTTTCCTCCAGCGCCTCCCGCAGCCAGCGGATATGTACGTCCAGGGTGCGTGTGTCCCCCATGTACTCGGTATTCCACACCTGCTGAATCAACACCTTCCGGGCAATCACGGTATTGGGGTGCTTCAGGAAGATCTCCGCCAACCCTGCCAGCTTCGGAGTCAGCCGCTTTTCCTGGTCGCCAACCATCAGCAAACGTTTGGGCACGTTGAGACAGATATTGCCGGCCTGCAGCACTTCACCACCTTTATCGCGGGCTTCGACCAGCCGCTTGATCCGATTAACCAGTTTCCGCCAGGTGAACGGGTGATGCAGGAACACGTCAGCCGGGCTGGGGCGTTCCTGACCCTCAAAGGGAGGGCGGATGTGGATGATAGGCGTGTCCGGGAGTTGCTTGCGCAGCGCCCGACAGATCCGGTCCCCAGAAGTGCGCATCGACACCGCATCCAGCACGACCACATCCGGCAGCAGTTCCTGCGCCAGCTTCAGACCCTGTTTGCCGGAATATGCCAACGACAGGGCATAACGTTTTTCCAGCGAGAATGAAAAGGACCTGCCGTTAGCCCGCACACTCTCGATCAAAAGGACTTTTGCCGCGTCCATGGTGAGACGCACCTCTCAAGTCAAATCTGGCGTGACGAAACGGGACGGAGCCAACACTTTTGGGCGGTCTTCGGACACGGATTATATCGAACCGCCAAAAGCCGGAGCAAAGAATGGCAAGCCCCACTTCCCGGCAGTGTGGTTTTTTCCCAGCGGCGATCCCGCTCGTGCGCCCCATCCCCCAATTACGGGGTAATGCTCCCCTTCCGCCCCCCTATATCTGGGATTTTATGCTATAGCGAAGCCCAGGCGATTTTTTAAGGTTGGGTCCCCGGGAGCGACGGGCCTCGGCAAAAACACTTATCCCTGATGCTCACCGGTATAACCCAAGCATCCGGCGAAATATCCCACGTACCAGACTTCTTACCAGGTAGGGAAGGATTCTCGTTACCAAAGAAGCGGCAAAAATCCGCGCCTTGCTGCATAATAGACCCCATCGTCGGCTGTACGACCTTGCCCAGACTCAGCCTCTGGACCCACCCGGCAGGAACAGACACGATGGACATCCACCAGCGCGTTGAGTGGTTACACGGACTGCCAGCCATGGACGCCATCTGGCAGTACCTGGACAGCATGTTGGAAGACATACTCGCCGAAGCCATCCAGATTGAACAGAATCCTGCCCCGACGTTCCATGAGCTGGCCCGGGCCAATCACGTCCTCAGCCGCTTTGGCAATCTCGGCTTAACCGATACCCGGATCGATCCCCTCTATAACGCCAGTGGCCGCCTGCCGGGCCGGGACCCCCAGGCCCCGGCGCTGCTGGTCTCTGCCCACACCGATACAGTTTTTGCCGCTGGCACTGATCTGACCACCCGGCGTGAGGGCGATCGAATCTATGGTCCTGGGCTGGGTGATAACAGCCTGGGCGTGGCTGCGCTGATCGCCCTGGCCGACATTCTGCGCCAGTTCCGGGTCCGTCCTCAGGCCGACATCTGGTTTCTTGCCAACAGCCGGGAAGAGGGGTTGGGTGATCTTGGCGGCATCCGGGCCTTTTACGACCAACACGCCGGTCAACTGGGGATGGCCATCGTGCTGGAGGGCCTGGCCCTGGGCCACGTCTACCATGCCGGCATCGCCGTGCGCCGCCTGCATATCACCTGTCAGACGCAAGGGGGGCATTCGTGGAAGCATTTCGGCCAGCCCAATGCCATTCATAGCCTGCTACGGCTGGGCGTACAGGTGGCCAACCTCAATCCCCCCCAGACGCCGCGCACGACGTTTAACATCGGCCTCATCGAAGGCGGCCATTCGGTGAACTCCCTGGCCACCGACGCCGGCCTCTACCTCGACCTGCGCAGCCAGGACCCGGCGGCCCTGGCCGACCTGGAACAACAGGTCATGGCTATCGTGGAGCGGTGCCGGGCTGAGGAAGGAGACAGGGTCCGGTTCAGCACCGAAGTGGTCGGGGATCGACCGGCGGGACTGATTGACCAGGATCATCCGCTGGTCCAGGGGGCCGGCGCTGCCCTGCGGGCCGTATCCATTGAGCCGACCTATGACCGCGGCAGCACCGACGCCAACCTGCTGCTGGCGGAGGGCGTGCCAGCCGTGACCATCGGCATCACCCGCGGGGGCAACGCCCACCGCCCCGATGAATACATCGAGATCGCGCCGCTGGCCGCCGGGATGCGCCAGCTGGTGCTGCTCACGCTGGCCGTCGCCGCCTGGGAGCCGACCCCATAACGCCCCTGTGCCCGGCGAACCGGCGGCGATGATTCGGTTCGCCGCGCGATGCTCCCCGCGAGGGCTGGTTGCGGCAGCCCTGTTTGCCGCCAGTGGCGAGCGAGTCATAATATGGCTGCTGGCTCTGGACCATCGATCCGGTGAAAAGCCTTATGTCCGTCATTCACATCCTCGCTGCTATCCGCCCGGAGGCCGCCGACCGCTATGCCGCCCATTTTTTAGAACACCAGCAGTTCCAGACACAGGTCGTCACCAGCCAGGAGGGAACCCGCGCCATCCTTTCCGACTCCGACCAGCGCATCGAAGTGCTGGTGCTGGATAACGACCTGGGCGGGGCATTTGACCTGGTGGGCGAGCTGCGCCAGACCCATCCCCGCCTGTTGATTGTCCTGGTTGATGAAACTGCCGATTTCGGCCTGCCGGGCCGCGCCGACGACGTTTCCACCGATCCCTTCACCAACAACGACCTGGTCAGACGCATTCAACGCCTGCTTCAGGAGCGACAGACCGAGACGTTGCGCGCTGACTCCTTCCCTCCGGTCCGTGAGGTGGCCCAGAAGCTCCGCCAGGCCAGCGGGGCCATGGGCAAAGTGGAAGCCGCCGTCCAGGCCATCCAGGATCAGGGCTATGATTTCGTGGCCTACTACCGCCTGGACGGCGACGACTCACCCCTGGTCCTCAGCGCCGCCGCCGGCCCATCCGCCATCACCAGCGTCGCGCCAGACCAGCAGCTCAGAGACACGCTGGTTGGCTGGGTGGCGCAAAACGGGCGCAGTCGAATCGTCGGCCCGGCGGACGAGCCTAACTACAGTCTGGTCAAACGGGGCCGTTTAGGCGCGGGCGCTTGCGTGCCGGTGGGCCGGGCCACCCGCTTTGGCGTGTTACTGGCCTGTCGAGAAGTCCCCGGCTCGATTGCGCAGGAGAACGTCCTGGTGCTGGAACTGGTCAGCAACCAGCTGGCCGCGGCGCTGGCCAAAGAATCAACAGTGTGAGGGGGTTGCAGCGCGGTCGCCAACCGGCCGTTTGATGCATGCTGAGACATCGCACCGCTGGAAGGGAAATGATGAGCAAGACCATCTCCGTCGGAACCGTAACCGGCATCCCAGGACGAATCACCTATGGTTCATTTGAAGGCGTGGCCCTGCCGACCGGCGGCAGTGACTACTTTCCGGTGATCATCGCCCACGGCCCAGAGGAAGGGCCGGTTCTGTGGGTCACGGCCAGCATCCACGGCAACGAACACAGCGGCCTGGCCGTCATCCACCAGTTGCTCGGTCCCCACGGGGCCGACTTTCCCATTACCCGGTTGCGCGGCGCGGTGGTGATGATCCCCACCCTCTCCCCCGCCGGGCTGAGGACGGAGTCGAGAAGCCCCTACTACTGCCACGGTGCCGACCCCAACCGCATGTTCCCGGCCCCCCAGCGCCCCAGCAAGCCCGCCGCACCGGACGAAGACGCCGCCCCATCGGCGCTGGAGCGCGCTTATGAACGGTTGTTTGCGTGCGTGGAAGCGACCGCCGATTACCTGATCGACCTGCACAATGCCATCCTCGGCTCAATGCCGTTCGCCTTCCGCGATCCCATCTACTATGATGGTGAGAGTGACAGTGACAAGGCCGCCGCCCGCGCCTTACAGGCCAGAAATGACGACCTGCTCCGGGCCTTTGGGCTGCCGATCATCAACGAATTTCCGTCTGGCGAGTACCTGAACAAAAACCTGCACCGCTCGGTCAGCGGCGCGGTGTTGAATAAACTCCGCCGCCCGGCCATCACAGCGGAACTGGGGAGTTATCTCCATGTGAACTGGCTGGCGCGGGACGCAGCCGTCGTCGGCATCCGTAACGTGATGCGGTGGGCGAGGATGTTACCCGGCGAGCCTGAACCGATGCCGCCGATCCCGCGCCCGGCAGTGGATTTTCCTGTGCGCCGCATGTTGCATCCTCGCGCGCCGCAGAGTGGGATTGTGACACATCTGGTGGACACCGGGGATGTGGTGCAAAAAGGGCAGGCCGTCGCCCGCCTGACCGATATCTATGGGCGTCCCCTTGGCCCGGATGACGGCTTGTTGCGCACGGAACACGATGGGTACGTGGTGGGCCGGATGCAGGGCATCGTTTATTATGAGAACGAGCCGGTGATCTGGATGGCAGTCCGCGACGATGACGACCTGCTGCTGCCCTACCCGGAGAACGGCTGACGCTGGCTGACGCTGGCTGACGCTGGCTGACGCTGGCTAGCGCTGGCTAGTGCCTGATGCCTTAACACCAGCCGGGGCCTGTCTGATCCTGGGGCGTCATTCGTCGCGATACATGGGAGGCAGGAAGTCCACGAAATAGCTCCACCCCTCGGTGGCCGCGAGCAGCCGTTGTTCCTCGTCCAACACCAGCACCGTCCGGTGATCGCCGCTGATAATCTCGATGGTCAGGTCTTCGCTGCTGTCGTCGGCGATCTCCTCAAAGCAGTGCCGTTCATAACCCATCGGTTCGCGCAGAAATTTGCCCAGGCACTGCTCACAAAACGCCAGGTGTGCGGTACACACGTCGCGGTTGATCTTAACGCGCATCATACCCTCCCCAGCCCTTCTCTCAAAACGTTGACGATCTCTATCCATAACGTAGAGGATAAACGCCGGTTTGCCCAGTGGCAAATGTCACCAGAAGGGTGGTCGGAACGCGGGCCTGGGTCGACCCGGGTGAGCCGCTCCCACGCCGATATAGCGGGCTGTTGACTTCCCACTGGCCGCCCCGGTCAGTCCGGCACGGCTACCGGACCTCAAGGGAGCAATTCCCGGCTTCAAACTCGGTTTCCGTGCCGGGGCCAAACCACCGATAGCCATCAAAGACCGCGTCCCGCCACGTCACGCGGTAGGTGATGGTATGCGTGCCTGATGACAGCGGCTCCTCAATCGGCACGTACCAGTAAATCTCCCAGTCGCCGTTCGGCCGCTGCCGGGCCTGATCCGCGTACCTCCGCCAGCTGCTGAGCAACTGCCCATCGAAGCGGACTTCGTAGATCACGTTGTCCAGGTGCTGCTGGAGATATTCCTGAGTGGTGGCAAACCAGCCCCAAAACACGTTGATGGTGGTCCCGGCGGCCAGCGGTGGCGGGACCTCGTGAAACTGCTCGCAGTAGGCCAGCACATTAAAGCGCCGTCCCGGGGCCAGCACAGTCCCATTAGCGGTCGGCGTGGCCGGGCTGGTCGCCGTGAGCGTCGGGGTGGAGGGCAGGCCAGGCGTGATGGTGGGGATGCCGGCCCCAGGACGCAGGGTGGCGGTGCTGGACGGCGTCGCCGTGATTGTGCCGGGGGTGATCAGCGTCGGCGCAGCCGCCACCGCTGTCTCTCCGATCATTGGCGTGAAACTGGGCGTGGCCGTGATCGGCTGCCCTCCCAGCAGCGCCGTCGCCACTGGTGTCCCGCTCACTTCCAGCACCACCCCTGGCGCGGTGCTGGTCGGCAATGGCGTCAGCGTCGGCAGCACGTATACCAGATTGGCCGCCATCCAGCCTTCGGTGCCGTCCTCCAGCCGGACGTTATACCAGCGCTGGTCTTCATTCTGCGCCAGGATAATCACTTCGGTGTTGACGGGAACCCCTTGAATGACCGGGAACGTGGTGCCGGGGCCTTCCCGCAGGCGAACTGCCACCTGCACGGACGACACCCGCCCAATAGTCGGCGGGGTTGGCGTCGGCGTGGGCGAGTCGGTCGGCGAGGGCGGGATCGGGGTGAGGGACGGGGTATAGGTAAACGTCGGACGCGGGCTGGGCGTGGGGATTGGGGTGGCCGTGTAGCGCGGGGTGAAGGTTGCCAGCGCCGGCAGGGTGGCTGTCGGGGCGGCGGGCGTCGGTGTATAAATGTTCATGCAGGCCGCACTGAACAGGAGTAAAGCCAGTACCATCACCTGGATCAGTCGCCTCACCGCTTCTCCCGCCTCCCTGACCGACGCCCCAAACAGACGAAGCCAGCTGCGCCAGCCGTCCCCTCTCTGGCGCTGACGAGTATAGTATCCCTGGGAATTTGGAGCAACACCAGGCACCCCCTCCCGGCGCGGGAAACGGGCGCGATCTCACCGCCCGACCGCGTCAGCCCGCATTCGGGCCAGCCGCTCGCTACGGCAGCCAGCGGTATTCCATGTAATCGGCGGTCGCCTGGGCCGCCTCACTGCCCAGTAGCCTGGCCACCACGTGTAACGCCATATCGATGCCCGCCGAGATCCCGCTGGAGGTGATCACCTGGCCGTTGTCCACGTAACGGCGGTCCTCGTAAACCTCCGCGGTCGGCGCTTCCGCCCGCAGCAGATCAAACGCCGAATGATGGGTCGTCGCCCCCAGACCATCCAACAGGCCAGCCCGCGCCAGCACGAGCGCCCCCGTGCAAACGGAAAGCACGTGTTCCACCCGCGCCGCCTGCGCCCGAATCCAGTCCAACAGGTCGTCGCGGTCCAGGAGGGCGCGCGTGCCCCAGCCGCCGGGCACCAGCAGAATATCCGGCGGGGGACAGTTGTGGACGGTGTAGTGCGGGATCAGGCGTAGCCCGCCCCGCGTGGTAACGGCGTCATTCTCGGCAACGGTATAAACGGTGAAGGGCGTGGGCTGCTGTGTGCGCGCCGCCACCGCAAAAACCTCATACGGCCCGGCGAAGTCCAGGTCCTCCATGTCGTCAAAAATCAGGAACGCCACCTGGCGCGGCTCGGCCATCAAATGACCTCCTCCTCCCGTTTAAACTGCGTCTCGTACAGCTGGGCATACAGCCCGCCCCGCGCCAGCAGATCATGATGCCTCCCCTGCTCCACGATCCGGCCCCGATCCAGCACCAGGATCAGGTCCGCCGCCAGGATGGTGCTCAACCGGTGGGCGATGACGATGCTCGTCCGGCCTGCCATGACCGTCTTCAGCGCGTCCTGGATAAGGGACTCGGACTGGCTGTCCAGGTGGCTGGTGGCCTCGTCCAGCACCAGGACGCGGGGGTCCTTGAGAACCACCCTGGCGATGGCGATGCGCTGCTTCTCGCCGCCGCTCAACCGGTAGCCGCGCTCGCCGACGATCGTATCGTACCCGTCGGGCAACCCCCTGATGAAGTCGTGGATATTGGCGGCCCGGCAGGCGGCCTCCAGTTCGGCCTGCGTGGCGTCCAGCCGCGCATACAGCAGATTGGTGCGGATGGTATCATGGAACAGATGGGTCTCCTGCGTCACCATGCCGATCTGGACCGCCAGCGAGTCCAGCGTCACGTCGCGCAGGTCGTGCCCGTCCAGCAGGATGCGCCCCTCGGTCGGATCGTACAGACGCGGGATCAGGTAGGTCAGGGTGGTTTTGCCCGCCCCGCTTGGCCCGACCAGGGCCACCAGCTGGCCCGGCTGAATGGTGAAGGACAGACCTTCCAGGGCCAGCTCCCGCGCCTGGCTCTGAGGAGCCGGGGCGACCCTTGGTCGGCCATCGGGTCTGCCGTCTCCCCTGCCCTGTCCCCCGGACAGCACCGCCTGCACGCTGTCCATCTGGCCGAAGCGCTGCACCTCGCTGAGCAGCGTGCGCTGGTCGACCTGGTAGCGGAAGGTCACATCCTCAAACACGATCTCGCCGCGCACGTCCGTCAGCGCGTAGGCGTCGGGCTTCTCCACGATGTCCAGCGGCAGATCGGTCACCTCAAAAACCCGTTCGAAGCTGACCATCGAGGTAGCAAAGGCGACCGGCGCGTTGGTTAACCCCTGCAGCGCCACATAAAGCTGGGTGAGGTAAGCGCTGAAGGCCACGATCGTGCCAATGGTAAACGTCCCCTGCAAGACCAGGTGGCCGCCCACCCAGTACACCAGCGCCGTGCCGATGGCCGCCACCAGCCCGATGACCACAAAAAACTGGCTGCCCACCACCGCCCGCCGCACGCCCAGATCGCGCACGTTGGCGGCGCGATCCCGGAAGCGGTCGACTTCCATCCGGGCCCGCCCGAACAGCTTAACCAGCAGCACCCCGCTGATGTTCAGTGTCTCGTTCATCATGGCATTCATCTGGGCGTTGTACTCCATGGCCTGGCGGGCGATCTCCCGCAGCCGGACGCCCAGCCGCTGCCCCGCCAGGATGAACAGCGGCAGCACTAGCACCGCGATCAGCGTCAGCCGCCACTCCAGCGTGAGCATCACCGCCAGCGTGGCCGCCGTTTGAATCAGGTTGGTGACGATATCGACGATGGTGTTGCTGATGGCCCGCTGCGCGTCAACCACGTCGTTGTTGAGGCGGCTCATCAGCTCGCCCACTTTGGTGTGGGTGAAAAACGCCAGCGACAGGCGCTGGAGATGCCCAAACAGCGCCACCCGCAGGTCATAGATCACGCCTTCACCGATGGTGGCGTTCACCTTGCGCCCCAGAACCCGCACCGCTCCGCTGAGCAGGGGGATCAACACCAGCCCCAGCGCCAGCCAGTTGAGCTGCCCGACTTCGCCGGCCGGCAGCGTATGGTCGATCAGCTGGCGGAAGATCAGCGGCGTGACCAGGTCCAGGGCCGTGGTCGCCAGAATCGTGGCCAGCAGCAGGGCGATGTGCCGGTAGTACGGGCGGGCGAAACCCAGCACCCGGCGCAGCAGCGCCCCGGTCACATGCGGCCGGCCCTCCTCGCTGCCACGAACGTAAACAAACCACCCCCCGCCGTGAAATCCCATGGCAAGCCTTCCCCGCCTCAGCTACCAGCAGCCCGCCTGAACCCATTCAGGTCCCTGGGTTCCGCTGCCAGACCGATCAGGCGCAATTATAACAGGCTATAACAGCCGTCATCCACCGGGCCTGAAATCGGCGGTGTGTCTTTTTCGGCCTGAGCCACAAACGCCACTGAGTTCGCGCAGGTTCCTTGTGAGTTTTTAAGAGATTCCTTGGCGTATTTGGCGCGCTTAGCGGTTCAAAATAACATTTCCACCGATAATGATAAACAACCCAGAAACCCGCGCCCCGGTGCTATAATTGAACATGGGAAGCCGGAGCGGGCAGCAGGGGAGGGGACGGATGGCCCACGTTTTTATCGCCCACAAGCACGACGACAGCTAATTCGCCTATTTCTTGAAGCAAAAACTGATAGACAGCGGCTTCGAAGGCTGGATGGACAGCGACATCGCCCCCGGCAAGGACTGGCGTGATGAAATTGATAACGCCATCCGCAGCGCCCTCGCCGTGATCGTGATCATGTCGCCTCAGGCGCGGGCGTCCGAGTATGTCACCTATGAATGGGCTTTTGCCTGGGGGGCGGGCATCCCTGTGATTCCGATCATGCTGAAGCCGACTGAGCTGCATCCCCGGCTGGAAGCGCTGCAATACCTGGACTTCACCGCCCGCGACCCGGCAGACCGCCCCTGGGGAAAGCTCTTCCGGCGGCTGTGGGAAATCGAGCAGAAGCCGCCGAGGCGACCGGACCGCGAGCCGACACCCACCTCCATCCCCATCCCGCCGGATGCGCCGCCCCCTGTCAGGCAGGCAGTCATTGACCTGGACAGCTCCGATACCGATAAACGGTTGAATGTCATCGAAAGCCTGGGAAAGATAACCCACCCGACGGCGATTGAAGTGTTGGCGCAGGCGGCGCAGGTTTCCCCATATTCCGATGTGCGCTTTCAGGCGGCTGTTAAGCTGGTCGAACTGACGAAATACAAGGATACGCGGGCCGTGCCGGCACTGATCGAAGCTTTGCGCATCGAGGCTTTGCGCGACGAAGATTTCTACGTGCGCAGGCAGGCCGCCGATGCACTGGTGAAGATTGGAGACGTTGCCGTGCCCGCGCTGATCGAAACTTTGCGCGACGAAGATGACGATGTGCGCAGGCAGGCCGCTGGGGCATTGGGAGAGATCGGAGACGCTGCCGTGCCAGCGCTGATCGAAGCCTTGCGCGACGAATCTTTTTATGTGCGCGAGCAGGCAGCTGAGGCGCTGGGGCTGATTGGAGACGCTGCCGCTGTACCGGCGCTGATCGAGGCTTTGCGCGACGAAGATTCCGACGTGCGCAGGCAGGCCGCCGAGGCACTGGGAGAGATCGGAGATGTTACCGCCGTGCCAGCGCTGATCGAAACTTTGCGCGACGAAGATTCCGCCGTGCGCAGGCAGGCCGCCGAGGCACTGGGAGAGATCGGAGATGTTACCGCCGTGCCAGCGCTGATCGAAACTTTGCGCGACGAAGTGACCTGGGTGCGCGGGCAGGCCGCCGAGGCACTGGGAGAGATCGGAGATGTTACCGCCATGTCAGCACTGGAAGAGGCTTCGCGCGACGAAAACACCTATGTGCGCGAGCAGGCCAACAAGGCGCTATTTAGGATTATACCTTTTTAACCGCCGGACCACCTCACCCCTGGCCCCTCTCCATCATGGATGGAGAGGGGAAAAAGAGCCGGGGGTTAAGGGGTGAGGTTGAGTTAGTAGATTCTAACCGCCGAAATAGAATATTTGTGCTATGATATATCCAACTGCCCGCCCTGCACCGGCTCGGCCAGGGAGCCTCCGGCGGCAATAAAAAAATGTGCTGCCGCCGCCAATTGCCGCCAGCAAACGCCTCGGCCAGCGCCCGCCCGGTCAGCTATGGATTGTTGGCGGCGCTTCGGTTGTTCGTCGTGGGGCTTACGGCCCGGTGGCGTCCGGTTCCTGGACGTACAGGACGCTGGCCAGCTCATGGCCGATCACCAGACGTTCCCCGGCACATTCCAAGTGAATAGGGCCGTTAAACGGGCTGCGGGCCACGATCGCCATCGTATTGCCGGGAACGAGGTTGACGCGCTCCAGATACCGGAGTTTCTCCGGATCATGGGTTTTGACGCGGCTCACCTCCGCCGGTGATCCTTCGGGCCATTCGGTCAACGGCTTATCGCGTACCACCGGCATCACACCCTCTTTCGAGGGAATCGGTTCGCCGTGAGGGCATCGTCGCGGATAACCGGCCATCGCATCCATCCGATCCACCAGCGGATCAGTCACCCCCCGTTCCAGCGCCTCCACCATGTCATGGACCTCGTCCCAGCCAAAACCCATCACCTTGACCATAAAGACTTCCAGAATGCGATGGCGCCGGATGACTTGTAGCGCGATGGCTTCCCCCGCCGCCGTCAGTCGCACCCCTTTATAGGGCGCGCGCCGGAGGTAGCCCTGCTCGATCATCCGCCGAATCATGCGTGAAGCAGCCTGTAGGGAAACCTCCCGACTGTCCGCCACCATCGTCAGCGTCGGCCAGGAGTGCTCATCCTGCAAGCGGTATATTTCAGCGAGGTAGGACCAGACCTTCGGCTGCATGTTCTTGCTTATGGCACACCACACCCACTCTAATGTCACACCTGAACCGGTTTTTTCAAATGAACATAAAAAATAATATAGCTGTTTGCAAATGGTTTTTCAACCCGCCATCCACTGCGCTATCCCGCCCGGCGATATCCGGGCGTCGGCAACCGCTGAGCACGACAGCGCTCAGGGAGATTACAACCGCGTTGAACATAGGGTTTCAACCTGTGCGCAGACGCCGCTAAACACCGGGGCCTTGATTATCCCCCTGGCATATGATTCAATGGTTGCAATTGAGAATTATTCTCAATATCAGGCACTTTGGCAAATCGTGGCACTCTTGCCTGGCATGCCGGGCATGGTATGCCGGGCATGGTATGCCGGGAGGGAACACTTATGCTGCCATCCTTGCTCATTACCTTTCGCGAAGGGCTGGAAGCGGCCCTGATCGTGGGCATTGTATTCGGTATTCTGCGCCAGTTGGAGCGACCAGACCTCCACTGGTTGGCCTGGACAGCCGTGGCGACGGCGTCAGGGCTGAGTCTGGCGTTGGCGGTCGCGCTGCAAATCGCCGGGGCGGAGTTCGAGGGCCAGGGCGAAATGCTCTTTGAAGGCACGGCGATGTTGCTGGCCGTTGGCGTCCTCACCTGGATGATCTTTTGGATGCGTCGTCAGGCGCGGTTTATCAAAACCAGGCTCGAAGCGGAGATGCACGCCGCGATCCGGCAGAACCTCAACCGGGCGCTGTTCGGCATCGTGTTCCTGGCTGTTATTCGCGAAGGGGTGGAAACGGCCCTGTTCCTGACCGCCGCCAATGTGGCCAGCGGCGACGGCCTCTTGACGGTCATCGGCGGGGTGATCGGGCTGGCCGGCGCGGTCCTGACCGGCTGGGCGGTCTACGTCGGTGCGGCCCGCCTGAACGTGCGACGGTTCTTCGACGTGACCAGCGTGCTGCTGCTCATCTTTGCCGCCGGGCTGTTTGCCCACGGCCTGCACGAATTTGTGGAGCTGGGCTGGCTCCCGGCCATGGTTGAGCAGGTCTGGAATCTCCAGCCGGTGTTGAGCGACACCTCCACCATGGGCAGTCTGCTGCGCGTGCTGGTCGGCTACAACGACGCGCCCACGCTGCTTGAGGTGATCGGCTACCTGGCCTACTGGGGTGTCGTGCTGATCGCGGCCAATTGGTGGGCCAACCGCCCACTGACCAATGGCGCGGCAGTTTCGAATGCCTGATTGCTGGGAAGCGGGCATTGCGTGGAGGTCGGCGGAGCAGCGTGGACGCCCCCGCAATCGACCGGCCAGCTTCAGCGCGGGTGAAGCCCGGTTTCGCCATCGGCGATCATCACCCTTGCCAAAGCGGGGGGGCTATGGTAGCATCCCCCCTGCAATCTTCTGAGGGTCAATGATCGAACAGACAAGGCGTGTTCCCATGGCGAAATGTGATTACTGCGGCAAGAAGCCGATGTTCGGCAATAAACGCAGCCACTCGATGCAGGCCACCAAGCGGCAGTTTAAGCCCAACATCCAGCGGGTCACGGTGATGGAAAAGGGCCGCCTGGTCAGGCGGAATCTCTGTACCCGCTGCCTCAAAACCCTGACGAAAGACGACAAGGTTTAGTCTGCGCCGGATGAGGGCAGCAGCAGAAGCCCCGCCTCGCGGGGCTATTTGTTTCCCTCTTTGGCCATCACCACCGCGCTGGCAGCGGCCGTCGCCGTCTCCCGCAGCTGCCGCACCGCAGTGGCAATGCCCTCGGGAGCGGCGAAGACCGTGTGCCCCACGGCCATGATATTGGCCCCGGCTTCCACCACCTGCCCCACCGTCTCCGGGTTCACCCCCCCATCCGCCGTGATGTCCACTTCCAGCCCCTGCGCCTCGATCCGTTCCCGTATCTGCCGGATTTTGGGCAGCATAGCGGGCAGAAATTTCTGCCCCCCAAAGCCCGGATTGACCGTCATCACCAGCACCAGGTTCAGCAGGTCCCACAGATGATCGATCATCACGGCTGGGGTGTGCGGGTTGAGGGCCACCCCGGCCCGGCATCCCCGATCACGGATGTGCTGCAAGGCCCGATGGACGTGCGGCGTGGCTTCCACGTGGACCGTCAGCCAGTCCGCGCCGGCGTCGGCAAAAACATCCAGGTAACGCTCCGGCTCCACGATCATCAGGTGCACGTCCAGCGGCAGCGACGTGACCCGCCGCACCGCTTCCACCACCAGCGGCCCCATCGTGAGATTGGGCACGAAGCGACCGTCCATCACATCGATGTGTATCTGATCGGCTCCCGCCGCCTCGGCCTCAGCCACCTGCTCACCCAACCGGGCGAAGTCAGCGGACAGAATGGAGGGGGCGATACGAATGACCGGCATAATAGGCGCTCCTGGATAAACAACGGTATGTTACTGACTCAGCCAACAAAAATCAACCGCGCCTCAACCGGCTCCAGCGGCAGGCCATCACTTCTTAAGAAGCCGGGCAGGGTGGCAGACTGCGCCAGGTGAGCTACACTCGACGCCGTGTCAGGCCACTGAAAACGGTCACGCGCATGAGCAAACACCCACCCCAACGCCGGAAGCGCCCCCGTCCCCAGCCGGAAACGGTCCACTGTGAAGCGGAGGTCGTCGAAGGGCTGGAAGCCATCGCCCGACAGGAGATCGCCGTCAACCTTGGCAAGCGCGTCCAGCTTCGCCACGGCCCGAAGCACCCGTCCGCGCCCGGGATCATCCCTTTCACCTATACCGGCGGCCTGCGGGCGCTGCTGCGGCTGAAGACCGCGCAGTCTGTCTCCCTGGTCCGCCGCTTCGACGTGCCGCGCCCCCGTGCCCTGCTGGGCGATGCACACCTGCGGGTGCTGCTCGCCGATATCGCCCGCGTGCGGGAGGCCCAGCCCCCCGACGCCTACCAGACGTTTTACCTCAGCGCCGCCGGCAGTGAAACGTCGGTGATGAGCCGCCTCAAAGCGGCGATTACCGAGCATACCGGGCTGCAAGAAGCTTCCCACGAAGGAGACCTGCTGCTGCGACTGCGCCGTCCACCCGATGGCGCAGCTGGCTGGGAGGCGGTGATCCGGCTCTCACCGCGCCCGCTGGCCACCCGCCCCTGGCGCGTCTGCAACCTGGAGGGAGCGCTCAATGCCACCGTCGCCCACGCCATGGCCCTGATGACAGCCCCCACACCCTACGACGTTTTCCTGAATGTGGCCTGCGGTTCGGGAACGCTGCTCATCGAGCGGCTGGCCTGCGCCCCGGTCAAACAGGCCATCGGCTGCGACACCAGCGCTGAGGCGCTGGCCTGTGCCCAGGCCAATATCGAGGCCAGCGGCCATGCGGCTTCCATCGAACTACATGACTGGGATGCACGCACCCTGCCCCTATCCGAGGCCAGCGTGGACGCCCTGAGTGCGGATTTGCCGTTCGGCCATCTGGTCGGCTCCCACGACCAGAACGTGTCGCTCTACCCGGCACTGATGGCGGAAGCCGCCCGCGTCGCCAGGCCGGGCGCTCTGTTCAGCCTGATCACCCACGAGGTGCGATTGATGGAAACCGTGCTGGCTCGTTCGGCAGCATGGCAGGTCGAAGGCACTTTTCGCCTCACGCTGGGCGGTCTCCATCCCCGTATTTTCGTCCTGCGGCGGGTCTAAGGGTGGCGCGGTTGCCAGGCGATGTCCCCGCCCAGCTCCTCCTGCAGATCGCCTTTCAGGCGCTCCCCGCGCAACCCGTTAACCGGAAAGTCCTTGATCAGCTGCCACGCCTGCTCGAAGGCGTTCCTGGCCAGGTCAGGGCGACCCTGCCAGCGGTACACCCAGCCCAGCGTGTAACACGTCTCGGCGGCCTCCAGCCCTTTGCCGAGTGTCTTCCAGCCCTCGATGGCCTCCTCCAGCGCGGCTACGGCGGCCTCATAGTCGCCAGACCGGGCGAGCGCCAGACCAAGCGCATGGCCGCAGTTGGCGGCATCGGACGAATCCGCGCTGGCCGCGAAATGTTCCCTGGCGCGGCGGAGGTCCTCCACCGCTTCGGCATGGCGGCCCTGCTGCACCAGCAAAGACCCCCGCGCCTGCATCAACAGGGCCTCCCAATGTGTATCGCCCAGGGCCTCTACCCGGCCCTGCGCCAGCGCCAGGTAATGCGCCGCCCGATCCAGGCACTTCGCCAGACGGCAGGCTTCGGCCATATAATGGAGCGCCTGCGCCTCCAGAAATCCCTCTTTGATCGCCCGCGCCGTCACCAGCGCCTGCTGGGCCTGGGTGAAAGCGGCGGCGTACCGGTCATTATGGATATAGGCATAGGCGAACAAAACGTGCCCCAGCGCCAGCGTATAACGATCGCCGCGCTGACGGGCCGCCGTCAGCAACTCACGAGCAGCGGCCTCCGCTTCATCAAAGCGCAGCTGCGTCACCCGCACCCCGGCCATCTCCTGGTGGACTTCGGCGGCGAAATCCTCGACGGCTTCGCTCCAGCCATTGGCCAGGGACTCGGCTATCTTAAAGGACTGGACCGCCCGCGCGCCATCGCCCAGGTGGCGGTAACAGCGTCCCACCGCACGCCACAGGTTTGCCAGCAGCAGCACGTCATCTATCCGGCAGTCATACATGGCCACCGCCAGCCCTCGCACCACCGGTAGCCAGCCGGCATGATGGCCGTGCGCCCGCATGACCGGGTCCATCAACATGACCAGTTCCGCTGTTTTGGCCTGCACGTCCGGCAGGGGAGTGGCCTTTCGGATAAGATCAAAGAGACGCTCGCGATGAGCGTCCAGAAAGTCCGGGCGGAAGTTTTGCAGCGGATAGCCGCTGGCCTCAGCCGCCAGACGGATACGGTTCAGCCAGTAGTTGAGGGTGCTGTCACACACCCGGCTGAGCATGTTGAGTATCGCCGCTATACCCGACGGATTATCTACCGACAGCATCGTATGACTCCTGACTTATTAATAATCTGTCAGAACAGAACGATAACAACAGACAAAGGTATATCTGGAAAACGGACGGATATAAAAGTCACACCTTCTCATTTTAGCATAACCTGGAAGGGAAACAGGATAAACATTGAAAGTATGATTTCCCAACCAGCAAGCCAGCGCTTACCGAAACTTATGGCTGGCGGCGATCTGGTCAGTACCCGCCTATCCCCCCGTCAGCCCAGCCAGGCCGTGCAGTCCGCACGCGGCTATCTGACAGGGTGCGCTCCCCGGCACCCTTTTTCCCTCTGAAGGAGAGCGTCTCATGCCCCGTTTACGCGATTGGAACATCAGCCCAGGACGGCTGCTCCCTGGCCCGCACAACGCCATCACCGACGTGCCCGGCGTCCGGGTGGGGCATGTCACCCTGGTCAGCGGCGACGGCCCCCTGCGACCAGGGGAAGGCCCGGTCCGCACCGGCGTGACGGCCATCCTGCCTCATGGCGGAGATTTGTATCTGGAAAAGGTGGTCGCTGCCGTGCACACCATCAACGGTTACGGAAAGGCAGTTGGCTTTGAGCAGGTGCGCGAGCTGGGCGTGATCGAGACCCCGATCCTGCTCACCAACACCCTCAACGTGGGCCTGGTCGCCGATGCCGTGGTGACCTACCTGCTGCGTGACCATCCTGACATCGGCGTGACCACCGGCAGTGTCAACCCGGTGGTCGGCGAATGCAATGATGGCTTCCTGAATGACATCCGTGGCCGCCACGTGCGCCAGGAACATGTCTGGGAGAGCATCGCGACCGCTGCCGCCGACGGCCCTGTCGCCGAAGGCAACGTCGGCGCTGGCACCGGCACGGCCTGCTTCGGCTTTAAGGGCGGCATCGGCACGGCTTCGCGACAGGCAGCAGTTGGCTTCACAGTCGGCGCTCTGGTGCAGACCAATTTCGGCGAACGCCCGGACCTCACCATCCTGGGGGTGCCTGTCGGGCGGCATCTGATGCAGGATCACCTGCCGGAAGCCGGCCCTGGCTCGGTGGTGATAGTCCTGGCGACCGACGCCCCGCTCAGCGCCCGGCAGTTAGGCCGCCTGACCACCCGCGCCATTTTCGGCCTGGCGCGGACCGGCACCTTCTGTAGTAACAGCAGCGGCGACTTTGTGATCGCCTTCTCCACCGCCCACCGCCGGAGGCACTATCCGTCCGCCGAAGTCGAGAGCATCACCGGCATCCCCGATGAAAACAGCCAGGCCATGAACACCCTTTTTCTGGCGGCGGTCGAAGCGGTCGAGGAAGCGATCCTCAACGCCCTGCTGGCGGCGGAAACCATGTCTGGCCGCGACGGTCATGTCCTGCACGCCCTGCCCGCTGACGCGCTGCACGATCTCCTGACGCGCTACCACCGCTTCCCCGACGAGTGACCCACGCCCGCTGCACGAGGGACTGAAGATACTGTAAAATAGCATTAAACAAACCAGTGTGCAGGGTGTTGCCATGGGCATAAGAAAGAAAGGCGGCTTACTGGTCGTATTTATGCTGGCATTCCTGGTCTGGGGAGGGCTGCGCGTCGCCCAGGCTCAGGGTGACACTTCCTGGGTCGGCGAGTATTTTAGCAATGCCAGCCTCAGCGGGTCTCCTGTAGTGGTGCGCTCGGACCAGGCCATCAAGTTCATGTGGAACCTGGCCGCGCCTGATCCCGCCCTGCCAGCGGATCGTTTCTCCGTGCGGTGGACCAGGGCGCAATTCTTCACCGGTGGCACCTACCGTTTCATCGCCCGTTCGGACGATGGCATGCGCGTTTATCTGGACAACGTGTTGATCCTCGATTCCTGGTTCGACCGCGCGCCCGATCCCCCGGTCATCGTGGAGGTCAGCGTCACCCAGGGACAACACGCTCTTCGGGTCGAATATTACGAAAATAGCGGCGCGGCGGTGGCTTCCCTGGACTGGATACTGATTTCCAGCCCTGGCGTGGCCACCTGGATCGCGCAATATTACAACACCCCGTACCTGGCTGGTCTGCCGACCATTGAGCGAACCGAGCAGATCATCGACTATGACTGGGGGTTTGGGTCTCCTGCGCCGGGGCAGATCGCAGCGGACAATTTCGGCGCGCGCTGGACAGGCTCACCGTACTTCCAGGCCGGGACGTATACCTTCACCATTTACGCCGATGACGGCGTGCGCCTGTGGGTAGATAATCAGCTCATCATTGACGAGTGGCACGGCAGCGGCCTCACCCCGCCCTATACGGGGGCAGTCGCCTTGGGGGAAGGACAGCACACAGTTCGAGTCGAATACTTCGAATGGACAGAAGTGGCGGCCATACGGGTGGAATGGGCTTTGAGCGGCGTTCCCGTCCCGACGCCCATCCCTCCCCCAGCCGTCCCACCCTCCCCCCCGACGACCGGCGTATGGCAGGCGGATTATTTTAATAACCTTACGCTGAGTGGCGGCCCGGCTTATAGCACCCAGATCGCCAGCCTGGGGCTTGACCTCGATTGGCGCGACGGTTCGCCATCGCCTGTGGTGACCAGCGACAACTTCAGCGCCCGCTTCACCCGCCGCGCGACGTTTGCGGGCAACTTCGTCCGCTTTGTGCTGCGAGCTGACGATGGCGTCCGCCTCTATATTGACAACGCCCTGGTGCTTGATGAATGGCATTCGGCCAGCGGTGACTATTACTTTGTGGACCGCGACCTCCTGCCAGGCGAGCACACGCTGACCATCGAGTTCTACGAAGCCTCCATGCGAGCGGCCTTACGCGTTTATTGGCTCTACCCGCGCCCGGCCCAGGCAGGGACGCCTGTCACAGCGCAGGTCAACGCCTTTTTACTGAATGTCCGCAGCGGGCCAGGGGTGACCCACCCGATTTTGGGGCGCGCCCGCCAGAATCAGGTGTTCACCGTCACCGGACGCAGTTCGAGTGATCCCCGCTGGGTGCGCATCAACTTTGGCGCGATCGAAGGATGGATCAACGGCACCTGGACCACTCTCCAGGGCGATCAGACAACCATCCCGGTGGTCTCAGCCACGGAGGAAGCTGCTCCCCTCTCCTTCGGTACACCCACTGGACTGCGGGTTCGGGCGACAGCCAACCTGAACATCCGCAGCGGACCAGGGGTGTCCTATGCCCGGATCGGGTGGCTGGTCAGCGGGGTCGAGGCCGACGTGGTGGGCCGCAATCTTGACGGCAGTTGGTGGGAAATCAACTTCTCGCAGGGACGGGGATGGGTCTCAGGGGCCTATGTCCAGCTTGAGGGCAATAGTGCGGCCAATGTGCCTATCACCGGGTAACCTCGTAACCGGACGCGGGTCTAAACTGGTCGGCTCTGCGGTGGGAGCCGATTGTTGACAGGGGAATAGTCCACTGCTATAATGCGGCACAGATTGGGGGCGTAGTGTAGCGGTTAACATGCCGGCCTGTCAAGCCGGAGATCGCGGGTTCGAATCCCGTCGCTCCCGCACTGGGTGACGCTATCAGTAATATTCGAGATGGCCTCACCCTTTTTGATTATCTGCGACATAGTGGACAGCACATCCGAGGGCACGTAGGTCTCCTCACCGAGTATCACCCCAAAGTCGCCATGCAGGGCTACAGCAATCACCTCGTCATCATAGACAAACACCCGGTCCACGATCTTCGCCAACAGTTGCTTCCGGGCTTCTTCTGGATTGTCAAGTTGACCACACTGCTCCCAGTAGGTCGTGAAGTGCTCCAACAGGTCCGCCGCTTCCATCAAGTCATCGTAGTCGACCGGGCGCAGCGTCTCCAACTCCTTCTGAAGTTGCGTGCGCTTCTCGATGTACTCCTCTGGGGTCATGAAGCCCTTCTCCCAACTGAAGTCAATCCGTTCCACAATCGCCTGGATTTCCTCCATCCGCTTCAAGGCTTCCCCGTGTTCTACGCGGTTTTGCACAGCCTGCTCCACCCGGTCTCGAAACCCCTCCGGGATGACGAGTTTCGATAGAGCGGACACCACCTGCTCATCAATCGTCTCCACGGCGACGTAGCTTTGGTCGCAGTGCCCATAGCCCCTGTCTCGACACAGACAGCGATACCACGCCTCCCCTTCACGGCTGCTGTAGGCCGGACGCATCTTGCCGTACTTCGCATCTTCCAGGTTGTCCGGTCGCCGGGTGACGCAACGGGCGCAGTACACGCGGTCATGGAGAACATAGGTGCGCACCTGGGCATAGGGCTTGCGATGCTTGGTCAGTTGCTTGCGCACTTCCTGGCAGCGCTCAAACAGGGCTTCCGAGATGATGGGTGCGTGCTTGCCCTCAAACCACTGCTTGCGGTTGCGACTGGAACGCTTGCCTTCGCCCAGTGAGCCGTTGTAGAACGTCTCTGCATAGGGCACCTTCCCTGTGTAGACCCGATTCTTGAGCATGTCCCGCACCATCTCTTTGCCGATAGGCTTCTGGCCTTCTCGCTCTCGTTGGATGGCCGGTTGTTCGTTCATCCACTCGGCGATGTCACGGTCGCTGTAGCGGCCTGTCGAATACATCTCGAACGCTTTGCGCACAATCGCCGCCAACTCCGGGTGGATGTACAGCCCTGCCGGTCGTTCGGCGGTGGCCTCGGCCAGCTTGACCAGGATGTAGCCCAGCGGCGGCACACTGCCGTTGAACTCGCCCTTGATGGCCCGGTGCTTCTTGCCGCGTTTGGTCTCACTGCTCAGGTTCTTGGAGTAGAAGGCGGAGATGACGGCCAGCAGTTGCTCCATCATGGCCGAGTAGGGACTGTCATCATCGTCCTCGCTGAAGCCTTCCACGCAAACGAGCTTCAGGCCATACTCGTGCCTGAGCAGCATCTTGATCATCACCGCATGTTCGTGATTGCGGGCCAAACGGTCAAACTTCCACATCATCAGGGCGTCAAACTTGCCCCGCTCGGCGGCCTTGCGCATCTCGATGAACCCCTCGCGGTCCAGGCTCCATCCCGACTTGGCCCCATCGCTATAGACGGCCACCACCACCCCGCCCCGTTTGGCGATTTCCTCGCGGCAGAGGTGCTCTTGAGCCTCAAGGCTGATTTCGTTCTGCATGTCCGACGAATAGCGGGTGTAGATGCCAAAGCGCGCCCGCTTCTTGGATTTCCTACGCTTGAACATGGTCCTGCTCCTTTCTTGCTCTTTTGATTGGTGGTCGGTTGACAATCAAGATGACACCGGCGTTGTCTGCCCGGCGTTTCTCCTCCATCACCGGATCGTAGACCCCATCGTCAACGGTGATTTGTCCTTGAGAGAAGATGTACTTGGGCATCACCGCTCACCCCCTCTCTGGGGAAAGGACTTGGGCTTGTGTCATCGCACTCCTTTCGTGCTCAACCTAGTAATCAAAAAAGCCGCCGACGCTGACCAGCGTTGACGGCCTAATATGGCAAGATATAATTGCCCATTAGCCTGCCATGCTGCTCTCTCAGCATGGGAGGTTAGCCCTCGGCTGGTGCGATCAACACCTGTCGGGGGCGTTTCAGTTAAGATACTATCTACTGTATTTTAATCTTCACGTTCAATGCTTATATACTATAACACCGATGGCGGTTTGTCAACTCACGAAATCGGAGAGCGTGCGAACGAGTTCGATGGCTGCCTGCCTTGCTCTTTGCGTTGGAAGCCGATGAAACTCCATCAGGAGCGTTTCGTCCAGCGCTTCGCCTTCAAGTTGGCCCCCATAGAAATACAACACCGGCACCTTGAGCACCCGCGCAAACGAGGGTAAATCAGTGGCGGCCAGTTTCCGCTTCCCGTTCTCATATTCAGAGATGGCCCGCTGATCCTTTGAGACCAGCATTGCCAACTCCTCCTGAGACATCTTCAGGCGTTCTCTGGCGCTGCGGATACGCTGACCGAGTAGTACCGGGTTCACCAAGCTATCCTCGAATTGCATAAAACCTATTGCAATTCTACGAAGCGCAGACTATAATGTCTATTGCATATATGCGTCCGTTTCCATGCGGAAAGCGGGTATACCGTCAGAGGCGCGCCACGGTGATGACCCGTTAGCATACACACGAGTAGAAAGGACGACGCAATGAGTGGCGGCGGTGGGACCTAAGCAGAAGCATCCTCACGGTGGGCGGTGCACTCGCAGTGTGCCGCCCGCCTTTTTATTACCACTTCCAGCGCAGAATGTACGCCTCGAACAGCTTTGGCTGTGCGGTTCGCCATGCCACCTGGTAGCGGCCATCAGCAAGCTGCTGCATGTGCTGAGGGCCGAGTTCGATGGTTTGACCGGTATTCTGTTCGGCTAACCACACCTGCTTCGGCGGGCGTTCTGCTGGGAAAATGAGTTTGACCGTCAGGTGTTGGGTGACATGGGCGACCTCGGTTTGCCATTCTTCCGTATGGGTCATGAAGCTGTTCCGCATTCTTCGCTCAATGTGAAATTCCTCAATATCCCCCCGCTGCTTCGTCTCTCGCAGTGAAATCAAGATGCGCCAGCGATGCCCTTCCCGATACCTGTCCACAGCAACGCCGGGTGAGCATTTGTACTCTGCAAATATGTCACCATCGCCCCAGGCCTGATCCTGGTAGGCGATGATGTTGTTTTGCAGAAAGCGCACTTTCTGATACTTCTTGTAGACGGCCTGCCTGCCCTTCTTGTCCAGTAATTCGAGTGCTGCATCGTACTCCAACACCTCGTACATGCCATCGAATGCTTCGCCTTTGGAGCGGTCGCTCCACACCCGCCACAGCTTGGCTGCTTCCGCAACCGGGTCGAGGTTCAGCACGGAGAATATCGAGGATAAGGTTGACTTGAGATGGCGAAACGCAACAGCTAAGGATGGCACACAAGCATCTTATCACGTGCGTTCGTGGGGTGTCAGGCGTATGCCCGAACGGTCCGGCTCCTTGACTTGAATTTGGCGGCATGGCCGCGCTGATAGGTGCGGGGTTCGGGGATGATGAGCCAATGAATGAACACGAGAACATAGGCGCAAGTGACCAGGTGTGGTGAGCGCATTCGGTAGAACATCAGGCGCGTTTCCTCATCACCCAGTTTGGACTGATAAGCACGCAGGGGACCTTCTAATCCCTTGCGCCGCGCCCACCTGATGAGTTGCTTGAGTTCGCGGCGGCGGTGGAACACGCCGATAATGGCGGACAATTCTAACCAACTTCTCCTAACTCGATATAACCGAAATGTAGTAGTCTTCATAGTAAACAGATTGTAACATTGCGAATTCAAGTGTGTCAATCGTCGTAGGTGATGGAGTGCGCGGCTATCGAGAGTGCGATTTCTTCCTGGCTTTCTTCTCGCGTTCACGCGCCTCACGCTCGGCTCAAAACAGTGGCATTTCCCGTTTCGACAAACTCACGGGGCTTTTGGGGGTTCTTGCACTTGGTCGGCATTCTGATCTGACTGCGTTGAAATCATGAGCAATAATCGCAAGAGACACCGAAGGCTGTGACCAATACACTGGCTATCTTGGCCTCAATATTCCCAGTGTTCGTATGCCAATGGCTCCCGGTTTAGCTCCTCGCGCATAAGGCGCCAATTTGGCAGGAACTTGTCCATAAGCGCCACGAATCGCTCATTATGATGCCGTTCAAGTAGGTGGACCATCTCATGCACAACGATGTACTCCAAGCATTGCGCAGACTTTTTTGCCAATTCGAGATTGACCCAGATACGCCGGGCTTCGATAGTGCATGTCCCCCAGCGGGTCTTCATCTTTTTTATGCCCCAATCTGACACGGTTACACCAATCACAGGTTCCCATTTGGCAATCAGTCTTGGAATCTGCTCCTTGAGGCGAGTGCGATACCAGCGATGCAAGATCGCTTCGCGCTTGTCCCGGTTTGTTCCAGGGCGAACACGCAGTTCGAGAATGTTGTTATTGCGCAGACGAACCGATGAAGGACCATTATGTTCAACGACATCCAACCGGTACCGTCGGCCCTCCACATAGTGGCTTTCGCCCGTCACCATCTCGCGCATTGATTGGCGCTCCTGGGCGTGAAAGCCCGCCTGTTGACGGCGAATCCAGCCCAGCCGTGAGATGATCGCCAGTCGCACATCGTCGTCACTAAGGCGCAGCGGCGCAGACACACGTACCCTACCATTGGGGGGATGTACGGCCACGTGGAGATTCCTTATGTCCTTGCGGACAATCTCCACCGTCATGTCTTGCAGTTTGATGATGCTTCGGTTAGTAGTCACGTTGGTTCTTGGCAATTTCGAAGATTTGATTGATCAGGTCGCTGTTATCACCCAGCACACCGGCGATGGCGTTACGCACTTCGCGCTCTTTGAATCGGTTGCCGCGCCACTGATCCTTTTTGACAGCACGAATAGCTTCATCTACCTGAACAGCCAGTAACTCGTCGCGATTGAGGTTGTCGTAAAACGCCCGCCGGGCATCGGTGTTGATTGTTCGCGGATAATCAGCGTATCCGCCCGGATTCTGGACCAGACGAGCGAGCCTCGTGATCTGGTCCAGATACTCCTTATAATCCTGAGCCTGCTGTTTGCGAGCCTGAATCAACGCATCCAGCAGCTCCGACATCTTCTGATAGTGGGCTGGGTTGACGGCCATCATATCGACAATCACGCGGCGCACGTTGTTTTCGATGGTCTCGGCCACTGCTTCTAGAGCGTGTTATGCACTTTTGAAGTGCCAGATGATAAACTCAGGGTATGAGCGAACGAAAATCATACCCAAGTGATGTGAGTGACGAGGAATGGGCGTTTGTGGCGCCCTACCTGACGTTGATGAGGGAAGACGCGCCCCAACGCGAGTATCCCTTGCGCGAAGTGTTCAACGCCCTGCGCTACGTCGTACGCAGCGGTATTCCCTGGCGCATGCTGCCCAACGATTTTCCGCCCTGGCACGCTGTCTACCAGCAGACCCAACGCTGGCTGAAGGCAGGCGTGTTTGAGGCGATGGTGCACGACTTGCGTGAGGTGTTGCGTCTGGCGGCGGGGCGTAACGCTCAGCCGAGCGCGGCCATTTTCGACAGTCGGACGCTGCAATCCAGCCCGGAGAGTGGGAGCGGGCCGGGTATGATGGGGCCAAGCGACGCAAAGGCAGCGAAACTCACATGGCGGTCGATACGTTGGGCCACTTGCTGACGCTGTATGTGACCACCGCCGACGAGCAAGATCGGGCGCAGGTCGCCGCGTTGTCCCAGGCGGTTCAGCAAGCCACCGGCCAGTCTGTTGAAATCGCCTTTGTCGACCAGGGCTATACGGGTGATGAGGCCGAACAGGCCGCCGCCGAGCAGAGCATCCGCCTGATGGTTGTCAAGCTGCCCGATGCCAAAAAAGGCTTCGTGCTCCTGCCTCACCGCTGGGTCATCGAGCGCTCTTTTGGCTGGCTGGCCCGTTTCCGTCGCCTTGTGCGCGATTATGAGCGCCTGCCGGATACTCTCAAAGGACTGCATTTCTTAGCCTTTGCCATGCTGATGGCCCATCGTTTCGTCCGGTTGATCGCTTTTGTTCTCTAAAATGCATAACAGGCTCTAGATAATGGGCCACGGACTTCTAACTTCTGGACAATCTAAAAGCGATTCAGGCCAACAGTTGTCAGAAATCCGTCAGGCAGTGCGGCGTTTTTATGTCTATTCTATGTAAAAGCCCATGTAGTAACAGCTGAGGCGATGGATATGTCGGGGAAAGAGCATTTGGATACCAGTGTGCTGGAGAAGCCTGAAGATAATGCGTTGATTGCTGAATATGAAACCGGGCACCAGGCATTCCTTGCTGGGAGTCAAGACCCTCAGGCACTTGGGAATATGCTAAGTGCCGGCGTTTTTATCTTCTGGGGCTTTCTCCTAGGAAGCGAGTATGTCACCCCTGAAATTGTCGGCGTAAGTTCCGGCCTGGTCATAGTACTTTTCGCTACCTGGATTCTGCAAGCGCAGAATGCACGACAAATCTATTGGCTCCGGCTGCACCGCCTCCGCGAGATTGAGAAAGAGCTACGCTTAGAACAGCATACACGTTGGGGAAAAAGGGACTATCGAACCTTCGGGCCAGGCGCGTGGCAGCTTAAAATCATCATTTTTGTGGTAAGCTCTTTGGGAACTCCGTTGATTGGAGGGGTGCGGCTAGGGTTCAGTCGCGATCTACTTGCGGCCATGCTCATGCCGAGCTTGCTATTCGTTGCAGCAGCAGTTTGGGTAGCCCTAAACGACACGCGTTTCTTTAATTACTACTGCGAAAAACTTGACAAGAAAGAGCCAATTTAAGGTGATAGGGATGGTGAAAAACTGACTATGAACCACTCCTTGGTCACCGACCGGGCCACCGCGCCCAGACTTTTCTGTTGATGACCATCTCAGAGTCTCGTATCTTGACATTATAGAGACTCCTGTGTTGGCTGGGTGTAGGGTTCTCGCGCTGTGGGTAGGTTTCTCCTACCCCATCTGTCATGATCGCCGATAAACTCCCCAAAATGATCGGAACCAAAATCCCCACTCTGGACAATACAGCGAGCTGGAACGAGGATGAGTCGGTCACTCCGAATCGTCCCAGAGGAGCTGCTCATGTTAGGAGTGGAGGCCCGTTTTATGATCAAGGAAATGCATCGCAAGGGAATATCCATCAGCGAGATTGCCCGCCAAACCGGTCATGATCGGAAAACAGTACGGAAAGTGATCAACGGGGAACTGTTGCCCTCGCGCCAGAAGGCGCCACAACCGCGGGCGCGCAAGATCGACCCGTACAGCGATTATCTGCAACGTCGGATCAGTGAAGGGGTGTACAATGCACGGAAGCTGTATCGGGAAATCCAGGCGCAGGGCTATCCAGGTGGGTTGACACAGGTCATTCTCTACCTCCAGCCGTTTCGCCCGCCGCGTCAGGAAACGGCGACGCTGCGCAGCGGTGTTTCAATTCCGCGTTCGGAAGTAGGGCCTCTCAAACGCCCCTCGGCTTACCCTTGTGCACGCCCGGCCCAACGTTTCAATTCCGCGTTCGGAAGTAGGGCCTCTCAAACACCGGTTGGTACGGGCGCTCCCCAGCGAGTTCGTTGTTTCAATTC
>DAOTXK010000353.1:0-24169 GCA_034435395.1 Anaerolineae bacterium | reverse complement strand
GGGGGCTGCGCCGGCTCAGCCGAATCTTGCAGGGGCTGGCCATCCTGGTGATGCTCGTGGTGATGGTGTACGCTTCTGGCGCGGCCCTGCTGAAAGTGGTGAACGATCCGCTGCTGGGCAACCAGTGGATTTTTTACTCACCGGGCGAGTATAGCTCGCTGGTGTGGACCAACCGCCATGTGCAACAAAGCATTGTGTGGGTAGACACGTTTCCGCACCAGCTCGATGTGCTCAACTTCGCCGGAGGCTATGGGGCCATACGGACCAACCAGTATATTTTCTCGGCGGATAACGCCAACGCGTCTTACCCCTATGTGTTGTATTCCGAACTGACCCAACTCCAGGCGAACCGGACGGCGGTGGTTTTGCCCTCGGTCGTTGAGTATAATCGGGTGTATGACAACGGTGATGTGCAACTCTACCATCGCCGCCCACGGACGATCTTTCAGCGCTAGGCCCGCACAGGGGTTTGTGGGACTTTGATGATTTGTTGAGCTGACCGTGCCCCGGTCAATTGGGGCACCAGGGCGCGGTTATTCGTGTGATTAGCGTGATAAAGGTGGAACTTTCCCTGAAAAAAGAGTTGAACCTGATCGTCTTCCTCGGCCTGCTGCTGGTGGCCCTGGCCGTGGGGAATGTGCAGGTCGATTCGCCCCTGTTGTTCGTGCCCCGCGCCCTCCTGGGTCTGTTGTTTCTGTTGTTCGTCCCTGGCTACACTATCCAGGCCGCTCTGTTTCCCCGCCGCCGCGACCTCAACGCTCCTGAGCGCCTGGCTTTTTCTTTTGCCCTGAGCGTCGCCGTGATACCGCCCAGCGCTTTCCTGATCGATCGGCTGCCGTGGTTCACGATCACGATGCCGTCGGTGATTGTGGTGGAAGGGCTGGTAACGGCCCTGCTGCTCCTGGTGGCCTGGTACCGTCGGCGGGACATCCCACCCCCCGAACGTTTTCTGGTGCGCATCAACTTTGATGTCCGGCGCTGGTGGCGCAGGCAGGGCTTTCTGAACCGGGTGGTGTTCGTGGCGCTCGCCCTGGCGTTTATCGCCGCGCTATCAGCCGCCGCTGTGATTCTGGCGATCCCCAAGGCAGTGGAGCAGTACACAGAATTTTATGTCCTGGGCGCGGGCGGACTGGCCCAGGATTTCCCGCGCAGCGTGGCCGTAAACCAGCCGGCCCGGGTGACCGTGGGCGTGACCAACCATGAGGGAGAGCAGGCAACCTTCCAGATTGAGGTCCGCAGCAATGAGCGGCTGATCGGCCAGTCGCCGCTTTTCCATCTGGAGGACGGGGAGGGGTTGGAGCAGGAGATCACCTTCGTGCCGGACACGCCCGGCTCTGATACGCTGATCGAGTTTCTCCTGTACCGTGACGGTCAGGCGGAGCCGCATCGGACGCTGCGGCTGTGGGTCACCGTTCGATCGCAGCGATGATCGGCGGGCCGGTGGCGACCAACTGCCCCTGCTCATGACTGGCCTGATGCTGGCCTGAAGTCATACGCCCAGGGCAGCTGGCTGGCGTCCTGGCGCGGGCGGCGACCCCCCAAGCCGGGGCGCTCACTGGCCGCTGATCGCTGCCTCCGGGTTATAGCGGTAGAGGTAACGCGGGTAGCCGCTATCCCAACGGTGGGGCGTGGTCTTCAGTGACCGGAAGCGCTCGCCCAGATCGGCCTCCAGCGTGTAATACCCCAGCAGGAATTCGAAGACGTTTTTGTCCTCCAGGCGGAAGTACGCCAGGATGTAAGACGGCTCCTCTTCCGGATTGATGACCGGATCGATCAGGCGACGGGTGGTGGGGTGGTCCCGCCGATCGCGCCCTGGCCCCCGGATCATGTCTTCCAGCGCCACCCAGTGGGGGGTGGGATAGAGCGTGTAGCCGTCGGGCAGCTGACCGATATCGGGCGCGTAGACCTGGCCGCCCAGCTGGTCCACGAAGGTGATCAGTTCGTGGTAGCGGTCCTGGGCGTCGGCAGGGACGATCTGAGGCCGGGGGTCGTACAGGAAAGTGGCGAGGGTGAAAAACAGCGCCAGCAGGTGCAGACCATAGCGCCTCACCACCGGCAGGCGCGCGCTCAGTTGGAAAAGACTCAGCGTCCCTACCAGGATAAACCACGTGCCCATCGGCACCAGCACATTGTCCGAAGACCCGGCGTCCAGCGCGCCCATAAGGCCGGTGAGCACGGCCAAGACAAACTGAACGTGCCAGACGTTGAGGTTGGCCCGCTCGCGCAGGCCGGTCCACAGGACGAGCAGCCCACCAGCCAGGGAGAGGATCAGGTAGTTGTGGATGATGAAGACGCCAAAGCGGTACACCGTGTCGAGATTAAATACCGTCCATTGGCGGGGGACTTCCCAGGTGAAGTAGAGGAAGCGTGGCCCAAAGAGCAGCGGCCCGCCCAGCACGTACAACGCCGGGCCGAGGAGCGCGGCCACCCCCCAGTAGGGGATCGACCGCCGCAGGCCAGCGCGCCAGTTTGACCGGACGATCTCGCGCCAGGTCAGAAACAGCACGCCTCCCACGGCGAACATGGCCCCATGCTGCTTGAACCAGAAGGAGGCCGCCAGCACGATCACCCCGGCCACATTCCAGGCCCGCGAGCGGTCCCGGTCGATCAGGTAACTGCCCAGCAGGGCGCTGAACAGGAGCCAGGAGTCGGAGTGGGCCGTATCCAGATAGGCGTCCATAACCCGGTAGGCGGCGGCGAATAACCCCACCGCCAGGAAGGCCCACCAGGCGGAACCGGTTTTGTCCCGCACGATGCGGTACAGCAGCAGGCCGCTCCCCACCAGGCCCAGCACGGCCACCAGGCGCAGCGTGAAGAGACTGACGCCGAAGACCCACCCGAAGGGAATCGACACCACGTAATACAGCGGGTTGTAGGCCAGGGGGACAAAGGCGGGCGATGGCTCAGGATAGATGGCCTGGAGGCTGACGGCGCGCCGGAAGTGCTGTAAGACCGTGCCTTCCATCACCTCCAGGCTCAGCGGGAAGTTGATGTGATTGAGGACCAGAACCGTCAGGAGCAGGATGTTCAGGCCCGCCACCACGGCCAGGGCGGTCCGGGCGAGGCCATCTCTTCTTTCCTGGCTGGCGCGGGAGCGGCCCACCGCCACCCCCACCAGCGCAGCGCCGACGATCAGCAGGACGACACGCCCGACATCAACATCAGACATGGCAAGCTCCCCTACCAGGCATCGATTCCAGTTATGACTGATCCGGCAAAACCGCAGACCTTCGGCTGGCGGCCCGCTTCGCCGCCAGCGGTTGGCCGGGGCCGATTATTCCGGCGTGTCGTCGCGGGCGACGACGAACAGCCCGGTGACGATCACGATGAACCCGATGATCCGGGCCAGGGTAATCTGCTCGTGAAAGAGCAGCGCGCCGCCGACCAGCACGATCACATAGGTCAGGCTGAGGAAGGGGTAGGCAAAGCTGAGTTCGGCCTTCATCAGCGCGATCAGCCAGAGCAGGGCGCTCAAGCCGAAGACCGCCAGCCCCAGCAACAGCAGCGGGCTGGTGGCCAGTTTGACGAACATCTCCAGCGAGAGTTGGAGCTGCCCGATCTGGTTGAGCGCCGCCTTAAAGATCAGCTGGCCGCTGCCGGCCAGCAGGACGCTCAACAGAATCAACCCGACCGAACCCAGGTTCACCACCCGCTGGCTGTGAGCCGTTTCGTGTTCCTGTCCGGATACCTTGGATAAATCCGCTTCCATCATCATCACTCCTCAAAAAAACACTGGCAGGGCTTAAAACCGCCCACATATCACTGGTCAATTATCGGGCAGGTAGTCCGTATTGGGCAGCACACTCGGAAAAGCGGTCGCCGTCGGGGTGGGGGGCGGAACGGTCGGGGGCGCTGTGTGGACAACTTCCAGGGGATCGCTCTGCGCCTGCGGCTCGCCGAACCTCAGCAGGAAGGTGAGGATCTGCTGGGGGCCGATAGTCGCGCTCAGCGCGCCCGCGGACACCGCCGCCGCCCCCAGGATGGTTTCGATGTGGGTGGTCTGCCAGGCCGAGGCGACCGGGCGCTCCGCGAAGCCCAGCGAGAAGGAAACCGCCTGGGAAGACAGGTTCCACAGCCGGGCGATGATGCCGTCGGCGTCATCGGCGGGCTTGAGCGCCCACAGAAACAGGTTGGGGTCGGACACGGTCAGCAGGGAGTAGCTGGTTTCCGGATAGGCCCGACCCGCGCCGGAGACAACGCCCGTGACCAGCGGATTCTGGTGCTCCAGGGCGAACCGCATGGCGGCCACCGGGTCGTAGGCGCGGCGGGTGCGCAGGGCGAACCGTTGCAGAAAGTAGCTGTCGCCGTGCTGGTCAGGGATGCCCAGCCCGCCCCCGTCCACCTGGCCGCCCGCCAGCACGGAAATCTGGGGTGTGTCGGTATCCAGGGTGTCCGGGGCGCTGGCCCCCAGTTGCATGAAGTAGCAGTCGGCATTAGCCAGGGTGACGCCCGCGCCGTCGCTCCCGCTCATGTCGGCGAAGTGGTTCAACGTCAGCCAGTCATAACGCGCGTTCCGGGGGGAGTAGTGGCCGCCGTCGGGCAGCAGCCGGGCGCGGATGATGGCGCCGACCTCTTCGTGCCAGACGTCGGGCGCGTCCAGGTTGAAGCTGAAGGCCCAGGTCGGCGAATTGCCGAAGTTCTGGGTGATGGTGTTGCGGATGTCGATGCGGTCCAGGTCGCGGGTCAGGGTGAGGCGCGTGGTGTGGGCCAGCGGGCCGTCGGCGGCGGCCAGCAACGTCACCGAGACCGGCCCGGCATTCTCGACCGTCAGCGCCCCTCCGCCGGGGCCGAGATCGTTGATGAACCGCCCGTCGATCTCCCGGGCGAACTCGCGGTTCTGCAATGCCCGGTCGATCAGGCTGGTGATCGCGCCGCGCTCGGACAGGGCGACGGCATAGCGGTCGCTGGCCAGGACGTTGTCGGTGACGGTCGCCGCGTCCTCAAAACTCAAGCCCTCGCCGGGCCGGACCTCAAAAACCTTGTAGCCCAGGGACGGCACATCCCGGGCCAGGATGCGCAGGTACGCCTCGCCGTCGAGGGTCACGACCTGGGACGGCGTTTCCTCGCCGGTGCTGAGATCGATCACATGGACGGGGGTCGGGCCGCTGTAGGGCAGGTCGGCCACGTCGGTGCGCGTCCAGTTGAGGGGGTTGAAGGTATAAAAGCGGAGGTCGGTTCCCCCCGGCTGGATCAGGTCCCCCAACGCCCCCGCGGCGTCCTGGTAGAGCGTGTCCACGTAGGCCGAGATGCCCTCGACCAGCCGGCGCTGCCACTGGGCCCGAGGCTCGCGGCCCACCACGCCGTTGGCCGTCCAGTTGTGTTCCCAGTACAGGCCGATGTTCATAAACGCCTGATCACGAGCCGCCGCGCGGCCAGCCATAAAAGCCGGGTCGTGGAAGCTGACCAGGGTGGCCAGCGCTTCCGCACTGCGCAGCCGTTCGACCAGGCGCTTCACCTGGGCCGACACCTCGGCCATCGACGTGCAATACAGGTCCCATTCGTTGCCGAAGGTGGTGGAGAGGGAGGGGATGTCGTCGCCGTAAGTCGCCTCAAAGTCGCGGAAGAAGTCTTCCTCGTTGGAGACGATCACCCGGCGCTCGGCGTTGGACGTTTCAGGGGCCGTCCTGACGAAAGCGTCGGTGAAGGTCTGGAGGTCGTCCCAGCCGTAGCCAAAAGCGCCGATCACGCGGTAGGGATAGCGGGCGATGAAATCCGGGTCTCGGTCGACGTAGGTCACGATCAGTTCGGGACGGCGCGCTTCGGCGTAGCCGCCCATGTGGGTGGAGTCGACGAGCTGCGAGTTCCACTTCATCAGGATGCGGCTGCCATCCGGGCCGACCCACCAGTAGATCTCGTGTTCCCGGTCGCCGGCGTTGGTGACCCGGGTGGCGCAGTTGCAGATTCCCCGCCAGCTATAGCGAGCGCCAGACCCAGCCCACAGGGAGCCGAGACCGAAAGGCAGGGTCTGGTTTTCCATGGCGATGGCCAGGGGGAAACGCAGCTGGTAGCGGCGCTCCAGCTGGCCCGCGTAGTACATCCCCCGCAGGACGGCTTCCGCTGGCGCGCCCCCCAGGCACACCACCAACGGGTTCAGGGGGGCGCTGATATGCCCATCCCGGATGCGGGCGATGAGGCGTTCAAACTCCGCCGGGGATCTGTTCCGCTCATAGGTCCACAGCCAGAAGCTGCCGTCGCAGTTCCAGCGGCTTTGATAGCCCGGCGGCAGGTCGGCGGTGGCGTCGGTCAGGTCGAGGTAGTAGTCCAGCATGTCCAGGAAGGCCTGCCGGTACGCCTCCTCGTCGCCCGCCCAATAGTAGTCGGTGTGATCGTCGGCGGCGATGTAGATACGCTTGGGGTCGGTCTGTAAGCCTGCCCCCCCCGATCCGGGGAGGAAGTTAGGGAGGAGCAGGCTTCCTAACACGCCGAGGCCGCTTTTGAGCAGGTCACGACGGGAGAGCAGTGAAGCGGCGGTGGGGGCCAAGGCTGGCTGCGGCGGGCGGTGGTTATTCATATGCTCTGGTATCCTGTCTGGTAACGGTAACGAGTCTTGATCGATTGTTGTACGGCTGCACCAGCGGTCATGTTGACGCAGTTGGTCGGATTCTGCCCCTTACATACCGCACAACCCGCCAAACCGCAATAGCGACCACGGCGACGATGACCAGGCCGAGCGCCACCGCCAGCGCCGGGTTGCACTGCGCCCAACACCGCAGGGCGCGGATGGCATCCAGAATGGTCATCCCGACGGTGACAAACAGATTGGTCGGCGTCTGAAAACTGCCCTCCACGGTGGTCATCAGCCCGCGCTCGTCGACAGCCACGATCCGGTAGTAGTACACGTGGCCTGGGATCAGATTGATGATCTGCGCCTCATGCTCAGGCGTGAACTCCCGGATTTGCGCCCGTCCCCAGATGATGTGTTCCGGCGCGTCGCCAAACCAGACCTGCCCCTTGGTGGGAATATTGGTGTCCCAGGAGATGGTCACCGTTCGGCCATCGTTGATGATGCTGCCGGTGGGCTGGTCGATTTGCAGGTTTTCGATGGCGAGGTCATTGGGCGCATCCAGCGCGTAGATGGTCTCCGGATCGGAGGTGAGCATACCTTCCTCGCCGTCCAGGATCAGGGCCTCGGCGGGGCTGGCCGGTTGTATCCCCATGTCGGCCAAGATGTTGTAGGTGATCTGTTCGACATACGGGTCCGGCGCGGTGAGTTCGATGCGTTGCGCGCCCAGTCCCCACGACCACTGCATGGCGCCGATGGAGAGGACCATAGCCCCGCTGGGCGCGGTGTAGCGCGTGACGTAGGCCGTAGCGGCCCCCGAATCGCCCACCTCGAAGTTGCCGGGGTCGAGGAGCAAAAAGCCGAACACCGGCGATTCCGCCAGGACTTCCAACCCCTCTGGGGTGCGTCCGTTGTCGATGACGGCGTCCCACTCCCAACCGATGATCTGCCCGCCGATATTGCGGTAAGTCCCCGGCGGCAGCGTCTGCAGGTCGGTATGGCGGTAGATGCGGTCCTGCCCATGCTCGGCAGTGATACGCATCGAGAAGTACAGGCCGTCGTTATCGCCGATGTACTGGATGCCCAGCAGGCTGTTCTCCGGATCGTCCGGGCCTGCCGGGTCGCGGTAGGTGGAGGTCGGGTGGCCGCTGGGATCGGGGATGCCGGCTTCCGCCGTTTTATAACACACGATGACGCTGTCCGGATCGCCGGTCCAGGGATCGGGTTCCAGGCGGACCCGCCAGTAGGTGGTGTTCGAGGAGAAGTTGCCGATGTGAACCCCGGCGTCGCGCGCTTCAGTGACCGCGTCGCGCATCGCCTGGGTCCAGTACTCGTCGTGCCCGGCTATCAGGAAGGCCTGGTGGTCCAGCAGTTCGTTGGGTGTCTCCGGCAGGCCGGAGCGGTGGGTATCCAGGTCGGTGGTATAGGACAGATCGTAGCCTTGCTGCTCCAGCCAGCGTGCCATGGCATACTCAACCCGGAAATAGTTGTTGCCGAAGTTGCTGTAAAGCCCCATCCCGGGGCCGTAGGGCCGGTGGAGGGAGACCTTCACGGCGCGCGGCGCGCCGGATATCGTGTTGCATTCGCCGCTGCCCGAGGTATACAGCGACTTGCCGCCGTAATTGTTGTAGGCGTGGTAGGTGAACAGGCTGTTCTGGAACAGCAGCGGCGCGTCGCGCTCGTCGTCGCGCACGGTGAACAGGGCGTAACTTTCGCCGCCCGTGTCGCGGCGGATCAGTTTAGCGATGTAGACGCCGGAGACCCACTCCTCCGGGACGGTCAGGCGGTAGGACGCTGACCAGTTGGCGCAGCTGGTCAGGCCGGTCTGGCAGTCGTAGTGGCAGGCTGGCTGCGACTGCCCCGGCACGTCGGTGGCGGTCTGGATCAGGCGACCGCCCAGGCCGCCGTAGTAGCCGCTGCGGTAGATCTGGATGTCGAAGCGGGCAGCGGTCGTGTTGACGAACAGCTCGACGGTTTCCCCTTTGTTGACGCTGACCGGATAGGCGTACCCTTCGATGTCGCGGACGGCATTATACGGATTGTCGACGATCCATTCGTCGGTGCCGGGCAGGCAGTTTTCCGCCACGATGGGATTGGCCGGATTGTCGCAGGGGTCGCCGCCCTGGGCGTAAACGGGAACGATGGGAGCGATGTTGATGACAAGTACCACGAGACAGATGAGTTTGATGAGTGTGAGCAGCGACGGGCGAGTAGAAAAATCAGGACTGCGCATGCCATTCACTCCTTACAGGTAAACCAGTCATGAAGCTTCTGGTGCGCGGCGACAGGCCGATCATCCGCCGCCGAAAAGCCGATGCCGCTGCGTCACCAATGACGAGGGCGGCGACGATTCTTCACCTGCCCCGTTTCAAACGCCTCCGCAGGGATGCCAGCGCGCGCCCGGCGGCCAGCGTGATGACCAGGGCCAGGGCCAGACCCCCTGCCGTCGCCAGCGTCGGATTGGCCTGCGACCAGCACCGTCCGGCGCGGAGGGCGTTGAGAATGGCTGAGCCTCCCTGGACCAGGAGGTTCGGCGGGGTCTGAAAATGCCCGTCATACACGGCCAGCCTCCCGCGTTCGTCCACCGCCAGGATCTGGTAGTAGATGATTTCGCCGGGTATCAGGTTGATCTCGGTCAGCGCATGGTCGTGTGCGAAGGCGCGGACATGGCCTCGCTCAACGTTGATCAGTTCGGGCGTCCGGCCAAACCAGAGCTGTCCGGCGGTGGGCACATTGGTCTCCCAGGCGATGGTCACGGTGCGCCCGTCGTTGAGGAGGTCGCCAGCAGGATGATGGACCTGCACGTTTTCGATGACGATGTCGTTGGGCGCGTCCAGAGGGAAGATGGCATCCGGATCGACGGGCAGCGAGCCGTCTTCGCCGTCCAGGATCAGCCCATCGCCGGGCGTGGCCGGTTGAATCCCCATGTCCGCCAGGATATTGTAGGTGATCTGTTCGATCAACGGGTCCGGCGCGATGGCTTCGACCTGCCGCGCGCCCAGTCCCCAGGACCACTGGTTGGTGCCGGCGGACAGGACGATCGCGCCGCTGGGCGCGGTGTAGCGGGTCAGGGTGGTGGTGGTCTCGCCGGTGGCGGAAGCTTTGTAATCGCCCGCATCCTGAAGCAGGACGCCAAAGACAGGGGTCGCGGCGAGAATCTCCAGCTCTTCCGGCGTGTGGCCGTTGTCGAACACCGTATCGAACTCCCAGCCGACGACATCCTGGCCGACGATGGCATAGGTGCCCGGCGGCAGGGCTTGCAGGTCAGTGTGCCGGTAGATGCGATCCTGGCCGTGTTCGGCAGTGACGCGCAGCGGCGCGTGCAGGCTGTCATTCTCGCCGATGTGCATGATGCCCAGCAGGCCGTTTTCCGGGTCGTCCGGGCCTTCCGGGTCGCGGAAGCTGGAGGTGGAGTGGCCGCTGGGGTCGGGCGGCCCGCTCTCGACCGTCTTGTAGCTCACCAGGACGCTGTCCGGCTCGCCGGTCCAGGGGTCCGGTGTCAGGCGGGCCCGCCACAGGCCGGTCTGGGCGGAGAAGTTCCCGATGTGAACGCCAGCGTCGCGGGCCGCCGTAATCGCGTCGCGCATTTCCTGGGTCCAATACTCATCGTGCCCGGCCATGAGGAAGGCGCGGTGATGCAGCAGCCGGTTCGCCGCGCCCGGCAGGCCGGAGCGGTGCGTGTCCAGGTCGGTGGCGTAGGTCACGTCGTAACCCTGGGCCTCCAGCCAGCGGGCCATGGCGAATTCTGCCCGGAAGTAAGAGTTGCTGAAGCTGCGGTAGAGGTCCAGGGCCGGGTCATAGGGCCGGTGGAAGGAGACGCTCACCGCGCGGGGGCTGCCAGCGATGGTGTTGCACTCGCCGCCGCCCGCCGTATAAAGGGCCTTGCCGACCTGGTTGTTGTATGCCTGGTAGGTGAACAGGCTTTGCTGGAACAGGATATCCGAGGGGCGCGCATCGTCACGGACGGTGAACAGCGCATAGCTGGCCGCGCCGTCAGGGAGAGCCAGCCTGGCGAGGTAGACGCCAGAGACCCACTCCACCGGGACGGTCAGGCGATGGGAGGGCGACCAGTTGGCGCAACTGGCCAGGCCGGTCTGGCAGTCGTAGTGGCAGGCCGGTTGCGATTGCCCCGGCAGGTCGGTGATGGACAGGATCAGGCGTCCCCCCAGGCCGCCATAATAGCCGCTGCGGTAGATGTGGATGTCGAAGCGCGGCGCGGGGGTGTTGACGTAAAACGTGACCGTTTCCCCGCGGTCGATGCTGGGGGGATAGGCGAAACCTTCGATGGCCGGGTTGGCCGCTGGCGGGCGGTCGATGAGCCACTCGTCCGTCCCCGGCAGGCAGTTCTCGGCCACGATGGGATTGGCGGGCGCGGCGCAGGGATCAGGCGTCTGGGCGTGGCCGGGTGAGCCGGTTGTCAGAGCCGTGAGCAGAGCCAGGCCGAGGCCAATCCCTTTCCTGAGCGCGGGCGGCAAAACGGGACGGCTCCTGTGAAAAAGGCGCGCGGCCAGGGAGCCAGGCAGGAGGTCAGGCAAGGGGCTTAAGCCCCTTGTTCTCAAGCCTCGCTTGCCCATCTTATCGATACACGCTAAACGAGCGCCGCACATCCTGGTCTCTCTTCTGTTCACCCGGCCAGCTGACCGCCGACCGCTCCCCGGAACGGTCACCGCCGCCGCTGGTAGATATCATAATCGCCGTAGCTCTGCACCAGCTCGTAGCCGTATAGCGCCTCCGCCGTGTATACGCCGGACCACTTGGAGTAGGGACCCAGGACCAGGTAATCCGGGTCCACATGGTCGCGGAAGTCATAGGCGTCCTGGGGGGGCGCACTGGCATCATGGGCCGTGTTGACCGCCTGTTCCGCCAGATAGGGAGGGTAGTGGTACCGATGATCCGTCAGCACGGCCAGCTCGGTCTCCCAGGTTTCGATCAGGGTCTCCGGCGGGGCGTTGGCCTTCAGGTATTGCGCCACCTGGTAGGGGGAAAGGTCGCCGCCAGCGGTCACGTTAAAGAAAGCGCGGCCCAGGGGCAAAACGACCATCCCCACCAGCAGGCCCAGCACGACGAGTTGTACGACCAGGGCCAGGGACAATGCCTGCTGACCGAGCAGCGCGGCCTGCAACCCTTTCCAGTCCGGGCGATAGCCATCGGTCAGCTGGTGGAGCAGGCTTCCCACCAACAGCGCGGAAAAGGCGATAGGAGGGACGGCGTAACGGGCCCAGCCCACCGAGATGATAAACAGTCCGGCGCTGAGGGCGAGGAACAGGGTGAGGGTGCCCCAGCGCTGGCCGGTGTCGTCGCGGCGCAGGCTCAGGAACAGCCCGTAGAGCAGGGCCGGGACAAAAAGCCCGCTGAAGGTCTTGTCGCCGGTCAGCAGGTAGGCATTCTCGGTGATGATCTTCGGATTCAGCACCAGAAAACCGCTGGAGCCTGCCGCCCGCAGCACTTCTATATCTTCGGCGGGGTTCCGAATGTCCGCGCCCAACAGGAAAAAGACGTAGTAGTTCCAGGCGAAAAACAGCGCTCCGGCAATCAGGCCGGGCACGACAAAATACCGCCAGCCTCGCCGCCGGTACCATACCAGGTCCAGTAGCCAGGCCAGCAGCAGGCCGGGCAGCACAAAGACCGCATACTGATTTTTGGTGATGGCCGCCAGCCCCATCAGGACGCCCACGCCCACCAGGACGGCCAGACCGCGCGAACCCGGGCGCAGCCACAGCCACAGGCCGGTGAAAAGAAAGAAGAGGCCCGGTATCTCCCCCAGGACGTGACGGCTGTAATAGGTGAAGTCCAGGCCGGTGCTGGTCACCGCCAGGATCAGCGTGACCAGCGCCAGGCGTCGGTCGCCCAGCTGGGCGGCCAGGCCGTAAAGCGCGACCAGCATCAAAACGCCGTAAACGACGATGACCAGCCGCGCCAGGGGGACGCTGACCTCGACCAGCCGGAACAGCAGGGCGATGGGCAGGATGACCGTCGGACCGGTGCTGATGACCGGGCCAGCGAAGCGGTAGCCCTCGCTGCTGGAGTCGGCATAAACGCCGTCGAGCGCATAGTTTTTGGCGACGTGCAGGAAACTGCCTTCGTCGTGTCTGAGCACCGCGAACGTCTCCAGCCGGTACAACAGCAGGAAGGCCAGGGCCAGACAGGCGATACCGTAACCGGCATAGCGGAGCCAACGCCAGCGGGCGCTGGCTGTTTTGGCGACCATGTGGGTTTGCTGTGTGCTCACGGCATTGTCCCTCGTTTCGGGCTGGCCGATCCGGCCAGCAAGTGTCGCTCCCGCCGAAGGGTGACGGACGCGGCACGCCCCACCGGCGCATCGTCACTCCGGTGGGGGCAACGGCTGGCCCCGGCTCGACGCGACAGGCGGAACCGGCCTGGCGGAAGAATGATCCCCTGAACGCTTGGGTTGGTGAGATGAGTGGACGTTGACCGATCGCTTCAGAATCAATCAGCCACGCCCCTGGGTGGCTGCCAGCGGAGTACAATGATTGCTCACGTGCCTATCAACACACCCGTGCCTGGGTTTGTTTCCGACTCAGCCCCTGCAACGCTTACACCGTCCGACACCAACCATTGAAAAGAGCGTCTTCCGTTGTCCACAGCCAGAAGCTAACACCATCTATCTGTTAATGTCAATCTTACAAAAGGAGGGAAATGGCCACGACGCCGTTTTTCACGAATTTTTTACGTTCAGGCTGGCGCGGGCCAGCCGGCGGGGCGGCCCGGAACGCCGGCCGGGTTTACGCTGATGGATCAAGAGCCGGGGGAGGGCTGGGACAGCGCATCCAGGTGGGGGCGGAGCGCTTTCTCCAGCCGGATCATGGCATCGATCATGGCCTCCTGAATGGGGGGCCAGGCGGCTTCATCGGCGCGATCCGGCCACGCAAGCATCCAGATGAGGCGGCTGGCTTTGTGATTATCCAATCGTTCCCAGGCCAGGGGGCCGCCAAAGGCCGCCTCAATGGCCGGTCTTGAGCCGGCCAGCCGGTCGAAGATGATCTTGTTGCGGGACCGGTCGCACACATCGATGGCCAGCTGGACGCTGACCGCCCGCCGGTGGATGGCGTACCGAAACTTGAGTCCGGGCACGCCCGCCGTGGCGGCAATGGAAGGCCCGGTCTGGGGGGAGATGCGGAGGTGCAGGGTGGTGCGGGCGCGGGCGCGCTCCAGCAGGGACTCCCAGAAGGCGTAATGGCCGCTCTTCCGCCGGGCGGGCGAGGGCTGCGGCTCGGCGGGAGGCGACGCTTCGCCGGGCAGGGCCTTGAGCAGGCGCTTGAGGGCCTGGGCCGGGTTTTTCCGGAAGTCGATGTGCTGGAGGCGGCTGAGGCGGTAGGGCGGCGTGCAGTTGTCAATGCGGATGGGGATGATGGTCTTGTGGGTGTCGAGGGCGAAGATGACCTCGTCCAGCACATTATCCGACTCCACCGACGATTCCGACATCACAAACAGCAGGTGGGTCGCTTCGGTCAGCTGGCGCTGGATGTACTTATCCCACCGCTGGCCGGTGGGGATGTGGCCGTCGAACCAGAACGGTACGTGGTTCTGGCGCAGATCGTCCAGCAGCTTCAGGACGAAGGCTTCGTCGTCGTGGGAGTAACTCACAAACACCAGCGCCATACGGATTTCCCCTGGGCGAGTCGGGCCGTGCCCAGTATGCCAGCATTGGGGCGGCGGCACAACCCGATCAGGCCCGCTCCACCCGCAGGAAGTGCAGCCCGTAGGCCCCCAGGCTGACGTACAGGCCGGGGCCGGCCATCTCATCGCCGGACCGGAGGTAGACATCGCCGCTGAAGGCGTCGCTCAGTTTCCATGTGTGGCCGTGCAGGTCGCCCCAGGGCAGGCGGAGGCGCGCCTGGGAAGCGCTGCCCGCCAGGTTGACGGCGATCAGCCGCCGCTCCTCGCCATCCCGCCAGCACCAGGCCACGATATTCTCCCAGGTGGGGTTATCCGCCCAGCCAGCGCGGGCGCACAGCTGCCAGTCGCCCGCTTTGAAGACGGGCTCCGCGATCGCGGCCAGCAGCGTGCGGTAGAAGGCGCGCAACGCGCCATCGATCGGCTCCGCCGGACGGCGGCCCAACTGGACGGGGAGCCTGATCCGGCAGCCCTCAAACTGCCCCTCGTGGAACAGCCGCGCGCCGGGCAGGGTGGCGGCGGTCACGGCGGCGACGCGCTCCCGCTGGCGGTCGAAGATGGCGGCGGCGCGAGGCTCGTCGTGGTTTTCGATGAAACGCACCAGCCGGTTCTGGTAATCCAGCTCGGCGGTCAGGTGCAGGCGGACGCTCTCCGGCGTGTCCGCGCGCAGACGGTCGTAGAGCCGTTTGTCGTAACAGTAGTCGAAGCCCTGCTGCTGCAACTCCCATTCCAAGTCCCAATACGCCTCGGCGATGAACAGGAAGTCGGGATGCGCCCGCCGCACGGCACTGATAACTTCCGTCCAGAAGTCAGGCTCCGGCATTTTTCCGGCGCGTGCGCCCCATGTCTGGGCGAAGATGCGGTTGACCAGCAGCATGGCCATGTCACAGCGCACGCCGTCGCACTGCCCGGCGATGGCCTCCAACGTCTCAATGGCCGCCCGCCGCAGCCCTGGATGGAAGGCGTTGAGCTGGGCGGTGTCGGTCCAGGCGGGGAAGTGGGGGTCGCGCCCGTGGGCGAGGACATGACCGCCCGCCTCGAAAAAATAATCCGGCTGCTCGACCAGGTCGGCGCTATCGCCCTGGATGAAGTATTCGGGATGGTCGAACACCCAGGGATGGTCCACCGCCACATGGTTCGGCACGTAATCGAGCAGCAGGCGCATGCCCCGCAGACTTAACTCCTCCCTGGCGACGGCCAGCCCTTCCGCATCTCCCGCCGGCCCGCCCAGCTGCGCCTCGACCTGGTAGCGGCGCACGGCGTAAGGCGAGCCGACGACATCCCCGGCGGTGTAGTCGGGCAGGGCGCGGCGGTATTCCTCCTGCAGGCCGGGGTGCTGGCGGGCGATGCGCCTCCCCGCCGGGCTGCGTTCCCAGACGCCCATCAGCCATACGGCGTCCAGGCGATATTCGGCCAGCGCATCCCATTCCTGCGGGGGCACGTCGGCCAGCGTGACCGGGTGACGGTAACGGGCCGAGAGGTCGTGCAGCCAGGCCCAGGTGTTGATCTCATAGATGGTCGGGTGGCGCGGCCAATCGGTCATGGCACATCCTTATCGTCGGTGGGCCTCGCGTCAGCAGGGGCCATACATCACACCGCCGGTGTTCGCGCCGCTTCTCATTTCGTCTTTTCTCCCCTCGCTCGGGTGGGCCTCGCCATCTATCTCAGTTTATCCGGCCGGCGATCCGGGCGGTAGCCCCAACCTTCGGGGCCTTCCAGCGGCGGGCACCAATGGCAGACCAACAGGACAGGGCAGCCCCCATCCCGGTGTTGGGGGAGCATGTCGCGAGGCGGCGGGTTAAACTCGCCGCTACTGGTTCGGCCCCAGCTCGTCGTAGCTGTCCAGGCGGTTGCGTTTGCCGCGCTTGACCACATCGCCCGCCCGGCCCCGGCGGTGCAGTTCGTCGAAGCCCTCCGGCTTGATGGTCAGGCGTTTGCCGGCGTGCAGGTCGGCCAAGCCCTTCTGCAGGCCCTCGTCGCGTTTTTTCTGGTCTTCCAGCCAGAGGTCCTGGCGCTCGGCGCGGTCGTAACCTTCCGGCTCGTAGTAGGTGGTGATGAGACCCTCGTAGTTGCGCAGCACGACCCTGCCCGGCGACTGGCTGAGCACGTAGTTGGGCTGGACCGGGATTTTGCCGCCGCCGCCCGGCGCGTCAACGCAGTAGGTGGGCACCGCGTAGCCGGAGGTGTGGCCGCGCAGCGCCTCAATGATCTCGATTCCCACCGAGACCGGGGTGCGGAAGTGCCCCGCGCCCTGCACCAGGTCGCACTGGTAGAGGTAGTAGGGGCGCACGCGGTTTTTGACCAGCTTGTGCACCAGCTCCATCTGGACCTCCGGGCTGTCGTTGACGCCGCGCAGCAGCACCGACTGGTTGCCCAGCGGGAAACCGCCGTCGGCCAGCCGGGCCAGGGCGCGGCTCAGCTCCGGGGTGATCTCCTTGGCGTGGTTGACGTGGATGTTGATCCACAGCGGGTGGAACTGGCGCAGCATGGCCACGAGTTCGTCGGTGATGCGCTGCGGCAGGAAAACCGGCACCCGCGTGCCGATGCGCACGATCTCCACATGCTCGATGGAGCGCAGAGCGCGCAGCAGGTTCTCCAGGCGCTGGGGAGCCATGGTCAGCGGATCGCCGCCGGAGAGCAGCACATCGCGGACCTGCGGCGTGTTGGCGATGTAGTGGAGCTGCTCCTCGTGGTCGCTGCTGGAGAAGTTAGCCGTCGAATCGCCCACGATGCGCGAGCGGGTGCAGTAGCGGCAGTAGCTGGCGCACTCGGTGGTGACCAGCATCAACACGCGGTCCGGGTAGCGGTGGACCAGCCCCGGCACCGGCGAGTGCGCGTCCTCGGCCAGCGAGTCGGCCATCACGGCGTCAAAGCCCGCCTTCTCCCGCCCCAGCGGGATCACCTGGCGGCGGACCGGGCAGGTGGGATCGTCGGGGTCGATCAGCGAGGCGAAGTAGGGGGTGATGTCAATGCGGAACAACCCCTGGGCGCTGATGCCCTCGATTTCTTCTTCCGTCAGGTTGATGATCTGGGATAGTTCGGCAACCGTGTTGAGCCGGTGGCTCATCTGCCAGCGCCAGTCGTCCCACTGCTCGTCCGGCACGTCGGCCCAGATGGCCGGGCGGGGGGTGACAGGGTTGTCAGCAATAGATTCTTTCAACATGAGACCACTCCTGTGGCAGCAAATCATGGCGGTGCAACGGTGCAGCGGATGGTGCGTAAAATTTAACATACGAAAGAGGGCATCACAAGCACGGACAAAAAGCCCCGACCTGTCCGCCAGACCGGGGCCTTATGACCATCGTTATCCCTGGTTCGGGAGATTCCGACTATGGGATGCGCGGAATCTGGGGTATTTGCGGAATCTGCGGAATCTGGGGTATTTGCGGAATCTGTGGAACCTGCGGGATTTGCGGAATCTGCGGAAGCTGGGGTATCTGGGGAATTTGTGGCAGCTGCGGTATCTGCGGGATTTGCGGCGACCCCGGGACCGGCGGCATCAGGCCGGGCACATTGGGCGGTATCTGCGGCAGGTTGATTTGCGGGACCTGCGGCAGGGACGGTATCTGCGGCAACTGCGGGATACGCGGCAGTTGTAAGGTCTGGGGCAACTGCGGAATTTGCGGAATTTGCGGGAGTCGTAGTGTTTGGGGCACCTGTGGGATTATTGGCTGTACCAATATTTGCGGTAGTGATGGGAAGGGCGTCAGGGCCAGGATTGGCGGCGAAAGCGTTTCCAGCAGTGATGGGATGGGCGTCCCGGTCGCGGATTGTGGGGAGAGCGTCTGCGGCAGCGGCGGTGTGGGCGTCACAGTCGGGACTAACGTCGGAAGCGCCGGCGGCGGTGTGGGCGTCACGACCGGGGCCAATGTCGGAAGCGCCGGCGGCGGCGATGTGAGCGTCACGACCGGGGCCAATGTCGGAAGCGCCGGCGGCGGTGGGGATGCTGGCGGCTGTTCGAGGCCGCTGGCAGAGGGGCCTGGCGGCAGGATCAGGGCCGGGATGGCGATAGTGTCGAGATTGACTGACGACGGATCGGCGTAGACGGTGAGGACCGATAAGTCCGAATCCAGCCGCATCGCCAGCAGGGGTCTTTCAAGATCAGCGAAGTCGAGCGTCGCCGCTTCGGGGTCAAGGTCGAAGTCGGCGGGCAGGATCAGGATCGGCTGGGAGGATCGGGCGGGATCAAACGATGAGGTTTCGGCGGCGGGCGGCAGCGCCAGCACCGGGATGGTGGAAACGCCCAGGCGAAACGTCAGCGGGACGAGTCCGGCCTCCGAGGCGGGCGGGCCGGGGGTCGATGAATCAGTGTCGGGGGGGAGCAGCAGCACAGCCGCTTCCGCCTGGTCGGACGGCGGCGCGGGCGTGGGTGTCAGGTTGGCAGAGCTACCGCCTTGAGCCAGCACAGGGAGCGGCAGAAGACTCAAGAGGATAAGCAGTGACAGGGCCATCCAGAGACGTTTGGGAGGCATCTTGTATCTCCATAAGTTGCTTAGTGCCTATCCGAGAATTCACAGACAAGGGGCTTAAGTCCCTGGTTGCTCAGGCTCTTGACGATTTTTCGGATAGGTTCTTAGCGTTTCGCTTATGCTATCATGGTATATCCTTGTGACTCAACATAAAAGTCATTAATTTTTTATGAAGAAGCCAGCCTTTGCCGAAGGTTGGCGGAATGGATGATCAGGGATGCCGGATACAGGTCGAACCCGCCGCGATAGGGTATAGTAGGGTCTCCCTGAGTAGGCGGAGGAAAAACATCATGAGCGCACGTCGCGCCAGAGGGATGCTGCTGTTATCCGTCGGAGTCGCGATCCTGGCGGGAATGCTGACAGCGCTGGGGGTCCAGGCCCAGGACGGCGAACCGACGCCGTTCTGGCGGACCAACGACGACCCGGACCTGAACGCCCAGATGGACCGCACGGAGCAGGCCACCAGCATCCTGCGCGATCTGGAGCCGCTCCAACCGGTGACGCGGGCCTTTCTGACCAAAGACGAACTGCTGGCCTACCTGATCAATACGCTGGATGAGGACTATCCGCCCGAACTGGCCCGCGACGACGTGATCTTTTACCACGCCTTCGGCTTCATGGACCTGGACGTGGACCTGCGGCAGGTGCAGCTCGACGTGCTGACCGAGCAGATCGGCGGCTTTTACGACCCCGAGATCGACGCCATGTTCGTCATCAGCGAGCAGGCCGAGATGGACGCCCTCAACCAGATTCTCTACGCCCACGAGTTCACCCACGTCCTGCAGGACCAGCACTACGATCTGATCGCGCTCGGCCTGGACGACAAGACGATCTACGCACAGCCGGACTACGTGCTGGCGGTGGGGGCGCTGGTGGAGGGCGATGCCATGCTGATGACCGAGGGCTTTCAGAACTGGCTGATGCGTACCAACCCGATGGCCATGCTAGGCGTCCTGGGGGAAGCGCTGCTGATCCGCACGGAGGCGCTGACCGCCGCGCCGCCCATCACCCAGCGCGAGCTGCTGTTCCCCTATACCGAGGGGCGCAACTTCGCCTACACACTGTTCGTGGCGGGCGAGGGCTGGCGGCTGGTCAACGATGCCTACGCCGCGCCGCCGCGCTCCACCGAGCAGGTGCTGCACCCGGAGCGTTACCTGGCGGGCGACGAGCCGATCCCGGTGTCGGTCGCGCCGCTGGATGAGGCGCTGGGGGAGGGCTGGCGACTGGTGTGGGACCGGACGCTGGGTGAGTTTTACCTGCGGGAGCACCTGCGCACGGAAGTCCCGCGGGAAACCGCCGACTCCGCCGCGGCGGGGTGGGGCGGCGACCGCTACCGTATCTACTTCAACGACGGAACTGAAGCGACGGTCATGGTGTGGCGGACGGCCTGGGACACGCCGGAGGACGCCGCCGAGTTCGCCGCCGCCTACCGGGGCTACGGCGCGCTGCGGTTTGACGATCCCGGCGTGCCGACCGACCCGACGACGGTATGCTGGTACGCGGCGGTGACGCTGTGCCTGCGCGCCGGGGCGCACGAAACGGTCGTGATCCTGGTGCCGGACCGGGCCATGATCGCCGACGTGCTGCCGCTGGTCGCGCCCGCGCGGTGATGGCCATCGCCGGTGGCGAGTCGTGAGATGGCCCTGCCGGACCGGCGACGGCCTATCCGTTCGCCACCACCACAGGCGCGAGGATGACAGCCAGGAGAGACGGTCGGATAGGGCAGCCAGCATCGCAGGCACTCCTTTTGGGGGATTGGACCAGATGAAAGGGGGCGGGCGTGAACATCCTGGATCGGGAGATGGTCTTAAAGGGCCGGGCGGCTATCGTAACCGGCGGCGGGACCGGGATCGGGGCGGCGGTGGCGCGGGCGCTGGCGGGGGAGGGCGTGCGCGTGGTTATCTGCGGGCGGCGGCAGGAGCCGCTGGCGCGCGCTGCCGCCGGGATCAGGGAGACCGGGGGGGAAGCGCTGGCCGTGCCAGCCGACGTGTCCCGCGAGGCGGACGTGGCGCGGCTGGTCCGGGCGACCACCGAGGCTTATGGCGCGGTGGATATCCTGGTGAACAACGCCGGGATCGGCGGCGGCGGGGCCATCCATGAGCACGACATCGCGGACTGGGATCGGGTGATGGCCGTCAACCTGCGCGGGCCGTTCCTGATGTGCCGGGCGGTGTTGCCGGGGATGCGCCGGGCGCGCTGGGGGCACATCGTCAACATCAGCTCCGAGTCGGCGCACAATTATTACGAAGGGAACGGCGCTTACGGCGTGGCCAAACACGCCCTCAACGCGCTGTCCGAATACATCCAGCGGGAGAACCAGGACTACAACATCCGCGTGGACGTGATCAGCCCCGGCATGGTGATCACCGAGATGACCCAGGACGCGCCGGGACTGCACCCGGAAAAGGCGCTGACCGGCGAGGACATCGCCGACCTGGTGCTGTGGCTGCTCAGTCGCCGCCCCAACATCAAGATCGGCACGCCGATCTTGATCCAGACCATGCTCAACCCGTGGACGTGAACCCTCAGCCGCCTGGGCCGCCCGATGGGTCGTTTCAGTCCGGCTCCACGGCGTGGGGGTCGATCACGCACAGGAAGCCCAGCGGCTCGTCGCCGGAGGCCCGCAACTGGTGCAGGTCGTGCGGCCCGATGTAGACGATGTCGCGCGGCCCAACCTCGAAAGTCTGATCCTCGATGACGACCGTCGCGCGTCCATGCAGGATCATGATCCCGTGGTCGTGGGCGTGGCGGTGCAGGAAGGTATAACCGCCCGGCTCCACGCAAAAATAGCGGAAGTGGAAGTTGGGGGTTCCGTCGGCGTCGCCGATCATCCGCTGGCCGGAGACGCCACGGGTCGCCGGATCGTCGGTGCTGAGGGCGACCGCGCCCTCCCAGCGATAGTCGCCGGCCTGGCCGGTGAAGCGATGAATGCGGCTCATGGTTTCCCTCCCGAACCGGGTGCGTATGGCTCAATGGGCAGGGCTGGCAGCGGCGCAGGCGTCACGGCCAGCCCTGAGCGTAAGGCATCATGGCGCGCCGGTCTGGCGACCCTGGCCGTCCCGGCGGTGCACGTCCGCGGCCAGGAAGGACAGCCCGGCCCTGGTCAGCGCCCAGGCAGTCCGGTTGAGCGCCTCGAACTTGTCCATGAAGTTCAGCGTCAGGTGCTCCCAGTCGCCGGACTCGATGATCTCGGCCTTGTCGCGGAAGTAGTCCAGGATGTCCGAAGGATGGTCGCGAGTCTGATCGATCTCCGGGTCGCCGCCCTCGTGTTTGGCGGAGATATTGGCGACGTGATCGGCCAGCGCGACCAGCTCGGCGCGGCGGTTATAGGGCTGGCGGACGATGCTCTTAAACGTCTCGGTGATGTGGTGCTCAAAACGGACCACATCCTCAAAGCCCAGGTCCCGGCGGAACTGGGCGGTGATCTCCATGGTCTCGTTGGTGACGGAGTTGCTCCAGTTGAAGCCGACCAGGGGCGAGGTGCCGTCGTCGCGCGAGAACAGCTTGGCCCCCAGCAGCGTCCACAGGGCGGCGTAGGGGTTATCGTTGCCCATGAAGACCGAGATCTTAAACTCGATGTCCACGCCGAGGCGGTGCAGCAGGTAACCGAGCAGCACCGTGCCGGGGTTGATATTGAGCACCTGCCGCACGCCGTAATTCGTGTAGTAGTACAGAAACTCGTCCAGCCACTGGAGGGCGTGGTCGTTGGGCTGGCCGACGCCGCCGAAGTAGCCGGTGATGGTGGCCGGGCCGCCGAGATGGACGTTGGAGCCGTCGGTGCCTTTGGTGTCCAGCGTCTCCACATAGCTGGCGCCAACGATCTGCATGGCGGCGGCGAAAGCGGGCAGGTCGCCGTCGGCTTCCTGCTCTTTCATCTTCCGCACGCGGATGAAACGTCCCGGCAGGAGTTCCCCGCAGTCGATGGCCCGCCGGGCGGCGGCGATCACCCAGGGGAAATACTGGCAGGCGCTGATCTCCAGGGTGACGGCGAAGTCATCGGCGAAGGTCATGGTTTCGGCGCGGGGACCCAACACCCGGCGGCGGAAGTCCGGGACGGTGATGAACGCGCCCCGGTCGCGCTGGTCTTGCAGCCAGGCCAGGTCGGCCAGGTAGGCGGGCTGGACCTCCTCGACGCGCCGGAGCAGCGCCGGGAGCTGGCGGGCCGCCTCGGCCTGCCGGTTGATCGCTTCCGGCGTGCCGTACCTGGCGACCACCTCCAGAAAGTCGTTGACGACCCGCAGGTCGGGGTTGAGCAGCACGGCGTTGAGGGCGTCCAGCCGGTCGGGGGAAATCTTCAGCCGTTGGCGGAGGTTTTCAGTCGTCATCAGTGGGACATGCTCCTGAATAAGCCGTTGGCGGTCAGCAGTCAGCTTTCTGCCGGAGTGGATGCGGCGGCCTGGGCGCGGCGCTGGTCGGGTGTGGGCCGATCATGGACCTGCTCCTATCCGTCCAATGCCTTCAAAAGGGCATCGTAGTCCTCATCCTTGATGGTGAACCAGTGTTCGCGCTGGGGGAAGTCCCTGCCGATGACCTCACGCACGTACTGCTGGAGGCCGGTCAGGATGACCTCGCCCGCGTTCCCGTAGACTTTGGCCATCTTGGGCTTGAAGCGCGGGTAGAGGCCGAACATATCATGGTAGATCAGGAGCTGGCCGTCGGCGTGGGGGCCGGAGCCCAGGCTGATGATGGGGATGCTGGCCCGCTCGGTAATCAGCTGGCAGACGCGGTCAGGGACCATTTCCAGCAGGATGCTGTAGGCCCCGGCTTCTTCCAGGATTCGGGCGTCCTCGACGATACGTTTGGCCCGGTCCACGTCGCGGCCCTGGACTTTGAAGCCGCCCAGGATACTGGCACTCTGCGGCGTCAGGCCCAGGTGGCCCATGGTCGGGATGCCCGCCGCCACGATGGCCTGCATCCGGTCGGCCATCTCCCGTCCGCCTTCCAGCTTGACGGCGTCGCAGCCCGCTTCGGCCATGAAGCGCCCGGCGTTGCGGACGGCGTCTTCCTTCGATGGCTGGTAGGTCATGTAGGGCATATCGCCGATCAGCCAGGCGGTGGGCGCGCCGCGACGCACAGCCTGAGTGTGCCGGATCATGTCGGCCATGGTGACGGGCAGCGTGCTCTCGTAGCCAAGCATGGTCATGCCCAGGCTGTCGCCGACCAGGATCATCTCCACCCCGGCCTCTTCTTGCAGGTAAGCGGTGGGGTAATCGTAGCAGGTCAGCATGACGATCGGCTCGCCGCGCTGGTACTTGTCATACAGGTACGGCAGGGTAATCTTCTTACGGTCGGCCAAAGTCGGTTCGCTCCTTTCTGGCGAGGCCCTGTATTCTGATCGTGGCCGAACGGCCTGGGCTGGCCAGTGTGAGAGATCAGGTCTTTGCTGGATACTATATACAAACGGTGTTGGGCAGGCAAAACGAGAACGGCGGGAGGTCATCATGACACCGGCAGGAGAGAAGCCCATCCGCCTGGGGATCATCGGGGCGGGCATCTTTGCGCGGGAGCAACACGTCCCGGCGCTGCTGGCGCTGGGCGGGGCGTTTGAGATCAGGGCCGTGTG
>DAOTXK010000352.1:0-4228 GCA_034435395.1 Anaerolineae bacterium | reverse complement strand
GCTGACGGGGGCTGCCGTGGGCGAGGACCAACCGTCAGCTACGCTTGTAGAAGTGCGGTGTCGTCTTCTTCGGACCCGGGTTCGATTCCCGGCATCTCCACCATCGAGGCGGCTGCTCCGGCGGCCGCCTGTTATTTGCCGGGAGCGACAACAAAAAAGGGGCCAGTTCACCCGGCCCCACAAAACGATGCCTGCCGCACGCGTGGGTTTGTCAGGCCAGAAAACCGCTGGAAAGCTGTCGTTCGATCCAGCTGGCGATGAAGGGATACCGGTAATCACGGCCGTTGTAGGTCTGGTAGGCGCCGATCAGCGAGAAGATCAGCATACCAAACGGCAACGCCAGCATCACGACGAGGAAAGCGACCAGCAGGAGCACGAACACGATCAGGAACGGAATGCCGATCAGCACCACACTCGCCAGCGCCGAGATGACAATGCCTACCGTCAACACCAGTATCCCCGCGACCAGCACCACCACCCAGCCCACGGTCCCCAGCAATTGCATGGCGAAGGCCTGCAGGGCGTGAAAGGCGACAAAGTTGGACTTGTCGCGGAAGTAGAAGTAGACCGCCAGCGGCACAAAGATCATCGCCAGCACGGCCAGCCCGTTGGTGACGATGGCCACGCCGATGGTCAGCAGGGCGCTGATGTGCGCCAGGGCCGCCCACAGGCGCTCGTCGTCGCTAAGCCCATCGACCGGGAGCGAGCGCGGACGCCAGTCATACTGGTGCAGCGTCTGGTAGGCTCGCTGGCCGGTGGCCTGCCAGACACCGGAAGCCAGTTCCTCCGCATGCTGCCGCTTGCGAGCGGTTTCGCTGGTTGGGCCGTAGTATCGTTCTTCGTACTCCTGCACGATATCGCGGCCCTGGCGGGTTTCTTCTTCCGCGCGGCGCAAGGCAGCTTCCGCCGCTGCCTTCGGGTCTTTCTCGACGTGGACAGGGATGGGTATCCCTTCGTCGTTGGTGGGGTCAGTTGAGAGAGCGCTCAGGCGATCCAGCATGTCCCTGTCTTCACTCATGGTAGTCTCCTGAAGAAACAAAAGCGCTTGCCTGTTGATTTCTTTACTTTACATATATACGCATGTTTGTGCCGGGGGTTGCAGGGGATGGCTCATTGATCGCGGCGAGGCGGCCTGGTGGGCACGCCTTTCAGCACCTGCGGTATACTGTCGCCGGTTGAGTGGTGAGTTCCGAAGGCGGAGCGCTGACCATGCTGCGTGAAGACTTCTCCCTGACCAAGAGGCACCTCGGCTGGATTCTGCTGGTGGGGGGCATCGTGGCGACGCTGGCCCTCCTCAGCTTTGACCCGCTGGCGGCGCTTCTTCAACGGGTGGGCAGCGGCCTGGTCGGCCCAGACCGGTCGATCGGCGTCGGGCCACGGCAGGCCCTGGCGCTGCTCGTCAGTGTAGCGACCGCTCTGGTTGGTGGGAGCCTGCTCCCCCTGCGGGGGAATGCGGTGGCGGCGCGCCCGTCCGCCTGGCCGGTCGCCGTGGGACGGCCCTGGGCGGCCTTGCGTCGGATTCTGTTGGCGCTGGTGATGGCCGTGTTGCTGGCCTATCTGGCCGTCTATGTGTTTTATGCAGTCAACCTGATGTTATTCCCGTTTGATTATGACCAGGGCGAGGGCTTCGAACTGGTGGATACGATCATGTTCAGCCAGTTTCGCTGGCCTTACCAGAATACCGAGGTCTTCCCCTTTTATTCGTCGAACTACCCACCGTTGTTTCATATGATCGCCGCGCCGTTCGTCTGGCTGTTCGGCCCGGCTTACTGGTACGGGCGGTTGCTGGGCTTCCTGGGGACGCTGATCACGGCGGCCTCCATCGGCTACGCCGTTTACCGCGCGGAAAGGCACCGGACTCTGGCGGCGATCAGCGGCCTGGCCTTCCTGGCCTCCAACTACATTTACCACGTGGGGCCGCTCTTCCGGCAGCACCTGTTCATGGTGATGTTCGAGACGCTGGCCGTGGTCGCGCTGGCGACCGTGCCTGATATGGGCGACCGAGCCAGGCGACGGCGCGCCCTGGCGGCGGGGATGGTCTTTCTGCTGGCGGCGGGTTATACCAAGCAACTGGCTGTTGCCACGTGTGCTGCTGTTTTCGTCTGGTTGTTCATCCACAATCCGCGCCGCAGCCTGGCCTGGGGCTTGCTGTTCGCCGGGGTGGCGGGAGCGATCTTCCTGCTGATCGACCGCCTGACGGGGGGGCAGTGGTGGCTCAACATCATCAGCGCCAACGTCAATCCGTTTGTGCCCGGTCAGTTTGAGGGGCTGTTCAGGCAGTGGTTTGGCCTGCACGGCGTGCTGATCGTTATGGCCGGGCTGATGGTGATCTACGAACTTTATTTTGACCGGATCAGCCTGTACAGCGTCTGGTTTATGGCGGCGGTGCTCAACACCGTCCTGGCCGGGAAGTGGGGGGCTGGCGACAGTTACTTCGCCACGGCCACCGCGGCGGCGGCCACTTTGAGCGGCATCTTTGCCGCGCGCACCGTTCAGGGAAGCTGGCGCTTTCCGGAGAATTATCTCACCCGGTTCCTGCAACCCGTGCGCGGGTGGCTGAGCGTCCACCAGGGGTCTGTCGTCGGGGCGGCAGGGGTCATCGTGGCGGGCGCGTACCTGGTTTATGCGGCGGCTGTGTTTCACCTGCCGACTGAGGGACCGGTGTTCGGGGCGGTGAGTGATGCGCTGGGAGTCGAGGCGAACACCGGCTTTGCGTTCTATGATTCAGCGGGCTGGACGGACGGGTATGCGGCCCTGGGGCAAATCCCGACGGCGGAGGATATCGAAAACGGCTGGCGGCTGGTGGCCATCGTGGCGGAAGGGGAAGCCCCCGCCATCAGCGAGGATGCCGCGTTCAGCATCCTGGCTGGCAAGACGGTCATCGCCAACCCGACCCAGCTTCTCAACCTGTACAACAACGGCCTTTACGATCCGACCGAGCTGCTCACCATGATTGAGGATCAGGCGTTCAGCGTGCTGGTGCTGCGGGCGCTGTTTTATCCTGATCCAGTGCTGTATACCATGATGCAGGCTTATGACGAAGACGGGGCGATCCCGATGAACGGCTTCTACTATCACGTTTTTCGGCCCGATCCGAGCTGGCCTGCCCGCCGCGCCCTGCGCGACGTTATCTATGCTCTGGCCACTGGCGGGGCCGGGGGAAGCGCTCAGGTCCTTGAACACGTGATCGCGCCCCCGGACGACGGGGTTGAAGCGTGGCTGGCGACGGTCTTTGCGCAGGTCAACTGGGCGCAGCGGGAGAGCTGGGCGGATGGGCAGGCCGTCTTCGCGCGGGAAGGGGCGCAGGTGGTCGTCCGCGTCCTGCCAGGCCCCGCTGCGGACCGGGTCCGCATCCACCTGGCATACGAGCGATAGGCAGGGCTGGCAAAACAACAGCGCGCCTCGTCTGAAGGGACGGGGCGCTGGGCTGCTGGGGAGGTAGGATTCGAACCTACGATCTACGGTTCCAAAGACCGTCGCCTTACCACTTGGCCACTCCCCAGTATGGCCATCATTCTACCACAACTCCCCGGCGTAGACCAGGTCGGTTTGTCCGCGTGACTGGCGGACGTGAATGGTCGATGCCAGGTGAGAGCCGTCGATTTTTCGGAGCGCTCTAATCCAGCTCTCACTTGCCGGTAAGGGACCTTTTAGTTGCCGCGTGTTATACTCATACAAAAATAACTTAAAAATACCCGATTTATCTAATTTTGAGAGGCGTGGGTATGGAAACCAGACGCATGGGCACGGGCGCGCTGGTGGGGGCGCTGACTACCCTGCCGCTGATGGCCGTCTTGTTCCTGGCCGAGCAGCTCGCCGGGTGGCCGTTTGCGCCCTTCGACCTGTTCGATTGGCTGGCCCGCGTATTGCCGGGCAATGTGGTGACGCTGGGCATCGAGGGCATGGTGGCCCTGATCGGCGGTCTCAATGCCGGCGAAACGTCCAGCGTGGCCAAAACGATTGAGCAGCTGGCGGCGCTGGCCCTGTTCCTGCTGATGGGGGTCCTGGCTGGAGCGATCTTTTTTGCCATCCTGGGGACGCGCCCGGCGCGGTGGAGCAGTCGTGCCGGGCCGGTACTGGGACTGGCCGCTGGTCTTGTCATGTTGCTGATCAGCGCCGATGGGGGTTGGGCATCCGCTTCAGCGCCGTTTATCGGCTGGGCCTGGATAATGGTCGCGTTTCTGGCCTGGGGGGCGGCCATCGGCTGGGCTTACCATCACCTGATGCC
>DAOTXK010000351.1:0-2774 GCA_034435395.1 Anaerolineae bacterium | reverse complement strand
GCTGACGGGGGCTGCCGTGGGCGAGGACCAACCGTCAGCTACGCTTGTAGAAGTGCGGTGTCGTCTTCTTCGGACCCGGGTTCGATTCCCGGCATCTCCACCATCGAGGCGGCTGCTCCGGCGGCCGCCTGTTTGTTTGTCGACACCCTGGCGAGAAGCGCCCGCCCTGACACCTGGCGGTCCCAGCGGGACACGTCATCCGTCTGTGGGAGGGGGGGCGAGCTGTTCCCGCGCCCGCCGGATCAGGTTCTCCGTCCTGGCACGGTACAGCTCCCTCCTGAACGTTTTGATCCGCGCCTCCAGGTACGGAATGGCCCGCGCCGGATCGGCCTGCAGCAGCATCTCGGCCATAAAAGCCCGTTCCCATTCATCCCTCGCCGTCTCAAAGCGCGCCTCGATCCACCCGTAGGCGCGGCTGTCTCCCTGGCCGACGGCGGCCAGCACCTCGGCGATGGCGGGGCGTTTGTCCGGGGCGGCCCTCCCGGCCAGCGCCAGGACGTCTTCCAGGATGGCCGGACCCATCCTGGTCAGCGCCGTCGTGGCCCGGTCGTAGATGGCGGCATCCTCACTCTCTTCTTCAATGATCTTCAGCAGGCGCGGGGCCGCGGCCACCACCCCCCAGTGGCCGAGCAGTTCCACAGCGTGGATCGGCGCGAAGCCGCCGCCGAGCGACTCCCTGTCGTACAGATCGGGCGTGTCCAGTATCTCCAGCAGCAGCGGGATGACCTCATCTTTATGCGCCTCCAGGCGGCGCGCCGCCGCGTCCACCATCATCGATTTCGGGAACAGTGTCCAGGCCAGTCGGTGGCGGGGATGGTTTTTGTCCCCCAGGGCCTCGCGCCAGACAGCGACGGGATCGTCCATGATGTCCTCTCCTCAGGCGGCTCCGCGCAAGAGCCGCAGCAGACGCGATCCTCAGGCCAGGGCTGAACCCGGCGGCCGTCGGGCGCGGCGTGGGCGGGCGCGGGCGATGGCCGTTTCCACCGCCCGCCGCACTTTAGCGCTGTACCGCCGGTCCTTGAGCCGTTTTTCCAGGAAGGGGATGGCCGCCTCCGGATTCATATCCAGCAGCAGCCGGGCGGTATAGGCGAGGTCCAGCTCGCTCTCCTGCCGGAGCAGGCTGTCCTTCACCCAGTTGAAGGCGCGCTCGTCCCCCTGCCCCACGCTGGCCAGCACGGCGGCGATGCTGCCATAGGTGGTCAATCTGGCCGTCCCTGCGAAGGCCAGCACCGCGTCGATGATCGACGGCCCCATCGCCTCCAGCGCTTTCAGCGCCTGGTCATGCAGCGGGCTGCTCCAGGGCTGCTCGTCCAGGATTTGCAGCAGGCGCGGGACCGCCGCCGTCACCCGCCAGTAGCCCAGCAGGGCCATGGCATGACCCGGCGCATGGCCCTCGCCCAGCGCGTCCTTGCCGAACAGCGCCGGGGTCTCCAGCACCTCCAGCAAATAGCCGATCACCTCGTCTTTGTCAGCTTCCAGGCGGCGCGCCGCCGCTGACACCGGCACGGTCTTCGGAAACAAGACCCAGGCCAGCCGGTGACGGGGATGCTGCCTGTCCTGGAGCGCCTCTCGCCAGATGGTGACCCGGTCGGCCATCCTTCTCTCCCTGCGCCACCCCTCCCACCGAAGGCCGCCGATCGGCGCGACGCGCGTCAGCCACCGGCCAGCGCCGCCGCGTAAGCCTCCTGCACCTGCGCCGCGACCTGAGTCCAGGTGTGGGCCTGCGCTTTGGCCCGCCCTGCCGCGCCCATCCGCGCCCGCAGGTCGGGGTCCTGCAACAGACGGAGAACGGCCTCCGCCAGCGCCGCCGGATCGTGCTGGGGGACGAGGAAGCCGGTCAGGCCATCGTCGATGGCCTCCTCCGCGCCACAGCCGGTCGTGCCGATGACCGGCAGGCCCGCCGCCCCGGCCTCCAGATACACCAGGCCGAAGCCCTCAAACGCGCCGCCCACGTTGACCGACGGCAGGGCGAAAATATCCGCCGTATGATACCAGCCAAGCAGCACGTCGTCCAACACCCGCCCCAGGATACGGACGTGATCGGCCAGATCGCGGGCGGCGATGATCCGGCGCAGCCGATCCTGGTAGGCGATGTCGCTGGCGTCACCGATGATCACACACTCCGCCTCCGGGACCTCCCGCCGGACCAGCGCCATGGCCTCCAGCAGTACGTGAAACCCCTTGCGCGCCTTGTTGACGCCGACGCTCAACACGGTCGGGCCGCGCCGGTCGGGCCGGGTCGCGGGCGGCGTCGCGAATCGCTCGGCGTGGACGCCGTTGGGGACCACCAGCAGGCGCGCCCCCGGCAAAACGGCCTCCACCCGCCGGGCGGTGTAGCGGCTGACCGCCAGCACCGTCGCCCGCCCCCCCGCCCAGCGATACAGCGCCGCCACCCGCCGTCGGGCCACGCCCTGCGGCAGGTATGTCCCGTGCGCGGTCACGAACACCGGCCGCCGGCCCGCCGCCAGGGCTGCCGCCGGGAGGTAATGCTCGGCAGCCGCATGGAGGAGGTCGCAGCCCCGAAAGGCGGCGATCAGGCGCGGCACAGCCAGCAACCCGCGCGGCGTGATCCAGCGGCGGGGCGGGAACAGCGACGGCAGAATCGGGTGGTAGCCCTGGTGGGGAATGCCGCCATCGCCGGGGCTGGCCTCGGAGGCGGCGATGACCAGCTCGACGCCCTGTGCCGCCAGCGCCCGCCCCAGGTCCAGGGCATAGCGCCCCCAGCCATGCGCCCCCACCAGTTCCGGCACCAACAGCCCAACTCGCATCCCCAC
>DAOTXK010000350.1:0-9474 GCA_034435395.1 Anaerolineae bacterium | reverse complement strand
GGGGGCTTGTGCGGGGGGGGGGCGGCCGCGTCCGGGCAGGCCTCCCCTGTCTGCTGGCGGATGGCTGGCGGTCAGCCGCGCTCCAGGCTGCCGGGTTTATATCTGGAGGACCAGTTGGGCGATGGTGAAATAGATGAACAGGCCGGTCGCATCGACCAGCGTGCTCATCACCGGGCCGGAGACAACGGTGGGGTCAATCCTGAGGCGGGTGGCCAGCAGGGGCAGCACCGCCCCCAGCCCGTTAGCCCACACCACGATCGTCAGGATGGCCAGGGCCACCGTCACGGCCAGCTCCGGCGACGATCCCCAGGTCAGGGCGCGCAAATAGGCGACAACTGCCATCCCCAGGCCGAGCAACAGGCCGACCCGCAGTTCATGCCACAGGGCGCGCAGGGCATCGCCCCAATCGATGTCGCCCACCGCCAGGGCGCGGATGATGGTGCTGGTGGTCTGCGAACCGGCGTTGCCGCCAGTGCCGATCAGCAGGGGCACAAAAAACGCCAACGCCACCACCGACTGCAATTCATGCTCAAAGTGGCGCAGCACGGTGCCGGTCAGGCTTTCGGTCAGGAAGAGCAGGAGGAGCCAGCCGATACGCTTGCGCGTGACCAGCGAGACGCCGGTATCGAGATAAGAGCGACCCAGTGGCTGCGCCCCACCCAGCCGCTGGATATCTTCGGTGGCTTCTTCCACCAGCACATCAACCACGTCGTCGATGGTGACCACGCCCAGCAGCCGGTGGTTATGATCCACCACGGGCAGGGCCAGCAGGTCATAACGGGACATCAGCCGGGCGCATTCCTCCTGGTCAGCGCCCACCGTCACCGCGATCACCTCCGGGTCCATGATGTCGGCCAGGAGGGTTGTCGGATCGGCGATGATGATCTGGCGCAGGCTGACGACGCCGCACAACCGTCCGCGCGCGTCCACGACGAACAGATAGTACATGGTGTCCATGTCCGGCTTCCAGGCACGGATGGCCTCAATGGCCTCGGCGGCGGTCATGCGGCGGCGCAGGGCCAGATACTCCGACGTCATCAGCCCGCCCGCGCTGTCATCGGGGTGCAGCAACAGCGGATGAATTTCATCGGGGTCTTCTAGGCCGGCCAGCACGACCTGAACCTGCTCGTGCGGCAGGTCACCCAACAGGTCGGCGGCCTCGTCCGGCTCCATTTCATCGACGATGCGGATCAGGGCCTCCACCGGCAATACTTCCGCCAGCTCGGCGACTTCCTCATCTTCCAGCTTTTCCAGGATGTTGGCGGAATCGGTGGTCGGCAGTTTGGGCAGCAGGGCCAGCCGCTCGCGGTCGTCCAGTTCGGAGAAAACCTCGGCCTGATCCGGCGGACGCAGACTTTCGATGATCGTCACCGCGCCGCTGAGGTCATCGCGCGCCAGCGCCTCGCGCACCAGGGCCAGTGTGCTGTCCAGGATACGGTCTTCCATGCCACACCTCCGGGCAGGGGTCCCCCGGAGGCGTTTCGGGGAGGAAATCAGGGGGGAGGGAAACGACCTGCGGGGGCCAGCTATTCGGTTACATGATGGGGTTGGGTACTGGGAGGTTCCCAACTCTCTAAGGCAGGTCCGTCTTTCATCTTTCCCTTACTGTCAAACTTTGTCGGTCGGACAGACGTATTTTCCACCTGGCTGGGGGGCGTGTCAATACCCCAATTTCAGGCGGGGGGCAGAGGGGAGGGCGGCGAGGCCAATTACTGGACTCAACGTATCGTCTTTTTGCCTCGCCGGAGGCCCTGTGTTATAATGCACAATCAAGTTAACGGGCATGCCACCCTCGTCTCAGGAGTAATCTTCACCATGACCACTGGTGTTACGGAAAGGCCGACGGCGCGCGCGCGGGCCAGCGGGGCGGATAGCCTGCCCACCGAATACAGCGGCATCAACCGCCGGGAGTTCCTGTATTATATCTGGGGGGCGTCCATGGTCATGCTGACGGGCGCGACCGCGGGCGCGCTGCTCTGGTATATGCTCCCCCGCTTCCGGGCGGGCGAGTTTGGCGGCGACTTTTCGCTGCCGGGCTCCCAGATTCCCTCCCTGGACGGCCCGCCGCTGGATAATCCGCAGGGACGCTTCTGGCTGAGTAACACCGAAGCCGGGGTGCAGGGGTTTTACAAGGTGTGCACGCACCTGGGTTGCCTGTACAAGTGGGTGGGGACCAACAACCGGTTTGAGTGCCCGTGCCATGGCTCCAAGTTCCAGGCCAATGGTCTGTACATCGAGGGGCCAGCCCCCCGCAGCCTGGACCGTTTTGAGCTGACGGCCACTCTGAATGACGACACCGAAGTGACCGCTGACGAGCAGGGGATTTTGCACGCCGACGACGTTTCGCAGATCAAAGCGCTTATTGTCCACACCGGGCGACGCATCAAGGGGCCGCCAGCGGGACAGGAATATTCGCCCTAACTGGCCGGTGCCTGGCCGCGGGCGCTACAGGCGTTGGTCGCTGGCGGCGGGCCGTTGCCAGGCGGCAGGCGAGCCAGAGTATTGAGGAGATGGTCATGTCCGTTTTGCCTTTTCCTTCATTCCTGGACGACATCAAAGAAAAAGGGGCGCGCAAAGCAGTTCTTGACCTGGTGGATGAAACGGTCGCGCGGGTCACTGCCGGGCTGAACGTCCGGGATATCCGGGAGCTTCTGCGGGGGGAACCGCCCAGCCGGCGTCCCAACCCGCGCCTGACCCCGCACTCCGATGCCTTCTGGCTGCACATGCGCCCCAGTTATTACCACGCCTCGGTGACTGGCATTTACCCCACCCTGCGTCTGGGGTGGCTGACGACCTACTTCTTCGCCGTGGAGATCATCACCGGCCTGTTCCTGATGATCTTTTATACGCCCTCGCCGGCCTTCGCTTACGAGAATATGCTCAACATCCTGAGCAATGTGCCATTTGGGCAGCTGATCCGCGACATCCACCGGTTGGGGGCGGAGGGCATGGTGCTGTTCGTCTTTCTGCACATGCTGCGGACCTTCATCACCGGCAGCTATAAGAAGCCGCGCCAGTTCACCTGGGCGACGGGCGTGATCCTGCTGTTCGTCACCCTGTTCCTGAGTTTCTCCGGCTACCTGCTGCCCTGGGACCAGCTGGCGTTCTGGGCGGTGACCATCGGCACCAGCATGGCCGAGGCTGCGCCGCCGGAGATCGTGGGGACGAACCTCAACCTGCTGCTGCGCGGCGCGCCCGATATCGGCGCGGGCGGCCTGTTGCGCTTTTATCTGCTGCATGTGTTCGCCCTGCCCCTGGTCGGGCTGATCTTCCTGGGGGTGCACTACTACAAAGTGATCCTGCACGGGCACAGCCTGCCGCCCGGCCATGAGGAGATCGGCACCGATTCGGCGAAACGGGTGCCTTTGCAGAACCGGATGTACTTCATCCCCGATGTGCTGACCAACGAACTGCTGTGGGTGGGGGCGGTCTCATTTATCCTGGTGGTGCTGGCGGTCTGGTTCTTCCATGCGCCGCTGGAAAGCCACGCGGACCCCCAGGTCACGCCGCTCCATACCACCGCGCCCTGGTATTTCCTGTGGTTGCAGGGGATGCTCAAACTGGGGGACAAGGTGCTGTTCGGCGTGGTGCTGCCAGGGCTGATGTTCCTGTTCCTGCTGGCTTACCCGTATCTTGATGTCGGCAAGAGCCGCCGCTACGCTCACCGCCGCCTCGGCCTGTCGCTGGGTATGCTGGCGGTGGCCGGTTTTGTCCTGCTGAGCTGGATGGGTTCGCCGGAATACGCCGTGGATACCTCCGGCGACCAGGAGATCGCCCAGGCGTTAGCGCCTATGGAAGGCGTCGGTCCGCTGCGGGCCGTGCCGTTTGACGACCTGGTGCCCGGCAGCTACCATACCGCGGCGCTGGACGACCCGGCAGCCGCGGCCAGCCTGACGGCGGAGTTTGAGGCGGCAGGGCGGGACATGAGCCGCTTCACCATCTCCCCTGTGCCGGACGATGCGCACGGGCTGATGACCGTCATGGAGGAGTTCAGACGTCTGTTTGACGTGTGGGGCAGGGAGCTGCCCAACGCCTGGGGCATGTTGATCGTGCAGGACTGGCAGACCGACCTCAAGCGCGTGGAAATTTATATCGAATGGGACACGCCACTGGTGGACGAGGCGGGCCACCTGGTCAGGGATGAGCAGGGGAACCTCGCGGTCAGGACCGATGACAGCGGCCAGCCGCTCCGGACCCATTCCGGTAAGGCGGTTTATATCCACGCCGATTCCGGCTATTTTGGCGGCGGCCACTGAAGGGGAAAGACGGCCAAGATGAACATCGAGTCGAAGATTGTCCTGGGCACCGCGTTTCTCTTCGGTCTGTTGCTGCTGGTTGGCTGGGTGTTCCTCAAAGAAGAGGCGCGGATGTCAGAGTTTACCGTCCAGTTTGAGGCACGGTCCATCGAGCGCGGGGCGACAGTTTTTGAGTCGAACTGCGCGTCCTGCCATGGACGGAATGGTCAGGGCAGCGGGCGCGCTCCCGCGCTGAACAATCCCCGCCTGTTCAACGGGGAGCGGCTGGCCGAGGTGGGCTGGTCAGGCGGCCTGTATGACTATGTGGAGAATGCCATCAGCGCCGGGCGGCCCAACAGCAGCGCTTACTGGCCGGAGGCCATGCCGACCTGGGGGCAGGAGTTCGGCGGCCCGCTGCGCGCGGATCAGGTGCAGGACCTGACCCGCTTCGTCATGAACTGGGAGGTAACCGCGCTGGACCAGGCCAATCCGCCGGAAGTGCTTCAGGATTTCATCCTGCCCGGCATCCGCGAGGAGGGCGACCTACAGATCATGTCGTCCGGGCAGCCGGTCGGCCTGGCGGTGTCATTTGCCGACCTGCCCGCCGGGGACCCGGGGCGCGGCGAGGCGCTGTATGATTCCAACGAACTGGGTTGCGCCAGCTGCCACGAGGGTGGGATCGTGGCCCCGATCACCGAAGGCACGGCGACCCGCGCCGCCGAGCGCGTGGCTGCCATCCCGGAGCTGGCGGGGATCACCGTGGAGCAGTACCTGGTGGAGAGCATCCTCCAGCCCAACGCCTACCTGGTGCCGAACGAGGGCAGCGCGATCTATTCCAGCAATGGCATCAGCGTGATGCAGCAGAACTACAGCGATCGCATCGACGCGCAAGACCTGGCGGATCTGGTGGCCTACCTGCTGCAACAGACGCAGTAGGGCAGGGGGCTGTGGCTGCATTGTCTGGGGAGACCCCCGGCCTGGATTCCGGGGGTCTTGCCTTTTTGCCGGATTGTGGGGATATTTTGGCCGGGATGTGCAGCGGTTGGGCGGCTGAATGGGTCGCTGCCTTCAGCGCTCTACCGGCTGAATCAGCGCCTGTCAAAAAGGAAGGAACCAAGATGTCCAAGCGGGTGTTGGCTGCCGTGCTGGCGTTGACCGTGATCGGGGTGGCGGCGGCGCTGGCCCAGGGCGAAGGCCAGGTCGAACGGGGGGCGGCGCTCTACGCTGAGAATTGCCTGGCCTGTCATGGCCCCCAGGGCGAGGCGCGGGCTGACCACGAAGCGTTTGCCGCTGTCATCCGCTATGACGCCAGCTTTGTGGAGGTCGTCGCCCAGGGGGTGGAAGGCACTTTTATGGGCGCGTGGGGTGCGGCGTTCGGCGGCCCGTTGAGCGACCAGGACCTGACCGACCTGGGCGCGTATGCCCAGACCTGGGGTTCCGGCCAGGTCCCCGCTCTGCCGCAGCCGGCGATCCCCGCTGGCCTGGAGGCAATGGGCAGGGGCGACCCCAACCTGGGGGCGGCGCTCTTCCTGACGAACTGCGCCGGTTGCCATGGCCCGGCGGGGGAGGGGCGCGGCCTGGATGGCTTCCCGGCCCTTGACCCCGAGGCCGATGTGCTGACCGCCACCCGGCGCGGCGCGGGCGAACGGATGCCGCCCTTCGCCCAGGTGAACGGTGGCCCACTCAGCGAGGACAACATTGCTGATATTATGGCTTATGTCCGCACCTGGGAGCGGCCCACAGCCCTCCAGGTTGCAGCGGAGGCCGCGCCGAAAGGGGCATGGCAGGCCGTCTTGCTGGTCGGTCTCGTCGCCGTGCTGGCGGTGGGCGGGGCGGTGTTATCGCGTCGCCAGCCGTAGCTGATGGAGAGGGCCAGCCGGCTCAGGCCCGGCAAAATGGGTAGTTTTAAGCAAATTCTCACCTGATTCTCAGGCAGACACGGTATTTTGGAGCTTAGGTTATTAAGTCGCCAGTCATGGGGGAGAAACGACGCGTGATTCAGACCTCGACCACGTGGGAAAAAACGGACGGCACGCCAGCCCCGGCCAGCGCCGGGCAGCGTATACGTTTTCTCCTGGGCGGCCTGATCATCCTGGTCGCCATTGGGTTTCTCATTTTCAACGGGACTTTGAACAATGCGCAGTATTTCATCACGGTGGACGAGCTGCTGTCCCGCCCCGAACTGGTCGGGCAGACGGTGCGGGTCTCCGGCGCGGTGATCGGCGATACGATCCAGTATGAGGCGGACACGCTGACCATCCGCTTTACCATGGCTCATATCCCTGAGCAAACGGACGATCTGGCGCAGACGCTGCATCTGGCCGTCAGTGACCCGGCGGCTTCCCGTCTGGACGTGGTGGTGACCAACGAGCCGATGCCCGACCTGCTTCAGCACGAGGCGCAGGCCATCCTGACCGGCCAGTTGGGCGAAGACGGCATCTTCCACGCCGATGAATTGCTGCTCAAGTGTCCGACGCGGTATGAGGAAGCGGTTCCGAACCAGGTCGAGGTTTCCGATGCCGCTGGTTGATCTCCTTTCAGGTCTGACCGGCTGCGACTGAGTTGGATTGGCCTGGCATGAGTGATAGGGGCGTGAATGATACGCCCCTATTAAAACCCCGCGAGCGGGCAGGTTTAGCCGATAGGCTCGCGGCTGGCTGGCCCTGGTGAACTCCCGGTACCCGTCCCTGCCTGGCTGACGCCGAAGCCCGCCACATCGCACCGACGTTTCGTCGACGGCAATGAGGAGTGGCTATGCTTGCCGAACTGGGCATTATTACCACTGCGCTGGCCCTGATCCTGGCCTGGTACGCCGTGATCGCCAGCGTCTATGGCGCGCAGACGCGGGGCGAACGGTGGGTGCTCAGCGCCCGCAATGCCGCCCTGCTGACCTGGCCGCTGCTGACGACAGCCTGCCTGGCCATGATGGTGAGCCAGGTCAACGGCGATTTCCAGATCGAGTATGTGTGGGCCACCACCGAGCGGGCCTCGGACCTGTTCTTTAAGGTGACGGCGCTGTGGGGCGGGCAGGCTGGATCGCTGCTGTTCTGGTCCTGGCTGATGAGCACGTTCGCCGCCGGCGCGCTGATCCTCAACTGGCGGAGCGAGCGCCGCCTGATGCCCTATGTGATCGCCTTCACCATGGCCACGCTGGGCTTTTTCCTGATTCTCAACGTACTCATTGAGAATCCGTTCTCGCGCCTCTGGCAGTATCCCGGTGGGGATATCTTCTCCGCTGTGCTTCAGCCCGCTGGCGCGCTGCCCGCCTTTATGCAGGACGGGCAGGGCCTCAACCCGCTGCTGCGCCATCCGGGCATGGTCATCCACCCGCCGACGCTGTACCTGGGGTACGTGGGCATGGTGATCCCCTGGGCGTTCGCCATGGCGGCGCTGGCCTCCGGCGAACTGAGCACCAACTGGATTCGGGCCACCCGGCGCTGGACGCTGGTGGCCTGGCTGTTCCTGAGTCTGGGCCTGATCCTGGGCGGACGGTGGGCCTATGACGTGCTGGGCTGGGGCGGTTACTGGGGCTGGGACCCGGTGGAAAACGCGGCCCTGTTGCCCTGGCTGACCGGCACCGCCTTCCTGCACAGCGTCATGATCCAGGAAAGGAAGGGCATGCTGAAGGTGTGGAACATGGCCCTGATCATCATCACCTTTTTGCTGGTGATCCTGGGCACGTTCAGCACCCGCAGCGGCATTGTCAGCAGCGTGCACAGTTTTGCCCAGTCGCCCATCGGCCCGCCGATGTTCACCTTCATGGCGGCGGCGGCCCTGGTGAGCGTGGGCCTGTGGCTGTACCGCTGGCAGCGCGGTGAGCTGGCCTCCGAGAATCGGCTGGAGAGCTGGCTGGGCCGGGAGTCGCTGTTTATCCTCAACAACATGCTGTTCGTGGCGATAGCGGTAGCCGTCTTTTGGGGCAGTTACGCGCCGATCTTCACCGAGCTGTTCATCGGCGAGAAGATCACGCTAGGCCCGCCATATTTTAACAGCGTGACCGCGCCGCTTTTTGGCCTGCTGTATGTGCTGATGGGCGTCGCGCCGCTCTCAGCCTGGGGGCGGACCGCGTTTGGCCGCCTGGGTCGGGCCATGCTGATCCCGCTCCTGCTCACGGCGGCGCTGGTGATCGGGCTGGTCGTCACCGGCCTGCGGCACTGGGGCGCGATCCTGGCTTACGGCCTGATCGGGTTCGCCGGTTTTGTCACGCTGTACGAAATCTGGCGGGGGGTGAAGGCCCGCGCCCGACGGGAATCGTGGCCGGTGGCCGCCTGGAGGCTCTTTGGCCGCAACCGGCGGCGTTACGGCGGCTATGTGATCCATCTTGGGGTGGTGATCATCGGCATCGGCGTGATCGGCAGCACAGTCTTCCAGCAGGAGACGCAGCGCACGCTGGCCGAGGGGGAATCGCTCACGCTCGGCCCGTACACCATGGTCTACGACCAACTGTCCCGCGCCCTCGCCACCGATGGCCGGGTGATGACCATCGCCCAGGTGGCGGTCTATCGAGGGGCGGACCTGGACACCTGGCTGCGCATTGAGTCTGGCGATCTTGAGCCGGTGGCCGTGCTGCGCCCGCGCCAGGACTTTTTCCCCAACGCGCGGGGCATGAACACCATGACCATCGCCGGGTCATACAGCACGCTGGAGAGCGATTTTTACGTGCTGCTGGTGGCCTGGGAGGCGATCAGCCAGGCGGGCGCCACCTTTAAGGTGTATCTGAACCCGCTGGTGAACCTGGTCTGGTGGGGCGGCATCGTGCTGATGCTGGGGACGGTTGTCGCCGCCTGGCCGCAGCCGGATGCCACGCGGGCGGCTCGCCGGATTGTGGCCGAAAGTGACGCATCGGTTCGTGCATAGTATGATGGATGGTGGCGGGACAATGGTGACAGCGATGGTTCGGCGTTCTGATCGCCGCCGGCAGAGGCAACGAATCCACTCCTGCCCCAGGTGGTGGTGGGGGCTGGTGGTGATCCTGCTTATGTTGGCCGGCCCGGCGCTGGTTTATGGGCAGGGCGGCGGGCAGGGTACGCCCATCCGCGGGGTGACCGACGACGAGGTGAACGCCATCAGCCGGGAGCTGTACTGCCCGGTCTGTGAGAATGTGCCGCTGGATGTGTGCGGCACGGCGGCCTGCGCCCGCTGGCGCGCCCAGGTCCGCACGCTGCTGGAAGGGGGCGCGACCAGGGACGAGGTCATCGCCTACTTCGTGGGGCAGTTCGGCGACCGGGTGGTGGGCACG
>DAOTXK010000349.1:0-8965 GCA_034435395.1 Anaerolineae bacterium | reverse complement strand
CATCTCAACAGGGGCGTTTGATGCCGCCAATGAGCGTCTGGGCATCAGCGTGATCCATCTGCCGGGAGCCGGGGAAGGCGAGCGGTTGACGGCGGTGCTTTTTGGCGCGGCCACGCTGTTTAACGTGCCGGGAGCGCCGGTTGCGCCGGCCTGCCGCGCGGTTTCGATAGGCACAGTCAACATCCGGGCTGAGCCGAACACCGACTCGGCAATACTTGACCAGCTCACGGTGAATGAAACCGCCCCCATCACCGCCCGGCTGCCTGATTCCACCTGGTGGCGGATTCTGTGGGACGGCAACCCGGCCTGGGTATTTGCCGAGCTGGCGCCCACCGACTGCGATCCCGCGACGATGCTGGTCTTTGATCCGGTGACGGGGGAATTGAGCGGCGGGCTTCCCGCGCCGGCGTTTCAGAGCGTGCGCCTGGTCACGGGTTTTGAAGCGCCGGTTTGCAGTGGGGCTCCTCGAGGCGGACTGCTGCTGCAAACCGAAGCCGAAGGCTCGACCTGGGTGGTCAACGGCATTCTGATGCACCTGCAAGGCACGGCTCTGCTCCAGGCCAGCCTGAACGATGTGCTGGCCGCCCAGGTGTTGGAAGGGCAGGTGGCTCTGGAGGCTGGGGGCGTGACGCGACGGGCACAGGGGGGCCAACTGTTGCGGGTGCCGTTGCGGGGAGGAGGATTACAAAGCCTGCCTGGCCCGGCCCTGGACGCCGTTTTGCCGGATGCGGCCAGTGCTCCCCTGGCGTTACTGCGGCGTCCAGTCGCGTCCCTGCCGGTCACTGCACTGCCGCCTGTCCGCCCGGCGGACGCCGACCTGGCCTGTGACCTCCTCCCCCAGCAGATTCAAATAGACTCCAGCGGGCCGGATACCCGGCTTCGGGTGGATGTCCCGGAACCGCAGACCATACGCGTGAGCGCCATGGTCGGGGGTCAGATGACGCGGCTGGCGATGCAAACGCCAGGGGGCGGTGGCCTCCAGACGCTTGATACGATTTCTGCTGACGCGGAGGGCGATCAAACCGCCTTGGTGGCCGATGTGGTCGCGGATGAAACGGGCGTTTACACGTTCGTGGCCGAGGGAGCGGCGGAGGGGCCTGTGCTCTTCGGCGTGACCTGCGGCCTGCCCCCTCCGGCCCCCTTGCCGTCGGTGGAGTCCTGTGAGGCGGTGCTGCTGCGCTGGGAGGAGGTGGCGGGCAACAGCGTGCGGTTCTCCGCGCCGCTGGGCGCGCAGATCAGCGTGATAGCCCAGCATTCTCTCCCCAGTCAGGGACCGGCCACCACGCTGAATGTGCTGGCCGAGAAGGGCGAATCGATTGGCCAGGCTCCATTCCGCGCCTTCCAGGATCGACGGGCTGCGGGTCCCCTGGACCTGCTCCTGCCACGTCAGGGAACCTACGTCATCTACTGGGATGGTGACCCGCTAAACACGGTTGACGTGGAGGCGGTTTGTCTGGTGCCGCCACCAGTTGAGCCTTCTGAGTAGGTGGATCCGCGCTACTGCACGCCGGGCAACGGCTGACCGAGCCGGTCTTGCAGGTCGGCGAGAGCCGCGTAACTGGCCGCCCGGATCGGTTCGTTGTAGTCGCCCAGGAGTTGATAAAGCGGTTTGAGGGCGGGGAGGTGACCCAGGTAGCCCAGCGTGCGCGCTGAAGCGATGCGGTAGGCCGGCTCGCCGGACTGCAACATCTGGATCAGCACCGATATGGGAATCTCCAGCGGTTGGTCTTCCTCGCCTGTGCCGCCATTTTCCCTTTGCCGTTTGCCCAAGTCCGTATGTTCTTTGACCCAGTCAACCACCCAATCCAGTTCCTCGATGGGGGGATGGGCTTCGGCCACTTCTTTGACGCTGCTCTCTGCTCTGGCGAAAGCCTGCTCGGCGGCGCTGCGCACATACCACTGATCGTCTTCTATCAGCGCGCGATACAGGTCGGTCAGCGCCCAGGGGGTGTTGAGGCGCGACAACCCGAAGACGGCGGCGCGGCGCACCATCATATCCTCAGAAGTGATGGCGTGGTGAAGGAGCTGGTGCCCTTCGCCGGGAATGGCAGCCAGGGCTTCCGCCACGGCCTGCCGCAGGCTTTCCTCGCCACTCAGCAGGCCATCGACCATAACTTCGAGGGCCTTTTCGGTGCCAATCGCGCCCAGGGCCAGCCCAGCGGCCAGTTGCACGTCCAGGTCGTCATCTTCCAGCATCGGGCGCAGGTCTTTGATGGCCTCACCTTCGCCCAGCACACCCAGGCCAAGGCAGCCCAGCCGGCGTACTTCTGGGATGGGTGAGCGCAGCGCCTGCCGGAAGATGAAGAGAATGTTTTTGTCGCGAGAAGTCACCAGCGCCGCCAGGGCGCGTTCCCGCACGGCGGGGAACTGGGTCGGGGCGATCAGCGCGGCGGCCAGACGTTTGAACACTTCACCCCGCCAGGGTGCATCTTGCGGGGCGTCAGGCAGCCAGTGACTCAGCTCAAAGAGACTGCTGAAGAGCAGGTCCGGTTTTTGGGAGAGTTGGGCGACCACCGCCCGGTTCACCATGTCTGTTGGAGCCTGCGCGACGGCAAACGGCACGGCATAACGCCAGGCTGGTCTGGTGGCGACCTGGTCCAGAGTTCGGGAACCGTCCGGGTCGAGCACGGTGAAGCTGGCCAGGAAAGCCGTCAAGCCAGGATGGCGGAAATCGTACCGGTCGCCGACGTGGCCGATCATCAATCCCGTCCTGCCCGTCAGCGTCCGGATAAACTCGTTGACATCCAGCAAAAACGTTTCCTTCGCTTTTTTACCTTCACCTTCAACCCGGCGCATGGCGCTGGTGACAACCGCCGTCAGTCGTTCGAGGGGCAGAGGGCCGGCTTCAAGGGCCTCCGCAGCCAGTTGCGCAACCGTGTAGAGCGCCTCGTCGGCCAGGTCGTCGTTGTTCTCGAAGGCCTTCATCCGGAACCAGCCTGTGACCAGGGCATGGTAACAACTCCAGCGATCGGGGGGCGCTTCGATCCGGTCGCTGCTGGCATAGGTCGCCAGGATGCGCATGGTGATATCAAGCGGCGTCAGGCCCCGCGCCTCGACTCCCGCCAGCTCGACTACTCTTTCATCGGGCGGGGCGGCCAGCCGTCGGCCTCTGGCCATCGCTCTTGGCCAGGCCGCGGCCCACTTCTGGGTATAGGCCCGCACATCCAGATCGGTCCACGGACGCAGGAAGATCGGGGTCAGGCCCAGTTGAAGCAGCGGGTGGTACCCGGTGGCAGGGCCGACGACGATGACCATACACCGGTCATATGCCGCCAGGAAACGGCTTAGCCAGGCGAGCTTTTGCGGCTGCTCGTGAGCTGGCACATCGTCCAGCCCGTCAATCAAAACCAGCGCCTGGCCGGTATTCAATCGCTGGTACACATAACTGGGGACGGTGAGTGTGGTCACGCGGCGAACATTATGGCGGATGGCCTGAACCAGCGGCTCTGCCGGGTCGATGGCCTGGTTTTCGTCTTCGGGAGCGATGACCACGTCGTTGAGGTGAACGAGAATGGGCATCAGGCGGTGCAGATCGATGATCTCTCGCCGCACAGCGCCTTCACCAAGCGCCTCGAGCGCCTGCTCCTGGGCCTTGGCGATCTGCTCCAGGGCGCGGGCCTGGATTTCCGCCTGGGTTTTCCGCCGGGCTTCCCGCTCTCTATCGTCGAGCAGAGCTTCTTCTTCGTTGATATTCTGCTGAACGAGGTCCACGCCCTCCGCGAACTCGAGCTGGCCCATGGCCCAGAGGGCGATGGTGGCCAGGGCGGTGCTGCGTCCGCTGCCCGGTCTGCCGAGCAGCGCCAGGTGACGCTCCCCTCCGCCCAGGTCGCCGATGGTGAGGGTGTTGATGTTATAGGGGGCATAACAGACCGGAAATTAGTGGATCATAGGCACGACGTGAAACACATCGCGCATCTTACGCTCGCCGGTCGTGTCGTAGGTCGTGATACCCTGGATGAAACGCGGCTCGATAGCGATCGTCTCCAGTTGGGTCAGATGTCCGGCGAGGTGGTAACGCTGGCAGTGGTTCAAGATGTCCAGTTGATAGCGGGCGTCAGCGGTGCGCGTGGCGTAGCGGCGGGCGCTTTCCGCACGCTCCGCTGCCTGTCGCCGAAGGTTGATGAAAAAGCGGCGCAGGCGGTAAATGATGACGGCCAGCACTGTGCCGGTCAAAAAACCGGTGACGAAGGAGAGGGGATCAAAGCGGAACTCAGACATATGCATTTCCCTGGTTAAAGCAGGACGAGAATGCGCCCACAGTTCGCGCAACGAACCAGGGCACGCCCCTGGCGAACCTGTTGGACGAGGGTGCTGGTCTGCCCAAAGCCACACCGACTGCATGTGGCGTCGGTTAGCTCAGCCACCACGTAACCATGTTTGCTGGCGCGAAGGGCGCTGTAGACGGATAAAGCCTCCGGACTAACGTCCTTTAAGGCCGCCTGGCGTCGGGCTTGCAGCTCCACAAGGGCCTGTCGAAGTGTTTCCCGTTCGTCAATGCGCTCAGCCTGCTCGGCATGCCACGCCGCCTGGACAGCTTCGAGGTCCTGCCTGGCCGCCAGGCAGGCAGCCTGCCCATTCTCGACTTCGATCATCGCTTCAAGAAGTTCATCTTCCAGGCGCGCGCAGCGTCGTTTGAGGGATGCGCTTTCTTCCTGGAGGTCCTGAAGTTCCTTGGGGTTGGTGACGGTGCCGCCGTAGAGTTGGTGTTCGGTGGTTGTTATCTTCTCGTTGAGCGTCTTAATTTCCAGTTCGAGGTCCGTAACTTTCGCTCGCCAGGGGGCGAGCGCCTCTTCCGCCTGCCGCAGGGTTTGCTCTCTGGCCAGTACGTGGGCGTTTTCGCCCAGCAGCCGCTCGATCTCCGCCAGTCGTGACTGGTGTTCGTTAATGGTGAGGTCGATCGTCTGCAGGTGGTAGAGAGCCTGCGCTTGATTCATCGCCTGGTGTCCGAAAGCAGCGCATCGTTGTACAATGGCTGGGAAGAATTCGGCTTCAGTCGCATTATACACGCGCCGGAATCGCGCGGCAAACCAGGGAGATGGGGGCATCAGAATGCAGGGCCTAAAATCAACACACATTTCTCCAGCGGAGTGGCGCTGGGTATTTGTGATAAGTGGGGCGTTGACGGCACTGACACTTCTGCCTTATGCCTGGGCGTTGGCGGCGAATGCCACGGCGGTGGACTGGCAGTTCATGGGGATTCTGGCCAACCCACAGGATGGCGCGGCTTATCTGGCCAAGATTGGGCAGGGCATTCGCGGCGCATGGTTGCTTCACCTGGTTCATACGCCGGAGCCACATGCCGGAGCAGCCATTCAGGTGTTCTATCTGTTGTTGGGACATCTGGCCCGGATCATCAATGTTTCCAATATCGTCATCTTCCATCTGGCGCGGGTGGTCACCACACTTTTTATGTTCAGCGCGTTATATCAGTTTGGAGCCACGGTGTGGTCGCGCCTCCGGCCACGCCGGCTGTTCTTCGCGCTGGTGGCGGTGGGCTCCGGTCTGGGCTGGCTGGCGCTCATTCTGGGGGCCGATGCGTCCACCGTGCCCGACATGACGGTGGCGGAGGCATATCCTCTGTATAGCGCGTATGCCAACCCGCATTTCCCGCTGGCTATTGGATGTCTGGCTTTGTTGGCGGCAGCGTACATTCGAGTCTTCCGCATTGATTTTAACGAAGAGCCGTCCGTCGCGAACGGCGGTCTGGAGGTAGTCGTCCTCACCCTGGTCATGGCCCTGGTGCTCCCTCAGGCGCTGATCCCATTCGGGGGAGCCTTGGTGGTTTATTTGGTGGTTTGCGCCCTGAAAAGCCGGGGGATACCGGTGCTGGAGCTGCGCTGGATCGCGATGGTTGTGCTCCCCACAGTGCTCATGGCGGCCTATTATGGCGTCGTACTGTGGTCTAACGATAAGATGCGGGATGTCTGGCTGGGGCAGGTGGATGCGCCGTCCGCGCACCCGGTGCTGATCGTGTTGGGCTATGGCTTGTTGCTGTTCACGGCCATTCCCGGCCTGGTACGCGCGCTGCGGCGCTTTGAGCAGGATGGCGATCAGTTGATGCTGATCTGGCTGGTGGTGAACTTTGTGGTGGTGTTCATCCCGTTTAACCAGCAGCGACGGCTGATGACCGGGTTGATCATCCCGGTGGCCTTCTTCGCTGTGCGTTCGCTGGAAGACTACTGGTTATCGCTTATCAAGTCAGACAGGCTGCGCTACAGCGCCATGCTGGCCCTGTTTGTTTTTATCATGCCCAGCAATGTGCTGGCGCTGGGCTTTCCACTGTTTGGCCTGGTCAATCCAGAAGCCGGTATTGAACTGCGCCTGATGGTCGAGCGCGGTTACTGGGAGGCTATGGGCTGGTTATCACAGAATGGGAAACCCGACGATGTGGTGTTGAGTAGCCCGAACGTTGGCCTGTGGATACCGGCCTGGGCAGGCAAGCGGGTGGTTTACGGGCATCCCTGGGAGACACTGGATGCCGCGACAAAACTCGCCCAGGTGGAGCGGTGGTATCAGGGGCAGGACTGCGACGGGCTGCTGAGCAGATACGGCGTGCGTTACGTCCTCGTCGGTCCACAGGAGCGGGCTATTGGCGCTGGCAATGTCCGCGGCGATGCCTGTTACGCATCTCTGGAAGAGAGCGCCAGCCGTGTGGTTGATTTCACGGATGTGACGCTGTATGAGCTGGGGAACTAAGGTGGCTCCCTGATGGCGCGCCGACTGGTGGCCTGGCTACCTTTCGCGCTTCTGGCGCTGGTACTGCTGGCCTGGCTGTGGCCGCTGTTGCTGGGGGGAACGCTCTTCTGGGGGTTGCCAGCGCTTCAATTTTATCCCTGGCGCGCGTTCGCCTTTGACGAGCTCCGCGCCGGTCGATTGCCGCTGTGGAATCCCTACAACGGCGGCGGCGCGCCGCTGCTGGCCAACTATCAGGTGGCGGTGTTGTATCCTCCCAACTGGCTGCATATGATCCTGCCGCATGTCACCGCGATGAATGTCCTGGCGGTCGGGCATATCGTCTGGGCGGCAGTGGGCATGTGGCGCTTTGCCGCTGCCTGGAAGTTGCCTGACTTAGGGCGCGGCGTCAGCATGCTGGCCTTTGCCCTGAGCGGGTATCTGGTCGGTCGCCTGGGGTCGTTCCCGATGACGGCAGCCGCGTCCTGGTTGCCCTGGCTGTTTCTGGCCGCTCATCGACTGGTCGTCGCCGAGCATCGCGCCCGTCCAGCCGCCATCTGGGCGCTGGTGGTGGCGATGGTGTTGCTGGCCGGGCATGCTCAGACGGCATATTACGCCTTACTGGGCGCTGCCACTTACATTCTCTGGCTGGGCCGGCAGGTCCAGACGGGACGTGCCCGTGTGGTGGCGTGGGCATGGGCGGTGTTCGGCGTCGGCCTGGGCGCTGGCCTGGCCGCCGCTCAGCTCCTGCCGACGCTCGAATTCCTCTCCCGGTCGGATCGGGCCGCCGGGCTGGACTATAACTGGACGGCCAATTTCAGTTACTCGGTGGCGCGGGCGCTGACCTTACTTTCCCCCAATCTGTTCGGCACGCCAGCGGATGGCACGTACCTGACTGAAGGCGCGTACTTTGAGGATGCGGCTTACATCGGCCTGCTGCCGCTGGTGGGGGCGGCTTTCGCGGCTGTTGCCCGGCTCCGCAATCGTGGGGTGGCTGGCCGCCCGGCAGCCTTAGACTCGGTGCCGTTCTGGCTGGGGATGGCGGGCGTGGCTTTCCTGATCGCGTTGGGCAAAAACGGCCCGGTGTTCCCGCTGTTATATCGTTATGTGCCGACGTTCAAGTCGTTTCAGGGGCCGGTGCGCTGGCTTATTTTGGCGGTATTCGCCTTAAGTATGCTGGCCGGAGTGGGCGTCAGCTACGGCTGGCAGAAGGGGAAACGGACGATCTTCTGGAGCCGCCTGATCGTTGCCGGTGGGGTGGGCATGGCAGCGGTGGCGTGGCTGGTTGCGCCCAGGATGCTGCCAGCGGACATCCCGGCGCTGCCGGTCATGATCAGCGGTCTGTCGACTTCCGGCCTGTTCATCAGCGGCTGCGCGCTGCTCACGTTGTTGCAGCCGGCTGAGAGGGATGGGCGGTGGTATCGGTGGTGGCAGGGGATAGCGCTGGCGTTCGTCGCCTTTGATCTATTCTGGGCGTTTCGCGGTCTGAACCCCACCGTTCCGGCGGCGTTTTTCCGCCCCGGTGTGGTCGAACACGAGTCGGCGGCGCTCTACATGACGGCGGAGACCGAGGATCGGCTGAAGTTTGAGGAGTTTTTTCCGTTGAATGATTATCGGGTGGCCGTTGATCGCTGGCTGGAGCTACGGGTGTCCCTGCTGCCGAACCTGAACATGCTCGATCGCATCTCGATGGTCAACAACTTTGACCCTCTTGTGCTGCAAAGTTACACCGATACCGTGGCCGCTCTTGAACGGTCGCTGCCGTCGGGGGCCACGGTGGTTGAAGTGGCTGATCCGCCCCGGCAGGTGCCGTTTGGGCGGGAGGCGTTTTTCGCCGGGGCTGTTCTCTCAGGATTGTCCATATTGCTGGGGATCGGGCTGTACACGGGAGTTTTTTCCCGCTTCTCAAAGCCGACTAACGGGACTACAATCATTGGCGAACCATGAATCCTGGTTGGCCATTAAACCGCCATGTTTTTTGAACCCAAACCCAGACGGAGACACCGCCCGCAGTTAAGGATTTCCGAGCGCCGCCTGCTGTTGCGGTTGGGCGATGTTTTGGCGACGGTGATCGCGGTGCTGCTATCACTGGTGATCTGGACGATGGTGGATCGCCGCCGCCCGTTTAATCTTTTTTTCGTGTTGGAGCAGGTATACTGGTTTTTTATCCTGCCAGGATTGTGGTTGCTGCTGGCTTCGGCCAATGACTTCTACGATCTGCGGCTGGCGGCCAGCCGCATCCTGACGATCGGGCGGCTGGTCCTCATTACGCTGCAACTGGTGATCGTCTATC
>DAOTXK010000348.1:0-18350 GCA_034435395.1 Anaerolineae bacterium | reverse complement strand
GTCGCGCAGGGCGTACAGCAGGCCGTCCGCTGGCGCAAGATTGGCACTCTGCCCACAGAGCACCAGCTGGTGGTCCCTGGCCTGGGCCAGGAATTCCTCCAACGAGAGTTCGGCCCGATACCCGGCAATAGATTCCATCTTGTCCAGCGTGCCGCCGCTGAAACCCAGCCCGCGCCCGCTCATCTTGGCCACCGTTACCCCGCAGGAAGCGACCAGCGGCAGCACCACCAATGAAGTCTTGTCGCCAACCCCCCCGGAAGAGTGTTTATCCACCGCGTATTCGGTGATGGAGGAAAGGTCCAGGACTGCGCCGGAATGGGCCATCGCCATCGTCAGGTCAACCGTTTCCCGTCGGCTCATCCCCTGGATGTAGACGGCCATCAACCAGGCCGCGGCCTGGTAATCGGGCACGTCGCCGCGGGTATAGGCATTTATGAACCACTGAATTTCTTCCGTCAGCAACTCTTCACCATCCCGCTTTTTGGCGATCACATCTACTGCCCGCATGACGACCTCCTGGCAGGACTTGGCAAGGGGGTTCATTCAGTATAGCATAGCCCCGATGACCGCACGTAAATGATTGTCAGCGATCAGACCTGGTCTTGGGGGCAAGACCCACAATGACCGTGCGACAACAGCAGTTACTGATCCTCCCCGGCGCGATCCTCACCGGGCTGATTCTGGCCGCCGCGCTTCTGATCGCCAGTATGCTGGCCTCCGCCACGGCCACCGCGGCCCCATCCCCCTATAGCGGCCTGACGCGCCGGGTCACCAGCGATGGCGCGCCGGTGTTGGGCAGCCTCAGCGCTCCCATTACCATCGTCGAATTCGTGGACTTCTCCTGCCCCCACTGTGCCAGTTACCAGACCACGATCCAGGATATCATCCAGCGGTATATCACCACCGGGCAGGCTCGCCTGGAAGTGCGCATCCTGGCTGGCCTGGACCCGGTAGGCTCGCCAGTCGCCGCCCGCGCGGCCCTCTGTGCCGGGGAACAGAACGCATTCTGGGAGATGCACGACCAGTTGCTGCGCCTGCAACAGACGTATGGGCGTTCGGCGTTTTCCGAGGCCCGAATCCGAGAGGCCGCCGAGAAACTCCGGCTTAACAGCGCCGATCTGTGGTCGTGCGTCAACAGCGCCGGGCGGTACCAGGAAGCGCTGCAAAGCAATGTCGATCTCGCCATCAACCTGGATGTCAAAAACCTGCCAGCGGTGCTCCTCCGCCGGGGCAGCAGCCGTCCAGCCTGGATCGAACATGACGGGCACCCGATGACCGGCAGCGTGCCGCCGGACGTCCTGCGGGCAGCGATTGAAGCATCTCTGGCCGCAGTATCCCAGTAACCGCCAGCCACCGGAGGCTCCCTTCCCGCGCGCGGAGCGCCAGCAGTCTGCCGCAGCCATCAGCCAACGGCCAGGAGACGCCCCGCACCAATACCGATGCCGTGTCCCCGCCCAGAGGCCGGTTTGACGGCACTTCCACTAACCGCTAGACTCCATGCGCAGGGTGAGTCTGCCGTGCCGACCCCGACAAGGAGCGTCTTCATGCGCACCGTGGAATGGCATGATGGCCGAGTGCGGATGATCGATCAGCGCCAACTTCCCTGGGAATTGACGCCCATCGAATGCGACGATTATAAGGCCGTGGCGGAAGCCATCACCAATATGACCGTGCGCGGCGCGCCGGCCATTGGCGCGGCGGCGGCCTTCGGCCTGGCTCTGGCCGCCCGCCAGATCAGCGAGCTGGACTCGACCAGCTTCCTGCTAAAGCTGGCATCTGCCGCCGACTTGTTGAAGAAAGCGCGCCCAACCGCCGTCAACCTGGCCTGGGCAGTCGACCGCCTGATGGCCCTCGCCCGCCAGACCCGCTTCGAGAACGCGCAGGCCCTGCGCGACGCCCTGCTGACGGAAGCGCAGCGGATAGCCGACGAAGATGTGGCTATCAATCGGCGGATGGGCGCTTACGGGGCGGCGCTGGTCCGGGATGGCGACACCATCCTTCACCACTGCAACACCGGCGCGCTGGCTACGGTGGACTACGGCACAGCGCTGGGAGTCATCCGGGCGGCGCACGAAGCCGGCAAAAAGATTCACGTGCTGCTGGACGAGACCCGCCCACGCCTGCAAGGGGCGCGGCTGAGCGCCTGGGAGCTTAAACAACTGGGCATCAGCTTCGACATCATCCCCGATACCGCCGCTGGTCACTACATGCAAAAGGGCGAGATCACCCTGGCGCTGGTCGGCGCGGACCGCATCGCCGCTAACGGCGATGTGGCCAACAAGATCGGCACCTACCAGATCGCTGTGCTGGCCTACGAGAACGGCATCCCCTTTTACTCGGTTGCGCCGACCTCCACCGTCGACCTGGCCATCCAGTCCGGCGCGGACATCCCGATTGAGGAGCGCAGCCCGGATGAGGTCCGCGCGCCGTTCGGCCAGGCGATTGTGCCGGACGATTACCCGGCGCGTAATCCAGCCTTTGACGTGACGCCCGCCCGTTACCTCTCCGGCATCATCACTGAAAACGGCATCGTGCTGCCGCCGTTCGAGGAAAATCTGCCCCGCGCCGTGCGCGGAGAGAAAACACCCGAAGACAGCCCGCAGGAACAGCAGACGCCTCCTGAACGGCAAGAAGCGCCTTCGTCCGACCGTTAGACTGCGCCGCCTCAGGCTCCCCAGAAACCTTCGTCAACGGCCAGCCTGTGGCGCGGACGGCGGCCGGTCTTCTCGCCATTCCGGATCAGCGGCCACAGGGTGGCTTCGCCGCTCTCCTCATCGGCGGCCCACTCGCCGATCCCGGTCACGCGCATGCGCCCCGCTTCGACCACGGTGGTGATCACAAACGGCAGGCGCTCCAGCAGGGCCTGATTGATGGCCTCCTGGGGAAGGCCCGGCTGCCCTTTGCGGATCAGGATGCTGAAGGCATTACGCAGACGCCTGGGATCGGGGCTGCTGCGCAACACCAGCAGGCAGCGCGGTCCCTCCGGCATGGACAGCGCCCGCCACAGCGGTCCCGCTTCGTCCCCACGAAGCTCGTCCAGAATGAGCGTCGCGGGCGATTGATCCAGCGCCTCCGCGATCCGATCCGCGAAGCCGATGCCGGGAGCGGTCTCGGTTGCTGGAAGGGCCTGCCGACGGTTGCACGCCGGTGGGGGACGCACCTCTGCTGCCCGCTCCACCAGCCAGCAGGAGGCCGGATCAGGCAGATGAGGCAGCAGAGCCTCCACCAGAGTGGTCTTCCCGCCGCCCACATCCGACACAATCAGCGCGCCGTAGGGACTGCGCGCCAGGGCCAGGAGCAGCACTTCGTCAGCCTCGGTGACGGTTCCCCGCGCCCGCAAGCTCTCCATCGTCGTCATCTCGTGCGGGTGCAGGCGCAGGTCCACATGCAACACCGGGCTGAGCGGTGGGCAGACCAGACTCAGCCGCACGGGACGCCCCAACATGTTCAGGCCGACCTCGATAAACGGCTGGCCCTCCCAGAGCTGCCCCCCGGCCCCGGTCACGATCCGTTCAACGATCCGCTGCAGGTGAGCGGGATCCTCGAAGTAGGAAGGCACCCGTTCCGGCTCGCCCATCTGGCGACGGATATAGACGGCGTCATAACCGTCAATCATCAGCTCCGTGACAGTGTCATCGGCCACAAACGCATCCAGCGGGCCAAAGGAAAAGATGTTGCGATACACGGCGTCGAACAGCGCGGTTCTTTCGTCGGCAGTCAAAGGGACGGCCTCAATGGCCAGCACATATTCGCCCGCCTCACGGACGATCTGCCGTCGAGCCGCTTCATCCTGCGCCTCCAGCAGAATATCGGCGCGCTGTCCGATCTCCGCCTGCAACTGGGCCTCGATACGCTCTTGCAGCGCCCGCATGGAAATGCTGGGGCGTCCCGGCCTGCCCTTGATGATTTCCGGCGTTGGCCGGGGTGGCGGCTTCGATTTTTCCCGCCTTTCCCCTCGACCGTCTTCGTCCAAGCGCTTGAGTATCGGCATCACCACGCTCCTGACCGATTCCCGCCGGCGCTCAACGCCTCCTGAGCGCCGCCAGTTGCTCCTGCTTCAAATCCCACAACCGCTGCGTCAACGACACGTGGTAAATATGGGGGTTCATGAGCCGCCGGACTCCTGGATGCAATCGACTCACATCCTGCCGGCGTTTCTCGCGCATCTCCTCGATAGAGGGCAATTCATAGACCAGTTTACCATCCCTCAATACCTGAACCATCAGCGGCTCGATGTCCGAAATATCCGTCCGATCGATCGTGCGGCATTTCTCGTGCTCGGCAGGATGGTGCAGATACAACTGCTCCATCTGGCGAGGGTCTTCGTCATCCAGGCTCAGCAGATCGACAATGGCTTTGCCCTGCCGATCATAGAGACGCCAGGCGAGCTTGTTCCCCGGGTTGGGCGTCTTGGCGGGGGTGTCGGATACTTTCAGGGCCGGGACCCAGCGGCCGCCATCCCGCATGGCCACCAGCTTATACACCCCATCCAAAGACGCATCGCCCGCCGAGGTGATCAGTCGGGTGCCGACGCCATAAACCAGCCGTTTCACGAGCGTATCGGGGTCCAGGCCATGACGAGGCGCTTCCTGCTGAATCTGGGTGATGATCTGCCACATGGTCAGTTCGTCCAGCTGGTTGGAGAGGACAATGGACGTATCCTCAAAGCCCGCTTCATTCAACATCCGGGCGGCCTGAATGCTGAGATAGGCCAGGTCGCCGGAGTCCAGCCGGATGCCCAGCGGGCGATGCCCCTGGCGGCGCAGTTCCTCAAAGACCTTGATCGCATTGGGCACGCCGCTCTCCAGCGTATCGACCGTGTCCACCAGCAACAGGCAGTCGTCCGGGTAAAGGTCAGCATAGGCGCGGAAGGCATCCAGTTCGCTCCCGCCCAGCGCCATAAACACCTGAACCATGCTGTGGGCGTGAGTGCCCTTCGGCGGGTACCCTAACACACAGGAAATGCCCACATTCGAGGAAAAATCCGCCCCGCCGATCAGCGCCGCCCGCGTGCCAGCATTCGCGCCCATCTCCGGGCCACGCCGCAGGCCGAATTCCAACATCAACTGGGCGCGTCCCGCTTCCCGGATACGGGCGGCCTTGGTGGCGATCAACGTCTGGTAGTTCAGATGGTTGAGCAGCGGCGTTTCCAGGATTTGGGCCATCGCCAGCGGCCCCTGAATAACCGTCAGCGGGACATTGGGATGCACGACGCGCCCTTCGGGAATGGCGCACATCGTAAGGCCATCGAACGCCCCATTACGACGCAGCCATGCCAGAAAATCCTCGCCAAACATGGGCGTTCCGGCCCGGCTGGATTGCGCCCGCAGGCACTCGATATCTTCATCCCGTATATGCGTGTCGCGCATCCAGTCCAATAACCATTCCAGGCCCGCGTTGATACAGTATCCCGCCTTATGGACGCCATAATCCGGGTAATTGCGGAAAAAGTGGTCAAATTGCACCTCTTTCTCCTGCAAACCAAGGCGATAGTACAGTTGCGCCATGGTCAACTGGTACATATCCGTAAACAGGAAACCCTCGGCAGTCCTGCGGTCTGACGGTCTCATGGGTTTGCCCCTTCACTACCACCTCACCAGCGGATCCACCGGGCGACGCCTCGCCCAACCCGACATTCACCCGCTGCGATGGTACTGCTGAAACGGCGAGGTGTCGAATCGCGTCCCGCCGTCAGGGCATAGCACCTTCCCGGCCAATTTATGGTATACTCCCGCCCCGATCCTGTGTCAGGCGGTGGCTCCAAGGACAAGCCATGATGGATATCGCGATCACGGGCTCGATTGCTTACGATTACCTGATGCGATTCCCCGGCAAATTCGCAGACCACATCATACCGGACAAGATCGACCGCATCAGCCTGAGCTTCCTGGTCGATGACATGACCAAACACTGGGGCGGCGTGGCGGCGAACATCGCCTACACCCTGGCCCTGCTCGGCCAGCAGCCGCGCCCGAAGCTGGTGGGCACGGTAGGACGGGATTTTGGCGACTACCGGGCCTGGCTGGAACGAGCGGGCGTGGACACGTCAACCGTCCGTCAGATTAACGACGTGTTCACGGCGTCTTTTTTTGTCAACACCGATACGGCCAACAACCAGATCGCCTCGTTTTATGCCGGCGCTATGGCCTACGCCAGGAATTTCAGGCTCGCTGAGCTGCTCCCCGCCCCGCCCGACCTGGTGGTGATTTCGCCGAACGACCCGGTTGCCATGCAGCAGTACGTCGACGAATGCCATGCCTCCGGTATCCCCTTCCTGTACGACCCCAGCCAGCAGGTCGCCCGCCTGGATGGCGAGACGCTAAAAAAGGGCATCGAGCATTGCCATCTGCTGGTGTGCAACGACTATGAGTTTGCCATCATCGTCCAGAAGACCGGCCTCAGCCAAAAAGCGATTGTGGATCAGGTCCCCGTGGTGGTCGTCACACGGGGCGAAAACGGCGCGCACATCCACGCCGAGGGCCGCCTGATCGAAGTGCCGGTTTTCCCGGCCCACCGAATCGCCGACCCCACCGGCGTCGGTGACGCCTTCCGCGGCGGCCTGCTGCGCGGCCTGGCGGCAGCGTGGCCATGGGAGTTGTGCGGCCAGGTCGGGGCGCTATGCGCGGCCTACGTGCTGGAAAACGTGGGCACACAAACCCATACCTTCACGCTGCCGGATTTCATTGAACGTTTCCGGACCGTGTTTGACGACGGCGGCAGGCTGGACGAATTGCTGGCCTGATCTTCAAGGAGATGCCGCCTGTGCCCTCGCTCATATCCATCCGGAACTCGCGCGTGCCCCGACGCGGCGACCAGGCAGACCAGGTCCCCGCCCCGGCGAGCGGATCGAGCGCCAAACGATGGGCGACAAGCCAACAAAGCTGTGCTACAATGGCCTGTCGTTATTACGCGCCTTCCTGGATGATCTGCCTGTTGGGTAAGGAGTCTCCATGACCGTTGAACATGATGTGCGTACACTCGATCTGGCGACCGGGGGCCGCCTCCGCATCGAGTGGGCTGAACAGGACATGCCGGTGCTGCGGCAGATACGTGAACGTTTCGCCAAAGAAAAACCTTTAAAGGGCACGCGCATCGCCGCCTGCCTGCACGTGACGACGGAAACCGCCAACCTCGTTCATACGTTACAAACCGGCGGCGCAGACGTTGTCCTGACGGCTTCCAACCCCCTGTCCACCCAGGACGATGTGGCCGCCTCGCTAGTCACCCACTTTGAGATTCCGGTCTTTGCGATCAAAGGCGAAGACAACCGCACCTACTACGAGCACTTGCAGCGGGCGCTGGATCACCAGCCGCATATCACCATGGATGACGGCGCCGACCTGGTCAGCGAACTGCATAAAGGCCGCCAGGAGTTGATCGACCAGATGATGGGCGGCACCGAAGAGACCACGACCGGCGTCATCCGCCTGCGGGCCATGGCCGCCGACGGCGCGCTTCGTTTCCCCGTGATCGCCGTCAATGACAGCATGACCAAACACATGTTTGACAATCGTTACGGCACCGGCCAGAGCACCCTGGACGGCATCATCCGCGCCACCAATCTGCTCCTCGCCGGGCGGACGGTCGTGGTGGGCGGCTACGGCTGGTGCAGTCGCGGTATTGCCATGCGGGCGAAGGGGCTGGGCGCCAACGTCATCGTGACCGAGGTCGATCCGCTTAAGGCGCTGGAAGCGGTGATGGACGGCTACCGCGTCCTGCCGATGATCGACGCCGCACCGATTGGTGACATCTTTGTGACCTCCACTGGCAACATCAACGTCATCGACCGGCATCATTTTGAGATCATGAAGGACGGCGCAGTAGTCTGCAATTCCGGCCACTTCAACGTCGAGGTCAACATCCGCGCCCTGCGGGAGATGGCCGTCGGCCAGCCTCGCCTGGTCCGCCCATATGTCGAGCAGTTCACCATGCCCGACGGGCGCAGAATTCACCTGCTGGCGGAGGGGCGTCTGGTTAACCTGGCGGCTGCCGAAGGACATCCGGCCAGCGTGATGGACATGAGCTTCGCCAACCAGGCGCTGGCCGCCGAATACATGGTCCAGCATCACCAGGAACTGGAAAAGCGCGTCTACGTCGTCCCCGAGGAAATTGACAAGGAAATTGCCCGGCTCAAGCTAGCGGCCATGGGCGTCAAGATTGACATCCTGACTGAGGAGCAGATCACCTATCTCAACCAGTGGCAGGCCGGCACCTGACCCGCCACTAAACGCTGGAGAAATAGACGCAAGGGGAGAAAGATTTCATGGCTCGTCGACTAATCTTTACCTTCGTGCTGGGCATCAGCATCCTGTTGATGGGACTGGTGCCAACTGCCCTGGCCGCCCCGCCTGCCCAGACGGAGCAAGCCGTACTGATGCGCCTGGTCCATGCGGTGCCGGATGCGCCGGTGGTGGATGTGGTGATCGACGGCGCGCTGGCCGCCGCCCAGCTTGAGTACGCAGACTATACCAGCTACCTTCACCTGAGCAGCGGCGATCACGCGGTCACCGTACAGGCCGGGGGAACGGCCATCGCCGAAGCCTCCTTCACCCTGACGCCCGGCCAGGCCATCACCGCCATCGTGATGGGCCCGGCAGCTTCGCCGGAGATCAGGACTTTCGAGGACGATCTCAGCCCTCTGATTCTGGGCAACGTCCGCCTCAACGCCATCCATGCCGCCAGCGGCGTGGACGCCGTGGACCTGATCCTGCCGGACGGCAGCCCGGTCCTGCAGGGCCTGGCCTACGGCCAGAGCTCCGGTGGGATAGACATCCCGGCCAATACCTACCCGCTGGCTGTCACGCTGGCTGGCGGCACGGTCGATCAGGCCATCCGCCCGCCGCAAGACTTTCACCTGCGCGCGGGCATGCTGTACCGGCTGGTCGTGCTCGGCGGGACACCAGGGACGCTGTTGCTGGAGGCGCCGGCCAATCCTTCAGGAGACAGCGTGTTTATCCGCGTGGCGCACGCCATTCCTGACACGCCCACGGTAGATGTGTATGCGGATGAAACACTCATCATCCCTGGCCTGTCATCCCTGGAGATCACCAAACATTTCGCCCTGCCGCTGGACAGCTACGACGTGACCGTGCGCATCAGCGGATCGGATAGCACCGTAGCGCCGATCATCGCTGCCAGCCTGGATTTCAGCGATGCTGCGCTGGCCGGGCAGGCCCGCACCATTGCCGCCGTGTCCAGAGGTGTGGCCCTGGACCTGGCGGTCTACGAAGATGATTTCAGCGATCTGGACGCCACAACGGCGCGCCTGAGTGTCGCCAATGCCGTCACCAGCGCCAACCTGATCGCTGAACTGGACGACGGCACCATGGTGGAAACCGCCGAGGCCTTCGCCAGCGCTCCGGCCACGGATGTGCCCGGCGGAGCATACGAGCTGCTGATCGCCAGCGACGGCGGCGGTAGCTACACCGTCGACCGGGCCTTCAACGGCGGCGTCCTGTACAGCTTCATTGTCACCGGCGCTGCTGACCAGCTGGTGGTCATCGCGGCGGAAGCTGCCCTTAACCAACAGCCTGGCAGCGCCGTAGCCCTGGCCGTGGCCCCCCCGCCCCCTCCGCCGACCGTAGCGCCAACGCCAGTTGCGGCTGTGGTCGAGCCAACGCCAGCGCCCACCCAGGCACCGCCCCCCGCGCCGACGACGCCGCCACAACCGGCCGCTGCGCCTGTCGAAGGGCTGCTCGGCCTGGTCTTTAACCTCAATCCCGGCACCAACCTCCAACTGCGTGAATACCCACGCCCGAACGCGCGCTCGCTGGGTCTGGCGGCGGGCGGCACGGTCCTCCAGGTCTTGGGCCGCGCCGGGGAACCCGACTTCGAGAACCTCCCGGCCATACCGTCCGAGGACGATCTTGATCCCACACAAACCTGGCTGAAGGTCATCTACAACACGCCGGATGGGGGAACGGTCACCGCCTGGGCCATCGCCCAGTACGTCCAGGTCACCGAGGATGGCCAGCGCGTCCGCCTGCTTGATCTGGACCCGCTGCCTTCCAATGTGCCCGGTCAGGTTTCCGGGCCGGTCGCTGCTCCCACCGCCGCGCCCGTCGCGTCTGATTTTTACGCGGTCGTCTTCAACCTGAGCCCGGGTGCCAACCTGAATATCCGTCGCACGCCGGAAGTCCTGGGCGAAGTGCTGGCCAGAGTGCCGCTTGGCACCATCCTGGAGCCGGAGGGCATTCTGGAAGACCGGTCTTGGACGTTTGTCACCTATCGGGCAGCCGATGGCGGCGTCATCACCGGTTGGGTGGCCACGTCCTACCTCCAGTTTGTCTACCGGGGCACCAACTACCTGCCCCTCGATGAGCGAATCACCGAACTGCTTCAGCGCAGCCTGTTGCGGATCGCCGCCCCAGACCGGCGCGGCGAGGTGAGCGCAGGCGCGGCCCCTCCTGCCCAGGCGGCCACTGCCGATCTCTCCCAGTTCCGTAACCAGTATGTCGGCAGGACCGTGCTGGACCCAACATCCAACCTGCACCTGCGCCGCACCCCAGACGCCGCCGCCGCCTCGCTGGCACTCATTCCCAATGACGCGGTGATGATCGTCTTCGGTCGGACCTCCGACGGGAACTGGCTCCAGGTCAACTACGACAACACCGAGGGGTGGGTCGCCAGTCCGTGGGTGGAGATTCAGCTCAACGGCCAGCGGGTGGACCTGATGGACCTGCCGGAAGTCCGGTAGCGCGTCCGCTCCCGCTGACACAACTTCGACCACGAATGGCTCCGCAGCTTGGCGGAGCCATTCCTTTGGCTCAGATGCCAGCGAGTGCCCGGCGACTGGCCAATCGCCCAGGCTCGACTACAATAACAGAAACAACCTGTTGATCCGAGGTCACCGCCCATGATCTGGCTCCAGCGCTTGAGCGTGGTTTTCCTGCTGGCCCTGGCCCTGGCAACAAGCTGCACGCCGCCAGCGCCCACCGCCACACCAGCCCCGACCGACACCCCTCAACCCCCTGCCACGCTGCCGCGACCGACTCCGACCGTGGGGGCGCTGCCCGAAAGGGCTGGCACTCCCGCCGAACAGGGACGCCTGCGCATCGTGCAGGCCGCCCCGCAGAGCGGCGCGGTGGACGTTTACCTGGAACAGGCCCTCCTCGCCAGTCGGCTGGCTCTGGGCGCATACACCAACCCCATCACCGTGGAATCCGGCGTTTACCTCGTGCAGGTCGTGCCTGCCGGTGCCCTCCCCAGCACCCAGGTCCTGGCCGAGACCACGCTTAACATCATCCCGGAGCAATCGTTCCTGGTCGTGATCACGGGCGTGCCTGATACACTGACGATCTCAGTTTTTCAGGAGGACTTATCCCCCATCTCCGGCGGGCTGACCCGTCTGGCTTTCCTTCATGCCGTTCCGCGCGGCCCGGCGTTCACCCCGCGCCTGGATAGCCAGCCATTCAACGAGCAGTTGGACTTCGGGCAGGTCAGCGCCGGTTATCTGGTCGACCCCGGCGCCCACCGCCTCGCCTTCTACGGGGGTGACACGTTCCTGGCTGACATCGATGCCGCGCTGGCCCCACAGCAGATGTACACCGCCGTCCTGATCGGCGACATCGGGGGCGGGAACTATCGCACGCTGCTGTTCAACACACCGGTGGAGACGCCAGGTCGCATCCGGTTCATCCATGCCGGGCTTGATATCCCCGCCGTGAACGTCTTCCTTGATGACCAGCCCATCGCCACCGCTCTGGCGTACCACGCGGCCAGCGAGTGGCTCACCCAGAAACCGCGCGCCTACCAGTTGCGGGTGGAACGGAACGACATTGAGCCGGGGAGCCGCCCCCTGGTCGACATGCGCTTCACCCTGAATGCCGACCAGGCGCTGGAACTGTTGTTACTCCGGGATCGGGGCGTGCCAGCGCTCCGCATATATCCGGTGTCGCTGGCCCCCACCCCCCCACTGAGAAGCCGCCTTGTCGTCGTTAATGCCGCCCCCGATGCCCCCACCGTCTACGCGCTGTCCGGCGGAGAACAACTCGCCGGCATACCGCCGATCTCTTACGGCATGGCGACCGGCGTCATTGAACTCCCTATCGGAACATTTAACCTGCTCTGGAGCACCGGAAGCAACGCCGACGGGCGTGTGGTGGAATTCCCGGGTGAATTTGTCTTCGAAGAAGGCGTTGCCTACACCTATATCGTCACCGGAACGGATGACGCACCATTTGCCCTCGCGGACTCGGTTGGGGTCGAGGTTGCCCCACAGATGGCCTTCGGCGTGGACGAGGAAAGCCAGGGGAGCGATGTGCTCAACCTCCGTGTGATTAACGCCCTGGCCGAGCCGCTCGATGTCCGTGTGCGCCTGGACGACAGCGTATTGATCGAAAGCCTGCCCCCCCGTGAAGCGAGCGCCTACCTCACCGTCCGACCGGACAGATACATGCTCCGCGTGGGCCCTGCCGGTCCCTCCCCGAACGTGCCGGACTATTACATCGGGGAAATATCTCTCCTCAACCAGACCAGGGCATCGCTCCTCCTGTATGGAAACCCCGATACCATGCGGGTGAGTCTCGCTCCCGACTACAGCCAGGCCGTCCAGTCCGGACAGGCCATCCTGCGCATCTTTCACGCCATCCCAGAGTTGGACAACCTCACTGCGTCCATAGCCCTGCCAGGAATCGCGCCCGCCGCCGAGCCGCCAGCCAGCGCGGAAGGCACGCCCATCTATATCCCCGAAACGCCTCCAGGGCGTTTTGAAACATACGAAACATCGGCCTTCGGCCCTGGGCAGAACACAGGCTTCATCGGCCTGCCGCAGGGCACCTATGACATTCACCTGGCCAGGACATCCGATTCGCAGGTAGTCCTTATCGTGCCCCATCTGGCCCTGCAAAGCCGGACGCTGTATGACCTGCTGCTGTTGCCCGGCGAAGCTCAGGGGGCTTTTGATGTCCAACTCCTGGTGAACGAAACGGCAAGGTAGGAGAACGCCTTTCTGGCTGGCAAACAACGCCGGATTTTTATGTTTAGCATCTAGTCAATTTGACAAAGTGGCTCGTGGCATGCTAACATGGCGGCAGAATGGACAAGTCGCGCCGTCTATGCAGCATCATCCGAGCGCAGGCATCCGCCCAAGAGACCGATTCTGCATCCCGGCCAGTTTTATCACGCCGAGGGTCGCCCGGAAAGCCAACCGGACGACGCCAGACAGCAGCTCTTGCTTGACCCATCAGCCATTTTGAAGGTGCCCGGCTATGCAGCAAACCAGGCAACATATCTTGGAAATCCTTAAAGAGAGGGGACAGGCCACAGTCGAGGAGATCGTCACCGCTCTGTCGGACCGGATCGGGGACATCACTGCGGTGACCGTCCGCCACCACCTGGAAATCTTGCGGGGCGATGGGCTGGTTGCCGCGCCAGAGGTACGCCGCCGCACCACCCCAGGGCGGCCCCAGCACGTGTATGCGCTGACCGATAGAGCGCTGGACCTGTTCCCCAACAACTATCGAAACTTCGCGGACGGACTGCTCCTGCAACTCAAGCACCGCCTCCCCAGCCGGGAAGTCAACGTCATCCTGGAAGGCGTGGCCGACCAGATGGTCGCCGAGGCCCAGATCACGGATGCTCCGATGCCCATGCGCCTCAACCAGGTCGTCGAGTACCTCACCGCCCAGGGTTACAGCGCCTATTGGGAAAAGGGCGACCATGGGTACGTGCTTCACACCGGCAACTGCCCCTATCACCATCTGTCCTCCAGTCACCGGGAATTGTGCGACATGGACTCTCGCCTGATCACCCATCTGCTGGGAGGCATTGTCCCTCGCCAGATTGCCCATATGGCATCGGGCGATGAGAACTGCGCCTATCTGATCCCGGATAATGGTCGACCGACTCCTGATGAATAAAACAGAAACCCGTTTAGTTTATTGACGCTGGCGGCAAAGCGTGTTACAATGCGGCCTGGAGCCTGCCTATCGAGGAGACGACATCATGGTCACCCAACTCAACCAGGAACACATCACCCCTTCGGCCACCCCCGTCTTGACGGTCACAGCGGAGGCGGCGGCCAAAATCAGAGAACTCCTGGTCGCCCGCAACCTTGAGGGTTATTCGCTGCGCGTATTTGTCAGCGGCGGCGGGTGCTCCGGGCTGCAATACGGCATGACTCTTGAGGAAAAACCAGACGAGTACGACACAGTCATCAATGCCGAAGGCGTGAATCTGCTGGTGGACCCGACCAGCCTCCAATACCTGATGGGGGCCAACATCGACTACGTAGACAGCCTGATGGGCGGCGGCTTTCGTATTGACAATCCCAATGCCGTGGCCTCCTGCGGCTGCGGCCACTCGTTCCGCACTGCTGATAGTGGCGGCGCTTCCGGCGGCGGCTGCTCCTGCTAGGCTTCGCCAGGCGCGAGCAGGCCTCCCCAAACCGGCCCGTTCATGGTCCAGTTGATTCGCCGGGCAGGGCCTTCTGCCCTTGGACAGGGCAAGCCCCGCCCCTCCAGACCGGATATCCCTGCAACCAGACGGATGACCTGACAACCGGGAAGGAACAGAGAGGTGTTTAACTTCCGCTTGAGAGGGAAAGAGACTGATGGTCACAGGCCCAGGCGATTGTGGCTGGACCTGGGCGATCTGGGCGATCTGGTGAACCCCGCCGGGCCGCACGAGCAATGGCAGGATCATGGGTTGGGGCTGCTGCGCACCATCATGCACCAGAACGGCCTCCTGACCGACCTGGCCTCGACCCGCGCCGTCACGTCCTGGCGTCAGCTCCGCAAGCAACTTCAGGGCTACGACCAGCTCTTCATGAATATCCGGAGTTACACCTACCCCGTCGCCCGCAAATCGGCCCAGATTTTTAAGGAAGTCAACCCCGGCGGCGTCGTCATCACCGGTGGGATGCACGCCACCGTCGCCCTCGACGAGATGGAGGCCGTGCCTGAGTTTGACTACATCGTCCAGGGGCCGGGCGAGAACACCATAGTGGACATTGCCCGTGACCCGTCGGCCTTCACCAGGGTCACGCCGGGCATTGGCGCGAAGTCCATGGCGGAGTGGCCCATGATCGACCGTACCCTGTGGCCCCGGCCCGCCAGCAAGCACCTCGCCCGGACGTTTCACTGGCCGCTGGAGCCGGAGTGTGGCTGGGGGCCTCCCCCGGTGGTCACGCTGTTGACCAGTCGGGTTTGTCCCTGGCAGTGTGTCTTTTGCAACGAAAACTCATACATCCCCAACATGGGACGCCGCCCGGTGGATATGGTCATCGAGGAATTAAATGCCCTCGATGACCGCTACGGCCCGCTAGGCTCCGTCGTCATGCATGACTCCATGTTCTTCCAGAACCCCAGCTGGCTCCGGGAATGGATCGAAAAATACCCACGCGCCGCCCACAAACCCTGGCCTTACTGGGCGGCGGGCCGCTCCGACACCGTCCGCCAGTGGCCGGACCTGTTTGAAGCGCTGGTTAAAGAGACCAACTGGGACACGATCTCCATCGGTTTTGAATCGGGCAGCGATCCGGTCCTGCGCCTGCTGAACAAAGAGTGTACGGAAGCGGATAACGACTTCACCATCGATCTGATCAACCGTCTCGGCGACGAACTGGAGGCGCAGGGCAGAAAGCCGCCCATCATCTGGGCCAACATCATGCTCGGCATCCCTGGCGAGACCCATGAGGATGCCTTCAAAACCATGCGCATGGTCAAACGGATGCGCCGGGTGATGCCCTCGATCTCCTTCTATGCGCCCTATCCCGGCTCCGCGCTCGGTTATCAGCTCATCGCCGAGGGCAAGAGCCTGATGTCCAAGGAGAACTACCACCGGTATCCGGACGACGAGAAGGTAAAGGGCGTCGATTACCAGTTTTACCGGGAATTGCTGGCCGGCCGGTATGACGACGAAGTTAACCGGGGACTGGACCTGGCCGACCGCCAGCGGAGCGGCGTCTTCACAGAAGCGCTGACCAAAGCCTAGGAGAGGGACCATGAGCAGCTTCAGCAACCCTCACTACATGTACCTGTTCGACATGAAAAACGGCAAAAAGAAGCTGGCCTATGGACAAAGCCCGGCGGACGCGCTCGACATTCTGCGCATCCGCCTGTCTGAGGAAGAGATGGCCCAGATCATCGCGGATAAATACATCCGCATCCGGCAGCGTGAGATGATGAAATACGTGGGCAACCTGGGGTAGACGGGCCCTATCCGCGGAAGCCATACAACAGGCATAAAGAACTGGCGCAGGCTGGTTCTTTTTGTTCCCGATCTGGGCCGGTAGGTGGCACCGCCGCCCACCGGCGCGGGAGGCCACGGCCATGCGAGTCACCAAAGCCCAGGCGGGCGTGCTGCGCGCCCTGGCCGAGGGTTACAGCCTGAAATCTCACCGCTACCTTGACGGGACCAAGATACACCGCCTTCATCCGCTTGCCGGGTTGCCGGTGCCGGTCGAGCGCCCGATCGTCGACTGGCTGGTGAAGAACGGGTTGGTCACCAGCAATCAGAAGTTCCCCGCTGCCACCTACACCCTCACCGATAAAGGGCGCGCGCTGGCGGCGTCGTTTGGCCGGTCCCCAGAACAGAATTCATTTAAATGACTACGCGAAGAGGTTCTGTGGGACTGCCTGGTTTTCCGCCTTCCCTGTTATAATTCGCATGGCACGAGGTAACCGCAGGAGAGGACGATGTCTCCACGCCGAGCCCCGCCGGAGGTGACCGCGCCAGCGTCAGCACCCCGCCTTTCCTCCGCCCTGGGGATCACGTTGGCTGCCCTTCTGGGCCTGCTGGCCATCCGCCTCCTGTTCAGCGAGGCGGCAGACCCGCTGCTGATCCAGGTGGCCAGCGCCGCCCTGCTCATCACGTTGCCACTCCTGGTCATGCGACGAGACCGGATGCCGCTCGCTCTCCCCCGCCCCAGCCGCGTCATCGCCATTGCCGCCACTTTGATGGGCGTACTGGCCTCCCTCGCCAGCGCCTGGCTGGTCACGGTTGTCGGTAATCTGCTGTCGCAGTGGTTGGGCAGTCTGCCGTTTGCCGCCAGCACCGCCGCCAGCGATCCAGTCATCTTGCTGGGACTGGGCGTACTCGTGCCCGCTGGACAGAGCGCCCTCTTCTGGGTTTATCTGCCGCGCGCGGCCTCTGGCCTGGGTCGGCGGCGGGCCGCCTGGCTGACCGTCCTGCTTTTCAGCGGCGCGACCATGATCATCAGCAATACCGGCATCAGCGCCGGCGTGAGTGTCCTGCCGCTGGGTTTTGGCGCGGCGCTGCTGCTCGCCCAGACAGGAAACCCCTGGGCGGGGATCATCGCCACCGTCTCCCACGGCCTGGCGCGGTTGCTGCTGCCGCCCCTCCTGCTCAACCTGCTGGGCTTGAACGCCCTGAGCCTCAACTGGATCGGCGCGGCGTTGCTCAGCCTGTTCGGCATCTTTTTCCTGCACCAGGTCTCCCGCGCTCTGATGCCGGGACCCGCCGAACCCGCCGGCAGACGGGCAGCAGCATCGCTCTGGCGGCAGCCCCTCCTGTGGGCCAATGCAGCGCTGATCGCCGCCGTAGTTGGGCTGGAGCTTTTCCTGCGTTCCCGGCAGTAGCCGACCGGCCGCGCTCTATCCCATACGCCGCAGAGCGCCGACCAGCAGACCGAGAATGCCCAAAGCTCCCAGGGCGATGATCGGGATGATCGGCGGCAGTCCCCCGTCACCAGCCGACGACTGATCCGGCGTTGTGGTCATGGGCGACGGCTGTCCCACCGGCCCCGGTGGAAAGGTGAACGTCGGCAGCGGGCCGGTAGTCGCGCCCGGCGTTGCTGTCCCACCATTAACAACCACGCCAGCAGCAAACGCCTCCGCCGTGGCCGTCGCCAGCGCGCCGGGCGTCTGGGCGAGCGCCGCGATCGTCTGCGAGGCCACCACCGGGTTCACATCAATCGTCGGCTCATTAAAGACATTCAGGTCGGGGATGGCTTCCACATCTCCCGTGAGCCGCACCACCTGTTCAAAAACCCAGGCCGTCCCGCTCGGCGAATCGGGGTACTGAATCTTCAGCCAGAGCGTGCCTGCTGCCCGCCCCAATACCGGGAAAAACTCTCCGGGAAAGATCTGCCCCAACCGCTCGGCCTCAATGTCCGGCCCGGCCCGCACATTGGTTGGCCCTTCCAGCGCCTCGGCGAGCGCCGGACCAATGGGCGTGGGCGTGCGGGTGGGTGTGACGGTCTCGATGGCGGCCAAAGTTGGGGTGAAGGTCGGCAGCACCACCGGGGCCGGCGTCGCGCTCACCTGCCGGTCGGGGGCAGCAATAACCGGGGGCGTCAGCCGGGAAAAACCCCACATGGCGCACACCACGCCCGATCCCAACAGCGCCCGACGCAACCACCACCCTATTCTCATCATACGCCCTCCACC
>DAOTXK010000347.1:0-1878 GCA_034435395.1 Anaerolineae bacterium | reverse complement strand
GGTGTCCACCACCACCACCCGCTTCGATTCGGCCAGCACGCGGGCGGCCTCCCGCAGCATGGTGGTCTTGCCGACGCCGGGCGGCCCCAGGATCAGCACGCTCTGTCCAGACTCAATCAGGTCCTGGATGATCTCGATGGTGCCGTAGACGGCCCGCCCGACCCGGCAGGTCAGGCCGACGACGGCGTCGCGCCGGTTGCGAATGGCGCTGATGCGGTGCAGCGTGCGCTCGATCCCGGCGCGGTTGTCGGCGTCGAAGTCGCCCACGCGCTCCACCACATACTCGATCATAACCGGGGTGACTTCCTGGTCGGACAGAACAACTTCCCGATCGGTGTAACGGGCCGTTGGGACCCGGCCCAGGTCAAGGATGATTTCCAGCAATTCGTCTGAACGTCCCAATTCGCTGAGTTTCTGCCGGATGCGGGCGGGCAGCACCTCCAGCAGCATGTCCAGATCGTCGGTGATACGATATTCCAACGCGCTCATTCACTCCCTATCAAACAACAGCGTCCAGGCGCGAGGCCGGGGATGGCCGCCGTCGATCCCGATCGCTGTTTCAAACGTCATCGTCATCAGGCCACCGGTTGCGGATGTCGGGCCACCCGCCAGTCCAGGCTGGTATGGTCGTCGTATCCCCCGGAGCCGGTGATCGCCCCAGCGGGCCGGTGGCGCTCCAGGGGGGCATCCCTCTCGACCAACTGACAACCGGCGGTCGGCCCGCCGGAGATGGGGATGCCGCCGTGGAGGGATGGCAGCGGGGCGAAAGCCGGATGTTCCACGCGGGCGGCGGTGTGTTTGACCATGACCGTCTGCCGCGCCCAGGGTTGAAAGCCCAGTTCTTCCAGCGCCCGTCCCAGCCAGCCCTGATACTGGCGCACGCAACAGTACACCGGCATCCGCGCCGACCGCGGCAGCGCCGCCAGGGCAGCGCTCAGCACGGCCCCGGCCAGCTCGCGGGCCTGTGGTTCCAGGTAGGGCTTGAGGTACAGGCCCCGGTTGCCCTCGCTGACCGCCAGGTAACAGTAAGCCCTGCCCTCCCGGTAAAAGACCAGCCCTTCCGGGGATGGTGATGGGTCGGCCTGCCGGGCCAGGCGAGGGACGGCGCAGGCGTGCAGGTAGCGGATGGCGGCCATGTCGCGCCCGCCCGCCCAGCGGGGCGTGGTGGCATGGTCAGGGCCGGGCGGGGCGGCCGGGGCGCGCCGCCAGATATCCTGCCGGGCGTAGGGGGCATAACCCGTCTGCCGCAACGCCTCAAAGACGGCGCTATCTTCGGCGACCTCGGCATGAATGGCATGAGCGCCGCGCCGGGCTGCCACCTGGGCCAGGGCGTCCAGCAGGTACAGCCACGCGCCCTCCAGCGCCGGGCTGTGATTGTTGGTCAGCGCCGGGGCGATGAAGACGATATGCGCGTGGGGGTCGCCCGGCCGGTGGCGGAACTGGCCAAAGGCCCTGGCCTCCTCATAGCGGGCCACCACAGTCGGCGTGCCCCGGTCGATCAGCGGCAGCCAGGACAGGGCGGCATCGCCCACGGTGTTCAGGCCGCGCGCCAGGTACGTCTCGCTATCCAGGCTGATGCCTCGCGACTTGAGGCGGTGCACCAGCGGCAGGTTCCGCAGATGGAACACGTGCGCCTCGGCCTCGAAGTTAAACAAAACAGTCCCTCAACTGCTCACGCCCGCAAAAAACGCCCGCCGGAATCCCTGGGCGAACGGCGGCCTCACGCCGCGCCAGCATGCGGGCCTGGCCTGCGTGTCATCTATGATTGTACATGGCCGATGCGCCCTTGACAATGATCGGGACGGCCTTTTTCTATCGTGCCGATATATTTGGGGCGGCGCTCACCGCGCCTGGTACAGGCTCCACAGGGTCCCCAGG
>DAOTXK010000346.1:0-11697 GCA_034435395.1 Anaerolineae bacterium | reverse complement strand
GGGGGGACGTTCCCCCCCACACCCCCCGACGGGCGCTGCGCGCCCTTTTCGGCGCTGACGCGCCGATCAGGGATCACACAAGCCTCACAGAGATGGGGGACGACCACAAACCACCCGAAAACCGCAGTCGATGAAGCGGTCGTACGGATAGGGCCTGCTGCGGTAGGCGGCGCGGGCGCCGTTCAGGTCAATGAACCACGACCCGCCCCGCCCCACCCGCGCCGCCTCACCCTCCGGGCCGTTGTCCATTGTCTCAAGGCCATCCGCGTAGTTCCAGTCTTCCTTCGTCAGGCACCACTCCCAGACGTTGCCCGCCATGTCCGCGCAGCCGTAGGGGCTATCCCCCGCCGGGGAGAACTGCCCGACCGGCGTCGTCCGCCCGATGCTGGATTCTCTCGTGTTGCACCGGGCCTTGTCGAACGCATCGCCCCAGGGGTAGATGCGCCCGTCCGTCCCCCGCGCCGCCTTCTCCCATTCCGCCTCGGTGGGCAGACGACAAACCCATCCCGGCGGTAGGGGCGAGGGGCGGCTGAGGCCGCTTGGCCTCGCCCCTGCGACCTGCGCCGTCAACCACTGGGTGTAGGCCCACGCCTCGTACCACGTCACGCCCACCACCGGCAGGCGCGGGTCCCCCGTCCATTTTTTGTTATCCCAATCATCCGGCTGCGTGACGCCCTCTTCCTCCCGCCACCGCCACCCGGCGTCCGTCCACCAGCGGCGCTCCCGGTAGCTGCCCCGCTCGACGAAAACGCGGTATTCCTCCACCGTCACCGGATATTGGCCGATCAGGTATTCCGGCAGGGAGACGGTGATCTGGGGAAATTCGCCAGTCCAGCCCAGTTTCTTAGGAACCGGATCGCGCGCCGGGTCGCTGCCTATCAGGAACGGCCCGGCGGGGACGATCACCAGGACCGGGGCGGGGAAACCGAGGATTTCCGCCAGATCGAGCCGCGAGGGCAGCGTGATGGCCGGGGCAACGCCGCGTGGCTCACCCTGGTCGCCCCGACCGGCTTCGGGCGCGTCGGTGGCAGGCGGTTTGGCCCGCGCCAGCCGCCGCTCGACCACCGTCAGCAGCTTCTTCGCCCCTGGATGGTCGGGAGCCAGCGCCAGGCAGTCCAGCAGCGACTCGCGGGCCTCGGCGTACTGTTTGGCCTTACAGAAGTCCTCCGCCTCAGCATAGAGCACGTCGGCCAGCGAAGCCGTGTCCTCCACCGGGCGCTCCGGCCGTCCGCCCGGCTCGTCGGGCATGGCGGGCATCGTCTCCGGCGGGATAGGTTCGGCGTTCGGCACGCCCGCCAGCAGTCGGGCCACGGCTGGCGGCGTAGGGCCTTTGCTGAAGTCCACGTACTGCTGGCGGCTGAGCACATCCGGCAGGTCCACGCGCTGCATCAGCACCGGCAGGATCGGCTTGCCCATCTGCACCGCCTGCCCGAACTCCCACCAGCACCACTTCGAGTCCAGCGATTCCGGCGTCAGGGCGTAGAGGAACACGTCGCAGGCGGCAATGGCCTCCAACAGTTGATCCTGCCAGGAGCGCCCGGCCAGCAGGCGGTGGTCGAACCAGGGGATGTGATTGCCTGCGATCAGGATATCCACAAGCTGCCGGACGAGGTATTCGTCGTCGTGGGCATAGCTGATAAAGATTCTCATGGTCACATTTTGCGGAGGAGCGAGGACGCGCACCCTGATAATACCCATAACGCCTCACAGAGGCGAACGTCGGAAGCCTTACATCTTCCACTCCCGGAGCAGCGCGGCGACCAGCGCCGTCCGCTCCGGCAGGCTGCTGAGCAGCACGTGCTCGTGCTCGGCGTGCAGACCGTCCCCGGTCGGCCCCAGGCCATCCAGCGTGGGGACGCCCAGCGAGGCCGTCAGGTTGCCGTCGGAGCCGCCGCCGCTGCCGCCTTCCCGCACCGCCAGCCCCAGCTTTTCCCCTATCGCCTGGGCCTGCCGGAAGGTCCGCTGCATCTGCTCATCGCGTTCCAGGGGCGGGCGGCGCTCCCGGCTCTCCACGACCAGCTGCGCCCCCGGCAGCACGGGATGCAGCTTTTGGATCTGCTCAGCGAGGCGCTGGCCCACTTCCCCGGTCAGGTAACGGGCGTCCACGTGGGCTTCGGCGCGGTCGGGGATCACGTTGCCGGCGTGCCCGCCGCTGACCATCGTCACTGAGACGGATGTGCCGTGGGGCAGATCGTTCAGGCCGTGCAGTTTGACGATCTGGTGAGCCAGCTCCACCACGGCGTTGATGCCCGCTTCCGGCGCGCCGCCAGCATGGGAAGCCCGCCCCACCGCCCGCACGGTGAAGGTGGCGATGCCCTTGCGCCACGTCTTGAGCGCGCCCTCTGGCGTGGCTGGTTCCATCACCAGACACAGCCCGGACTGCGCCGCCACCTCCCTGATCAGCTCCTCGGAGTGGACGCTGCCGATTTCCTCGTCCGTCGTGGCCAGCGCCCAGATGGGCCGCTCCGGGAATTCGCCGCGCGCTTGTAGAATCTGGATCGCGCTGAGCATGGCGGCGATCCCCGCCTTCATATCGACCGCGCCGGGGCCATAGAGTCGCCCGTCTTCGATGCGGATGGGGCGCGCCGCCAGCGTGCCGACCGGCCAGACGGTATCCAAATGGACGAGGAACGTGATCGGCCTGCCGGGCGCGCCGTCGTTCCACTTGGCCAGCAGCAGGTCGCCCACCATGTCCTGCGGGACGCGCGCCACAGCCGCGCCCAACGCCGCCAACCGCCCTTCCAGGAACGTCACCAGACGGTCCACCGCCGCCTTGTCACTGCTGAAGGACTCAAATGCGATCAGCGTCTTCAGCAGATCCACCATCTCGTCGGCGCGATCCCGGCAATAGGCCAGCAGATCAGTCATACATCTTCCTCCATTGGGATGTTCAAGCCAGGCGTACTTGTCAGATTGTCCATCTGTTCTATAATCTTGACCACAGAGAGAGCGAGAACATACTGTGCCAGAACCTGCAAAAACACCTTCTGCCTCTACGAATCAGCTTATGGACAGTGACCGAAGCATCCATGATTGGTATCGGTTCGTCCTGTCCTTTCCGCCGCATCTGGTCCGTGAGTATCTTGATGAATTTAATGCCAGGCCGGGGCAGACCGTTTTAGACCCGTTTTGTGGAACCGGCACGGCCATTGTCGAAGCCCGTAAGCTGGGTTATCCGGCCATCGGAATCGAAGCCAATCCGATGGCTCACTTCGCCAGCACAGTTAAGACGCAGTGGGACATCGAACCCGATGCTCTGGAACAACACAGCCATAAAATCCTTAGGCAAGCGAATATACGCTTTGCGGAACAAGGGCTAGACTTTTATGACGACCTGCCCTTGTTTTCACAATCGCCAGCAGCTATTGACGGTTTGAGAACTTTGAATGCTGAACAACAGAGGCTGATCTTATCCCATTCAATCAGCCCGCGCCCTTTGCATCGCGTGTTAGAAATGCTGGATTTGATCCGCGCCACCCCAAGGTCATGGACGCCGCACCAGGAGTTGGCCCTCGCTACCACCATGGTGGCAGAGGCGAGCAACCTGAAATTCGGGCCCGAAGTTGGCGTCAGGCGCGCCAAAATACACGACGCAGACGTAGCGGGGAAATGGTATCATCGCATCCAACAAATGGCCGCTGATCTACGGGCTATCCGTGGCCTGTCGCATCCCTACGTACAGGTGTATCCTCACGATGCGCGCGATCGTTTTCCCTTTCAAACGCCCAAAATCAACTTCGTCATTACATCTCCCCCCTACCCAAATGAGAAAGATTATACTCGGACCACCCGCCTGGAAAGTGTCGTACTGGGGTTTATCAAGGATGGTCGCGAACTGCGGCAGATCAAAAAGCAATTGCTGCGCAGTAATTCACGCAATGTATATGCGTCGGACAGCGATGATGAGTGGGCCAAGCAGTTTTCATCAGTCCAACACCTGGCCGATCAGATTGAAGCCCGGCGTCAGGAATTAGGAAAAACCTCCGGATTCGAGAAACAATATCACCGCGTGGTCAGGCTCTATTTCGGAGGGATGCATCGGCATCTTACGGCGCTCAAGCAAGTTCTCGCGCCCGGCGCGTTGTGCGCCTATGTCGTGGGCGATCAGGAGTCCTTCTTCCGGATCACCATCCGAACCGGGGAACTACTGGCCGAAATTGCTGAGTATTGCGGATACAAGGTCGAACGTATCGATCTCTGGCGCACTCGTTTAGCCACGGCCACAGGCATTCAAATCCGTGAGGAAATCGTGATTTTCAGGTGGCCCGGATAACCCTTCTAGGCGTCACGCGCCAACTGATAACGCTTATAGAAACGCGTCTTAAGCTCCGACGGATCAGAAGAATCGGAAAACTCAACAAAAAAGATAGAGCCATCTTCAATCATCTTGACGCCGATCGGCCGCACTGGCAGTCCGGCAAATTCCTGCTCGGCATAGGCCACCATCGAAGCAATCTGAGCGCGCCCCAATTGTTCCCCTGGCCCGGGAGATTTGGCCTCAATGGGTATACAGAACCACTGACCGTCAGTATTGACGGCCAGATACAGATCATCAATCTCAATCTGCCCTAATCCATCAATATAGGCGCGAACGTGCGACTGGAGATGATAAGCGGTTAAGCCCGTAAACACGTCAACAAGCCGATTGTAGCGTATCTGGACTAACACACTCTGCTCATCACCTTTTGCATACCTGAGAACAACATCGGGGGTCGCGTCAGGTATCCGTGTTACCTCAAGGTCCAGAGGCAGATCAAATTCCATCCTGCCCTCAAGCTTTACAAAAGCGTACTTTCCCTTACCTTGTCCCACAACCGTCCAGTTTCCGAGTTCAAGAATGGGCTGTGGAAACGCCCGCCTACCCGAACTAAGAATAGAGAATATCAGGAACGTTCTTGATATCAAGTTCATTGGCAACATGGTCAAGGAAGCCCTTGTCAAATTCCAGACGGGTCGATCCTTGTCCGTACCGCTCGATGAGACGGCTAAACACTGCCAAGATGACCTCATCATAGCGCATCTGCTCACGTTTACTTCCACCGGACATGCAACCAATTCCTTGTTAAAACGGGCACAGATCGGGAATCTGGTACGTGCGGTTGGCCGGGCCGTAACTGTTCAGGAAGAGCACGGTTTGCGGGTAGGTGGCGGCGGCTTCCGCGGCGGCCAGGCAGCCGGTGTGCATGTTGTGCCCGGAGGATTGAAATGCCCGCCAGAAGGCATCCCCCAACGCCGCATACCCATAGCCGGGCGTCCCCGGCGGATTTTCGGCCAACAGGGCCGTGTGGGTTTCCAGCGCGGCAGCGTCGTTTTCCAGGTAAGCATAGGCTACGATCAGCCGGTAGTGGGCATATCCCCGCAACATGGCCGCCTCGTTGGGCACCTGCCAGGTGCCCAGGCGGGGATTGTCCAGCGCCTCGCGGTACAGCCGGATCGCCTCCCCGGCGTCGCCGCGCTCCAGGGCGCGATCGGCGTCGTGGATCACGTGAATGCGATACAGCGGCGGGTCAAGCTGCGTCACGGCGCGGACGTAGTTGAGGCCGTTCCAGTCCCAGATGGTGGTCGAACTGCGGGGCGGCCCGGCGCTGATATCGGTGGAAATCCCTCCCCCCGTGATCATCAGTTCCAGCACGCCGTCGCCGTCCAGGTCCTGGATGGCAAAGCGGCCGTCCGGCGCTCCCACCGTGTCCACGTTCAGGGCGATAAAGCCGTCGTTCGGGGCGCTCCAGGTGAGCACCTGGGCCGTCTGCACGCACGACCCGCCCTGGCATCGTTGCTGGAACAGTACCAGTTCCGGCGTGACATCGGCGTTCATGTCACCCACGTACAGGATGGACGGCATGCCGAAGCCGGGGCCGTAATCCGAGGTATACAGCAGGCGGTAGTCGTCCTGATGGCAGCCGAAGACCAGCAACTGGCCGGGGATGGGCGCTACCCCGGCATTAAACGGGTCGGCGATGATGGCGACCACGTCGTAGACGCCATCGCCCGTCAGATCATAGGAATCGGTCACCAGACCGAAGTCCTCCCCCACCGCCCCCCACCCGCGCAACAATGCCGCCAGCGCCGCCAGCGATCCCCCCGCCGACAGGAAGTTGTTGATGGTCGTCGCGTACTGGCCGTAGCTGACCGGGGTCTCCGGCGGGAAGGGATTGTCGGGCTGGGGGCAGGCCACCAGGTTCCCGGTATCAGGGGGCAGCGCCGTCAGCAGGTAGGCGGGGGTAGCGGCCAGTGGAGTGGGCGTGGGAGTCGGTGGCGGCGGCTCGGTGGGCAGCCACATCAGGATCATGCCGCCAGGGGTGACCGTCGGGGATGGCGTTGGCGTCGCTTCCTCAACGGCTGGCATGATCCCGTTGCAGCCGGTCAATATCGCCAACCCAAGCGCCAGGCCGACCCGGAAAAATCGCATATGCATCGGAGTCATGGCCCGCAGTATAACAGGACCTCCCCCTGTAGACCATCCCTGAAAACTGAACGAGGCCGGGTTTCCCCGACCTCGCCAGGGTTGTCAGGTAAGAGGCTTCGATGCCTGCCAGCCCTCATTCCACCGGCGTGGAGGTGACGACCGTCACCGCATCACCCGCCAGACCGACCACCGCGATATGATAGTGCATACCCGCCGAGAGTGGCATGTCCGCGAACTCAAAGAGCACGGTTGCCGGATCATCGTAGGGTGTGATCTGGATCGTGTGCGGCCCGGCCACGATGTCCACTGTCTCCTGGCCATTATTGTCGTCCAATGAGCCAGGAAAGCCGATGGTCTGGATCAAAACCGTGCCGTCACTCAGTTGGACGTTGACCGGACCAGCATTGGGAATGCCGTGGAAGACGGAGAGGCGAGTCATGCCGGTATCCAGCGGGCTGAAGTCGTCCACGATGGCCTCGACATCCGCCGCCCCCAGCTCCACCGAGCCGTAGGCCACGACCGTCATCCACTCATCGGCGATCAGGGGCACGGTCGCCTCGATCACGGCATCCTCCAGCGAAGTCCCCACCGGGGCGATGGCGATGTCGTAATAACCGGCGGGCAGCTCAAACCAGTCCGTCACCTCGCCGAACAGGAGGCCCTGAACGTCGCTCAGTTCACCGTTGGCATACACATCAACCTCACCCGCGCCGGGGGCAAAGTGGGCCACCCGCACCTGCACCGGCCCCTCGCCCGTCTCGACCACCTCTTCCTCCGCCCCCGCAACCATCACATGGGTCGGATCGGTCGGGACGAACACGGTCACGGCGTTGGCCGCCAGGCCCGCCAGAGCCACCAGGTTGTTCTTGCCGGAAGCCAGCATCACATTATCCAGCGTGAACAAGATCGTCGCCGGATCGTCGAAGGGCGTGATCTGGATGGTGCGCGGGCCGGCCACCAGGTCCACCGAGACCGCGCCATCGTTCTCCCCCAACGTCTGCGGGAAGGCCAGCGTCTGAATCAGCACCGTGCCATCGTCGAGCTGGACGTTGACCGGTCCGGCATTGGGAATCGCATGGACGACGGTCAGGCGCGTTTCGCCAAACGGAATCTCGCTGAAATCCTCGAGGATGGGTTGCAGGAACGCGTTGCCAACTTCCAGCGAGCCGACGGCGGCCACCGTCACCCAGTCGTCAGCCGCCAGGTCCACGCCTTCCAGGGTGAGCACGGCATCGGCCAGCGTGCCCCCCGCCGGTGCCACCGCAAAGTCGTGGGAGCCAGCGGCCAGCTCCACCCAGCCGGACACCTCGCCAAAGTCCAGCCCCTGAACGTCGCTCAGCACACCATCCACGAAGACATCAACCACATCGGTGCCGGGCACAAAGTGAGCCACACGAACCAGGGCCACATCGCCTGTGTCGCCCTGCGCCAAAGCGGATACGGCGGTCACCAGCATGGCCAGTAGGGTTACGAGAACAGCCAGTCTGCGCATCGTCTTCTCCTGCACGCTAAGATAACACTCGTACAACTTGCTAACTGTGCACTGTCATTCTATGCAAAATGCGCGCCCACAACAAATTATTACCCGGTTCAATAGTCGCCCCTTCCGCCAGATATCAGGATTTCCTTACGAAAGTAAAGATTTCCTAACATTCCGGCAGGCCGCCACGCGGCAAACCCCGGCGCGACCACCCAGGCATCCCCCCAAAACTCGCTATCGGGCCACGCACCGGTCAGGTGGGCTGGGCGCTGGGCGCCCCCGCATTCTCTGCGTCCGTACCGGCGGACTCCGCCACCGGGGACGCCGGGAGGCGCTCCTCCTCAGTCATCCGCTCCAGAAAGGCCATATCCCGGCGCAGGTTGCGCAGCCGCCAGAAGTAGCTGCCCACCCAGCCACCGAGAATGACGAACAGAGCACCCAGGCCGAGCACCAGATAGGCCAGGTTGTCAGGGATTCCGGTTTCTTGCAGCAACATGGTTTGATCCTTTTTGGGTTCCAGGCAGGTTACTGCGTCAGCACCCGCATCTTCAGGGCGTGCACGCGCCGGGCGAAGTTCTCCAGCCGGACACGGTGCCAGGTCAGCGTGATCGAGAGCACGATAAACGTCAGGATGTTGAAGACCAGTGTGATGATCATGGCGCTGTTGCGCACCTCGAAGCTGCCCTGGGCATTCTGCGGGCTGGGGCCGACCACCACTGGATGAATGGTATCCGGGCGCACGCGGGTGATGACGGTGGTGAAGATCACGCTGCTGAACGCCACGATGCCGTACACGGCGGCGAAGCGCGCGCGGCGGTCCGGGTCTTCCAGGCCGTTGCGCAGCATCAGGTAAGCGGCGTAGGCCAGCCACATGATGGCCGCCGAGGTCAGGCGAGGGTCCCAGGTCCACCAGGTATTCCAGATCGGGCGCGCCCAGATCGCGCCGCTGACGATGTTGAAGCCACTCAGCACCAGCCCGACTTCGATCGACGCCAGGGCCAGCGTATCCCACCTGGGGTCCCGCCGGACCAGATACCCCACGCTGGCCACCGCGCCGACCAGGAAGGCCAGCGCGCCGCCCATAAACGATCCCAGATGCATATAAAAAATGCGCTGAACCTGCCCCTGCTGGTCGGTCGGCGCGTAAAACAGGGCCATGGCCAGCGCCGCGACGAACATCAGGGCGGCGACCACGGTCAGCGTCCGCAACACCCGGCTCTGGGCGGGGAGCGTTGTTTCGGTCATGGTTAACGTCCTTTCTTCCCACGCGACAAACGATACGGCTGACGAAAAATCACTCTTCCACCACAAAATCGAACAGAATATAGGCCAGCGCCAGCAACACCACATCGGCAGCCAGTAGCAGTTGCGGACAGGCGATCCAGTCTTCCTGGGGAACGCCCGTCAGGATGGCGGTGGTAGCCCGCACGGCGCTGAGGATGATCGGCAGGCTGACCGGCAGCAGCAGAATGGGCAGCATGGTCTCGCGGGCGCGGGTGTGCACGGCCATGCTGGAGAGCAGCGTGCCGACCGCCGCAAAACCCACCGTGCCCAGCAGGATGACGGCCACCAGCCAGGGCCGGAACAGCGATACGTCAAACAGCACCGTGACCAGCAGCATCAGCAGGGCCGCCACGATCAGCATGTAGATCAGGTTGCTGAGCATCTTGCCGAAGAACAGCGCGCCGCGATCGATGGGCGCCAGCAACAACGCATCCAGGTTGCCCCGGTCTTTCTCGGCGGCCAGGCTGCGGTTGAGGCCCAACATCCCGGCGAAAACCACCGTGACCCAAAAAATCCCGGCGATGGCGGTTTCGCGGGCCTCGCGGTCCAGCTCCAGCGCAAAGCTGAAGATCAGCACCGCCAGCACCGAAAATAGCAGCATGGCGTTGATCAGCTCGCGCCCACGCAGCTCAGCCCGCAGGTCCTTGGCCGTGATGGCCAGCGTCGCCCGCAGCAATCCCACCCTGACTCGAATGGGGGCGGTTTCCGGCCTGGTAACGGTCGGGCGCGCCGACTCGCTCATCGCCGCAGTCCCTTCACCGGGCGGCAGCCGCGCCGGTCACGCGGGCATAGAGCGCCGGGAACTCGTCCGGGCGGATATCGACGCTCCGGCTGTGGTAGCCGATCTGGCCCCGGCTCAGGATCGCCACATGCGTGCTCAGGGCCAGGGCGCGGGTCAAATCATGCGTCGTCATGACGATAGTGTGTCCATTCCGGGCGATCTCGCCCAGCAGATCGTCGAGCATGGCCGCCGCGTCCTGATCCAGCCCGGTATACGGCTCGTCGAACAGCAGCACGTGCGGCTGGTGCAGGATGGCGCGCGCGATCGCCAGCCGCTGCTGCATGCCCCGCGAGAAGGTGCGCACCAGGTCATCCGCCCGCGCCGCCAGCCCCACCCGCTCCAGCCCGGCCTGGATGCGCGCCGGGCGCTCTGCCGGCGGCAGGCCGTACAACCGGGCGTAAAAGGCCAGGTTCTCCGCCGCCGTCAGCCCATCATAGAGCAGAGGCAGGTGGGCGACCACGCCCAGTTGCGCCCGCACCGCCGCCGCCTCGCGCGGCAATTCCCAGCCGCCGATGGTCACCCGCCCGGCGGTGGGCTTGCTGAGCGCGGCCAGGATGCGCATCAACGTCGTCTTGCCGGAGCCATTTGGCCCCCGCCGCGCCAGGACCGGGCCGCGCGGCACGCTCAGGTCCAGGCCGCGCAGCACGGGCAGCAGGCCAAACGCCTTGACCAGACCGACCACCTCAATCATGCGGTGCCGTCGTCCTCCTCGTCGTGATCGCCGCTCTGCTGCTGGCGCATCAACTCGGCCAGTTGGGCTTTGAGTTCGGCCCGCTTGCGCCCGTAGTAGTCGTGGGGCACCATCCCGCGCTCGTGCTGGTCGTCCAGCCGAGCGATCTGATCTAACAACCCGTCGATGGCTCGCTGAGTCGGGTCCGCCCCCTCCCGCCGCAGCAGGAACATGAAACCCCCCGCCCCGACGAACAACAACCCGACGATCACCAGGATCAGGACCAGCGGCGAAAGCCCGCCCTCGCCACCTGACGGGGCCTGCCCGCTGGCGGCGATGACTGCCGGGACGCCGGTGATGGTGTAGCGGATCGCCTCACCGGGCGGCAGGTTCAGGTCGGCCACATAGACCTCAAAGGGCCGCCCGCCCATGTCCACCCGCTCGCCGCCCCCGGTGAACAGGGCGCTCTCCAGCGCCACCTGATCCGCTTCGATCAACAGGTGGAATGGCCCCGTGACCGCATACGGGAATTCTTGCTCGATGATCGCGCCGTCCCGGTAGGGGATGAAGTAGCTGAGGAAAATGTCATCCGAGCCGGGGCGCAACGGCTGCGTGTCCAGGACGGCGGTGCCGTCCTCGCTGAGCAGGAAGCGTGTGCCCTGCATCCCCGGCTCAAAGCCGACGCCCCCCGCGCCGGGCGGCAGAGGGATGCGCAGCGCCACCCGCTGATTCTGGCGGGCCGTCTCGCCGGTCAGGAACAGCCGGTCGGAGTTGTTGGCCACGCTGAGCACTTCGACCACTTCCATGCCGATCGAGGAGAAGGTGACGCGCATCACCCCGGCGGTGACAGCCACCACCGCGGGGTCGTCGGTGATGTCAAAAACCTCGACGGTCGTGTCAAGGACCGGCTCCGCCGGATTCTCCAGCAGGTAGACCGTGCTGCTGAAGAACACGTCGTCCACCTGGAGGGACAGCAGGTAGGCGCGCTGCGGCTGGTGAGGCACGTCGGGGAAGGTGTACCAGCCGCCCTCGCCCAGCGTCGTCTGGAGGGTGGTCTCGATTAAGTCCGGCGGATC
>DAOTXK010000345.1:0-5647 GCA_034435395.1 Anaerolineae bacterium | reverse complement strand
GGGACACCCACCCCCACTCACCTGCCGCCCACCGCCACGCCGATTCCCACGGCCTCCCCCGTCGTCCCCACCTCCACGCCCTCTGCTACTCCGACTCCTGTCCCGCCAACGGTGCCGCCCACCAGGCCATCTTCAACGGCTCCCGCGTCACCGCCGCGCCTGATAACCACGCCGGTTCCTGGGACCCCGGTCGCGGCGTTGCTGTATACCCCCGCCGGGCGAGTCAGTCCGTTGCCGATTCCGGCGGCGGTGGCGGTATCCGACCTGCCGCGCACGCCGGTCAATCCCGGTTTCGAGGGAGGGGCGGCTGAGCAGGGCGCGATGGAAGTGGTGGTTCCGCAGGGGTGGACGGCCTGGTGGCGGACAGGACCGGTGGACTGCCAGCTCTACCAGCAGTTGGGCACGACGGGGCCTTGTCCGGTCGTTGACTATCCGGGACTGACCTATAAGCGTCCGGAGTACTCGGTTATCCCCAGCAGCGGCCCCTGGCTGGATCCACCGCGCGTCCATGGGGAAGGGCAGGCGGCGCGGTTCTTCTGCACATATGGGATTTGCGCCGGCGGGTACTTGCAGCGTGTGCAGGTGACTTCGGGCGTGCGGTATGTGTTGAGTGCCTGGGTGCATAGCTGGTGCGCCAGTGATAGTTCCAATCCCTATCGAAGCCAGTTGGAGACACGCGACGACCAGTTGAACTGCGAGATGGCACTGGGTCTTGATCCGGCAGGCGGGGTTGATCCGCTCAGTCCCCAGGTGGTCTGGCAGACGGTCTACGCCTACGACACTTTCGTGTATTTATCCACCCCTCTTGTGATGGCGCAGGGTCCGGCCATGACTCTCTTTTTGCGCGGGCGGAATCTGTGGGCCTTGCAGCATAATGATTTTTATTTTGATCAGGTGAGCTTGGCCGCGCCGTAGGCAGTCGCGGCTGCCGATTCAGTGCCGTCGCCCGAACCGCGTTCCCTTTACTTGACACGCCATAGCCGCTGGTTATCATTAGCTGGTCAATCGGAGAGTCAGATGAGGGAGAATCAGGATGACGCCATTGGCTGACCGGGTAGCGGTTGTCACGGGGGCGAGTCGAGGCATTGGCCGGGCCATTGCCCTTGAACTGGCCCGCCAGGGAGCGACGGTGGTCGTTAATTACCACCATTCGGCTGGCGCTGCCGAGGAAGTGGTCAGCCAGATCGTCAGGGACGGCGGCACGGCGCAGATGGTCCAGGCGGACGTGAGTAACCTGGAGCAGGCGACGGCGCTGATCCAGGCGGCGACCGATGCTTATGGCAAAGTGGATATCCTGGTCAACAACGCGGGGACCACGCGGGACACGTTGATCATGCGGATGAAAGAAGAAGAGTGGGATATCGTCATCAACACCAATCTCAAAAGCGCCTGGAACTGCTGCAAGGCCGTTTTCCGGCCCATGATGAAAAACCGTTACGGGCGGATTATTAACATCGCCAGTGTGAGCGGCATCGCCGGGCAGGAAGGACAGACCAACTACAGCGCCAGCAAGGCGGGTGTGATCGGCCTGACCAAGGCCCTGGCCCGCGAGGCTGCTTCCCGCAATATCACGGTCAACGCGGTTGCGCCGGGGTACGTACCCACCGATCTCACCTCTGGCCTGCCGGAGCAACTGCTCAACCGGCTGAAAGAAGCCATTCCCCTGGGCCGCTGGGTAACGGAGGAAGATGTGGCTTATGCCGTGGCTTTCTTGGCCTCCGATAGGGCCGGATATATCACCGGCCAGGTGTTATCAGTGGACGGCGGCCTGGTAATGGGGTAGAGTGATAGGTGAGAGCACAAGGGATGGAACGGCATGGTGGTCCCCCGGAATCCTGATGACCGAGTGACGGTGTCGTCGGATGTGCTGTTGACGATCGCGCGGCTCTCGGCCCTGCAGGTGGAAGGTGTGGCGCGGATGGCCCCCGTACCCGGTGGCGTGGATCGACTCTGGCGGCGCACGCCAGCAGCGGAAGGGGTGCAGATTCTGGTCGATGGGCAGACGGTCACGGTGGACCTGTATATCGTGACTCAGGCCAGCGTCAACATGCGCGAGGTGAGCCATGCCGTTCAGCAGGAGGTTGCCCGCGCCATACGCCAGATAGTCGGCATGCAGATCAAGGCGGTTAACGTCCATATCGAGGATGTCGTGTTTGAACCGCCCACCGAAGGGTGAAGACTGATGTTGGGAGCACGGCGACAGGCGAGGATCATCGCCCTCCAGGCCCTGTATGAAATTGACTGTACCGGCCATGAGGTGTCGGGTGTGTTATCCAACCTGCTGGAAGCCGATCCGTTGCCGGAGAGCACGCGGCCCTTTGCCTATCAACTGGTCAACGGTGTGCTGGCCCACCGGGAAGCTCTCGATGAGTTGATTCAGCACTATGCACCAGAGTGGCCGGTCGACCAGATGGCCATCATCGACCGCAATATCCTGCGGATGGCGATTCTGGAGATCGCGATCTCCAGGACAGCGCCGCTGCGCGTGGCGATTAACGAAGCCGTTGAACTGGCCAAGATCTATGGTTCGGATACTTCACCGCGGTTTGTGAATGGGGTGCTGGGGAGCCTGGCCGACAACGCCGCAGGGGTGAAGGCGATGTTTTCCAACCAGGACGTGGGTACAGAGCTATGAACATTTTTGGCATTGGCGCTGCCGAACTGCTGATTATTTTCCTGCTCATGTTGGTGGTGGCCGGACCCAAACGGATGATGCGGTGGGCGTACGTTGCTGGCCAGTATGTGGCCAAGCTGCGGGCGATGTGGGCGGAAACCTCAGCGATCCTGAAGAGAGAACTTGAGCAGGCGGGCCTCGAGCCTGAGGTGGTGGATACGTTACAGGAGCTCACCAAGCCACGGGCGCTGCGTAAGGCCAACCCGCTGGATAAGCTCGTTGACGAGATGAAGAAGCCGGTGGAAGACGCCCTCAAACCGGTGGAGAACGTCATTCAGGAAGTCAAAGAAGCCTCCTCCCCCGATACCCGGGCTGAAGCCACACCCGCCGGGGTTGCTGATAGCACCGGGGCCGCCACCAGGGATGATGGGACGGCAGCAATCGCCCAGGAAGAGTCCTCCGATTCGTCCGGCCCGGCGGAAAACGTACCTGGACGTTATGACGCATGGACACCCAATTAAAGCCGGCCAAGCCTGTTAAGAAACCGCCCAAGTACGAGCCGCCGGAACGGGACCCCGCCGAAGAAGCGGCGATGATGGGATTTCTGGATCATCTGGCCGAGCTGCGGGACCGGTTGATCCGGGCGTTGCTCGGTCTGGCCGTGACCACCGGCCTTTCGCTGGCGTTTGCGGGTTTCATCCTGGAATACCTGACGACGCCGTTTGGCGAGCGATTGCAGACGCTTGGGCCAACGGAAGGTGTGGTCACTTACTTCCGGGTGGCATTGCTGTCCGGGGCGATCATCGGCTCTCCCTGGATCACCTGGCAGCTCTGGATGTTCGTCGCCCCAGGGCTGACTCGCAAAGAGCGGCGCGTGGTGAGGTGGTCGTTGCTGCCGACCACCATGTTGTTTTTGACGGGGGTGGCTTTCGCCTGGTTTATTCTGATGCCAGCCGCGCTCCGTTTTCTGAGCGAATTCCAGAGCGATATTTTCGAAGTCGGGTGGACCGCCGACCAGTATGTGGCGTTTGTGACCTCGCTGCTGTTTTGGATCGGGTTGAGCTTCGAGATGCCCCTGATCTTCTACCTCCTCTCCCGGATGGGGCTGGTTGGTCCGGGCGCGCTGCGGCGGAACTGGCGGGTGGCCGTGGTGGGGGCGGCGGTCCTGGCGGCCCTGATCACGCCGACGATTGATCCCTTCAACATGACGCTGGTGATGGGGCCATTGCTGGCGCTGTATGCGTTGAGCATTGTGCTCAGCGGCATCGCCTATCGACAGGGAGGATTCGACAACTGACGGCCTGACTTAGGCAATATACCCAACGTTTGTTGTCAATTTGTTGGTCTGGGTGCACAATTAGTGCGCCCTTTTCATTGTTGTATAGGCTTTGCAGACAGAGGAGTAAACGACCACATGGCACGCAAACGGGTGATCATCATGGGCGCGGCGGGGCGCGATTTCCACAACTTCAATGTCTATTTCCGCGGCAACGCGCAGTATGAAGTGATCGCCTTCACTGCGACCCAGATTCCTGACATTGAGGATCGGACGTATCCGGCGGTGTTGGCCGGCGAGCTGTATCCTGATGGCATTCCCATCCTGCCAGAGGAAGACCTGGCCCGGTTGATTCGGGACCATGATGTTGCCGAGGTGGTTTTTGCCTATTCGGATGTGTCGCACACCTACGTTATGCACCGGGCCAGCATTGTGTTGGCGGCAGGGGCGGACTACCGCCTGATGGGTCCCTGGAGTACACAGGTGGCCAGCAGCAAGCCGGTGGTGAGCGTGTGCGCGGTACGCACCGGCAGCGGCAAGAGCCAGACCACCCGCCGCGTCAGCGATATCTTGCGCACCATGGGGTACACCGTGGCTGCGGTGCGCCATCCGATGCCTTACGGCGATCTGACGAAGCAGGTGGTGCAGCGCTTTGCGACCTTTGAAGACCTGGACCGGAACCACGTGACTATCGAGGAGCGCGAGGAGTATGAGCCTCACCTCGATCGTGGTGTGGTGGTTTACGCCGGTGTGGACTACGAGGCGATCCTGCGCCAGGCGGAGCAGGAGGCGGACATCGTCTTGTGGGATGGCGGCAACAATGACTTTCCCTTCTTCAAATCTGATCTTAAAATCGTCGTCGTGGACCCTCATCGCCCTGGCCATGAATTGACCTATCATCCCGGGGAGACCAATCTCCGCATGGCTGATGTCGTGATCATCAATAAGGTCGACACGGCGGACCCGGATGATGTGGCTGTTGTGCGGGACCATGTGTATGCGGCTGCGCCGGAGGCCGTCGTGATCGAGGCGGCGTCACCGATCACGGTTGAAGACCCTGGCGCTATCCGGGGCAAGCGGGTGCTGGTGATCGAGGACGGGCCAACCCTGACGCACGGGGAGATGACTTATGGGGCCGGGGTGGTGGCGGCCCGGCGTTTCGGCGCGGCGGAGATCGTCGATCCGCGCCCCTATGCGGTGGATACCATCCGGGAGACGTTCGCCAGGTATCCGTCCACCGGGCCATTGCTGCCGGCGATGGGCTACGGCGACAAACAGCGCGCCGATCTGGAGGCGACCATCCGGGCCACGCCGTGCGACCTGATCCTCATTGCCACGCCGATAAACCTGGGGCGTATCATCACCATCGATAAACCCCACCAGCGGGTGCGCTACGAATTACAGGAGATCGGCGCCCCGACACTGAAGGATATTCTGCACGATAAGTTCGGCAAGCGATATGATGGGTGATGAAGCGATCTGAGTCTGCCCACTCGCCACCGCGTCTGTTGCGCCGCTGGCAGCGACGTATCGGGCTTGTGCTGGCGGCTTTGCTTCTGGTGGTCACCCTGGTTCCGACGGGGTTGGGTTTCCTCACCATGTGGGGCGTGACCCACCCCGTCTGCTCGCCCGGGCCGTCTCCTGGACAGTATGGGCTGGCTCCCGAGGAGGTGCGGGTCCCCTCACGGCTGGGCGCGGATTTCCGTGGGTACTTCTTCCGGGGCGAGAACGGCGCGACGATCATCCTGTCGCCCGCG